>JAJZSZ010000072.1 GCA_021849365.1 Bacteroidota bacterium | reverse complement strand
TTTAATGGTGCTGGCCGGAAGGCTCCGCAGTACATCTTTGGGGTTTTGCGACATCATCGACGAGCTTTTCCCGTTGATCAGTATTTTGAAATTGGATGTTCCCTTTACCTGGATATTATCTTCGCCATCAACCGTTACCAGCGGCACTTTACGAAGCATTTCGAGCGCATTGCTGGTCTTTGCTTCCGGGTCAACTTCGGTGCTGTAAATTATTTTATCGACCTCGGTTCTGACCAACGGTTTTTTTGCTACAATGGCCACTTCGTCAATCTTTTGTATGCCTTCGCTAACCTTAATCACGCCAAGGTCGATGTTCGTCTTTTTCCCGTCGAGATTAACTTCTTTGTGACCGTTTTCGTAGCCAATCGACTGAACAATGATATTGTACTTTCCCGGTGCATTTAATGTAAAATCGAATTTGCCGTTGGTGTCGCTGGCCAGTCGCTTGATCACTCCCTGGGCTCCACTTTGAATGCTGATGGTTGCGTAAGGAAGACCTTTGCCTGAAGTAGAATCGGCAATCATTCCTTTGATTAGAAACTTGTTTACCGGGGCCTGGGCATGAAGGACAACCCCTGAAAAAAGAATCAGAGTGAAAATTAGGATAAATCTTCTCATGGTTTTTTTAGTTTAAATTGTTTTACATGGTTACTAATTCGTTTCTGTTTTTATGATAAAATTACTGTTCGTCAGGAATAATTATTTCTATTCGCGAGCCTTCCAGGCCCTGCTCAGCCAGATCAATGATTTTGAATGAATAGTTGCCCCCGTATTTTTCTTTCATCATCTGGATTCGCTCCTGATTCATCCGCATACCCACACCGTTCGAGGTAGTTTTTAGTTTTTGGGAGGCGTTAAATCCGATCCCGTTATCTTCAATAGCAATAAGAATGGCGTTTTCAATTTTCGTGATCTGTACCAGAAGCTTTTTATTTCCGGCTTTGTGCTGAAGTCCGTGAACTAATGCATTTTCGGCAAATGGTTGCAGAATGAGCGATGGAAGCATAAACAGGTCTTTGTCAATCTGGTCGTCCACTTCAATACTGTACTCAAAATCGAAGCGCAGTTTCTCGAGGTTCAGGTATTGCTCCAATGTTTCGAGTTCTTCGGCGAGCGACACTTCTTCCTTATCCGAGTTCTTCAGTACTTTTCGGATCAGCCCTGCAAAGTCCGACAGATACAAATGCGCTTCCTTATTTTTGTTTTGCTGAACAAGGTTTTGTACCGAATTCAGACTGTTGAACAAGAAGTGCGGATTCATCTGGGCACGGATGGCTGCCATTTGCAACTCGCGCAGTCGTTTTTCCTGGGTTTGCTGTTTTAGTTTCTTATTCATCTTGATTTTGTAAATCAGGAATCCGGCCAGCGAAACAAGCAATAAGAAGCCAAGAAAAAGAATAATACCACTTAAAACTGATTTACTTACGTCTTTGAAATATTGTCGCCGGCCATCTTCACCAACCTGTATTGCCCATTCAATTTCACGTTCGATGCCAATTCGTTTTCCTGATTTATCGAAAATGATAAACTTGCCGATATTATTCAGGAAAATATCACTTAACCTGAGCGAGTCGGTTGAAAGATAAAGCTGGTGAGCAAAAGGATTTGCGCGGGCATTCCATTTTTTCCAGTATTCGAAATTATCGCCTTCGTCGATATGAACGAAATTGAATTCAGGATGCTGTCTGGCGGCTTCGTCCATTTCGTATCGCCCAACCGACCAGCTTTTAGCGGCACAAATGATGGTCGGACGTTTGGCAATGAATGAGTGCAAGCTGACTTTTTCACCTTTCAGATTAAGGAAGAGGTTATCTGGTACATGTTTGATGGCTTTCCATTTCTTGTAATTTTCAACGATCTCACGAAGCGAGCAGTTAAAAGTTTCATCGTTGCATCGTTCAATCATCAGCCCAAACATTTCATTGATTTCGCCCTGCCATTGGTTGTCGGTTTTCGAGTCAGGTTTTGCATCAAGCATATAGTTGTACAGTCGTGCGGCTGCTTCCCGATACATCGGTGAACCAAACAATAGCATTTTGCAAAGCTGCAAACTTTGTTCGGGATCAAGCCGGTAAAACAACAAAGCCGTGCTCTTCGAGCTGATTATCCGAAAGTATTTGTAATTGATGTAAGCTTCGGTAAGGCTGCGTGAAAAGATTCCGTAATCGTTATAAATCCGTTGAATGTTAAGCGTATCGAGCTGGTTGAAAACCAAATCTTTCATGTTCCCAGAAATGATTGACCCACTATAACGAGGCATCAAGGCTAATGTCGGATCTTCCACCCGGGAATTGAATAAACAGGTATACAAATAAGCCTGTAATTCTTTTTTCAGGAAAAGAGCAGATGCCGTGCACGATTTATCTTCGCTTAACGGCTTTAATAAATTGTCTAATTTTTCAAGTGCATTGAGGTACTCTATAGCATTCACCTGCGATAAACCTAAATTGAAGCGATTGTAATTGTACTCAAGCGGAGGCAAATCATTCATGCTTTGAAACTGGTAAAGCAATTGAGCCTCTTTCTGTCGGTCACCCGAAAAAGTAATGGTGCCGGGGATGGTTACTTTATAGGTATATTTATCTTTCGGATACTTACTTTCTTTGTTTCTTAAGCTGAAGTTTATACCAATTGAGTCGCCCGGACAGGCATACAAAAGTATAGGTACACTGTTGTAAAAATGGTTATTGTTTGGATTTACCAAAGCAACCAAACCACCTTCTTCCAGCTTAAACTCGAACCTGAAATTGCCGGCTTTGTCAAGTTGCTCGGCTTTCGAATCGAGTTCGGTACCGAAAATTTTTGTTTGGATATACAGATTTACCTGCGAACTGACAGGGTTGTCGATGTGCCCGCAAACAATAATTTTCTTTGGCTTAGTGTCTGTCCGTTCAAGTAGTACAAGTCTTTCTTCAGGTTCAATATTTTCTTCGCGTCGGCTTAAATAGAGTTTATTAGACTCTTCTTTGTCTGTATTTTTCCTTTTTACCGAAGATACAATTAATCCGTGCGCTAGGTCAATTTTGTAATTCAGGTACGATATGTTTTCGTTGGGTACACCATTAATCTCTAGTATTTCATTTCCGTGGTTTTGTACCAGTATATTATTCTTGTTGTTAGTGAAAGTATCCTGAATATCCAGATTGGTGCGGATGTACCGAAAAGGTGCCAGGAAAAATTTTGTTTTGTTGTACAGGACACTGTATCGTAATGTGGCCACAATATCCTCTATCATTTTATTTGAATACTGGCGCGATTTTAATATTTGCTGACTTCGCTTAATTATTTCATCCTGGTTAACAAGGGCTATTGTATTTTGCTTTCTGTCCAGTTCAAACCGGAATGGAATCTTATACAGGGTTTCTTCCAGTATTTCAGCGGGTTCTCCTTCCTGATAAAATTTCTCCAATTTAGGATATCCATAGTCTGAAGAATTACCAAAGTTTCTGTTGGTTAACTCATTTACATTATGAAGTACACGGGCTGTAAAAACAATTTTCTTTTGGGCAATGCTGTCAATTTGCAATGAAAACCGAATGACACGCTTTCCTTCGGTTTGAATAGCATTGTAGGGCAAACTTGCAACATTACTTCTCCATTCGTAAACGAATACTTCGTTTGGCCTAAATTTTACATGTATCCATTTGGCGGATGATGATAAAGACAGAAGACTCAGTAAAAGGGTTGCAACCGTAAAAAGGGAAGTTGTTTTCATGATGTTTTCTGTTTTCTTCAAATATCACAGAAAAACATAAAGATACAAATAGTAAATTATTGTACGGTAGGAATGACTGATTAAACGGTCAAATATTTTGTTAAAAGTACATTTGGGTGAAAAGTGTTTTTAAGGTCGAAAGCATTCCTCCAATAAAGCATGAGCCGATGGTCCTTCGTTAAACAGCAAATCAAGGATGCTTAAATCGGGCACAAAACCAAATTTTTCTGAAAAAACCTGGGTATAGGGTTGGGCCTCGAAATGCGGATCGGGATTGATCAAATGAAGCTTTGGACTGATTTGCTCCCTGAAATTCAGGCAATTTTCAGGGATTTGCTCAAAATCATCAGTTAGCTTTATTGTGACTTCTGCTTCAATCAGCTCGAGAATTGTTTCGGTAATTTGCTGATTGAAATCGAACAAGAACACTGGTTTTTTCCGGAAGAATGTTTCAATCTCATCGGCATAATACTCGAAAAAAGGGGAAGAGTTGTATGCCGAAAAAATGGTGCGCCAGTGGTTACGCTGCCATTCCTCGTCGTAAGCAATACGCAAATCTTTAATTGTCACTTTACGGTCGCGCCCTTTTTCAACCGGCACGATGAGCGGAATGGGGCCATTGGCGCCCAGAATAACCGTTCGGTTGCGGTAGGTTTGTTTGACAAAATTCTCGTGTTGCTCGATGTAAACTTCGGGATAAGCAATTAGCTTTGAAAAGTACCTGACTGGCGCAAAATATGCTGTACTGAGAAGAATTCCTGTATATTGTGTCATTGTTATTCGTTGAAAAATCCGCCCTTGTAATCTTTTCCCATGCTCACGCCTTCCGAGTCAACTTCTTCGCTGTTGGCCGGCTCAATTCTTTCGCTTTCTTCGAGTTCGTGCACTACTTTCCGGAGTTCTCTTCTAAGCCTCATAATGGTGGGAAGCTGTATAATCATCGATAAGAGAAATCCAAAAACCAGTCCGGAGAGCAAAATGTATATCACCGGAATATCTTTAAGTTCCCAGTGCAGGAACCGGATATTGAGCACAATCTGGTTTTGTACAGTGAGGATGACCAACAGCACCAGCAGTATTAAAAACAATATAACTTTCCAGGACATAAACTGAATTTCTTGGCAGCTAAAATATATAAAAGGCAGAAAGCGAACAAATGTTTACAAATGCCGGGACTAAAAGCAAAAAGAGAGGATAACCGCTCTGATTATCCTCTCTCTTTATGGTTTTTACCAAATTCTAATGCACAAATGAGAACAGGCGGCTCCAGCGTATTTTGTTGTAGAATGGCTGGTCTTTGTCGAGCGATAGCCAGATAAATACTGCTTTTCCTACCACATGATCTTCAGGAACAAAGCCCCAGTAGCGCGAGTCAGCCGAATTGTTGCGGTTGTCGCCCATCATCCAGTAGTAGTCCATTTTAAAGGTATAGCTGGTTGCTTCCTTGCCATTAATTAAAATCTTATCGTCTTTCACCTGAAGGTCGTTTTCTTCATACAAGTCGATAATGCGTTGATATAATGGAAGATTGTCGATGGTTAACTGAACGGTCTGGCCTTTTTTAGGAATTTCCAGCGGTCCGAAATTATCGACATTCCAAGGGTATTTGTTGCTGAACGGGAAAATGTTCGAGTCCCAGTTTCCGGCAGTTACCTGAGTCGCCTGCACCGATTTCACATTTTTCATGGCCTTCAGTTTCCCTTCGTTTTCGAGTGTAAGCGGGAAAAGGTACTGGTTGTTCGAAATTACATGGCGATCGTCTTCAGCAATTTTAAGCTGGTCGAGCGTGCGTTTGTTGATGCCTGTTCCGTCGGTAGTTACAATGTATTCTTTTTGCATTCCGGGGAAATGGGTTTGCTCTTTTCCATTGACGTAAAGCTGACCGTTTTTCAGTTCAATATTATCTCCGGGAATTCCCACGCAGCGTTTAATGTAGTTTTCGCGTTTGTCAACCGGGCGTGCAATAATATCACCAAAAGTTTCTTTTTCCTGCCAAACGCGGGCGCGTCCATAGTTGCGAACCAACGAATAATAACTTTGGTTCTGAACGTTAAGCGCTACGGTATCTCCTTCAGGAAAATTGAACACAACTACATCGTTGTTTTTCACTTTTCCGAAACCGGCAATGCGTTTGTACGGATTTTTAATCCACTCGACATACGATTTTGAAGTTTTCGAGAATGGCATGGTATGATGCACAAACGGGAATGAAAGTGGCGTATTCGGAAGTTTTGGTCCGTACGAAGTTTTGCTCACGAACAGGTAATCGCCAATCAGCATCGATTTTTCCATTGATGAGGTTGGGATGGTGTATGCTTCAATGAAGAACATCCGGATAAAAGTAGCGGCAATTACCGCGAAGATGATGGCATCAATCCATTCAACCACTTTAGTTTGCTTGCCATCGGGCGTATTTTTCTTTTTCCAGAAGGCCCAGTGTACTTTCTTCGAGATATAAATGTCGAAGATTACAGCAAGTCCTATCAGCCAAAGGAAACTTTCGATCCAGATTACCCACAGCAGATAAATGAAGCCAACTACGGCAAACTTGAACCATTTATTGGTTAATATTTCTTTCATGTGTATAGTGTTATTAAATATTTAGCAAATCGTTCATGGTCAGAATTCCTTTTTTGCCGAAACTGTATTCGGCAGCCAGCACAGCTCCGAAGGCAAAACCTTTGCGACTCTTGGCACAATGTGTTATTTCAATGTAATCAACTTCCGAGTCGTAATTGATAATGTGTGTTCCGGGAACTTGTCCTTCGCGTTCCGAAATGATTCCAAGTTCGTCAACAGAATCGGTCGTATGATTTACCCACGATTTTTTTGACGGAATATTACCGATAATTCCTTCGGCAAGAGTAATGGCGGTTCCGCTTGGGGCATCAAGTTTCTGGGTGTGGTGAATTTCTTTCATTTCCACTTTGTACTCGCTGCGGTTGGCCATCAGTTCAGCCAGCTTTTTGTTTACGGCAAAAAAGATATTTACCCCAAGACTGAAATTGGTGGTGTGAAAAAATGTTCCATTTGCTGTGGCACATAATTGGTGCACTTCCGGAAGTTTTTCGAGCCAGCCGGTTGTTCCGCTGACTACCGGAATACCAGCCTCGAAACAAAGCTTGTAATTGGTAATGGCCGAAGCCGGAACCGTAAACTCAATGGCAACATCAGCTTTTTTCAGATTCTCCAGGTTCAAATCTTCCGGATTGGTAATATCAATTTTCAGTGTTATTTCGTGTCCGCGGTCAAGTGCGATCTGTTCGATCTCTTTCCCCATTTTCCCGTAACCGATTAATGCAATCTTCACTTGAATAAATTTAAGTTATTAATTTGATCCAGATTTTCTCCATAGGTATTGCCAAGGTGCAAATCATTACTGCGAAGTACTCCGTTCAAAAGTTAAATGTTCTTAATTTTTTGGTCAGCAAAGATATAAATTCGAGGCTAATATCCCGATATTTATCATGGTATTCTCTGATTCTGAAATGGAAATTCCGCAAGTTTATATACATAATTTAATCCTGATCTTTTGACTGTGCATTTTTTTCTCCGTACATTCGTATTTGTAATTTTACTTAATAAAAAACTGTAATGCGTTGCCTGCAGGGTAAACTGATTCAGAATAAGATTGTTGTTGTCAGGAAGAAAATGCTGGATGAAATGGTAAATAATAACCGTGTGCTGAAACTTGTTGCAACCGATTTGGATGGTACATTTTTGAGGAACGACAAGTCGATTTCGAAGGAAAATATAGATACACTTCACTCGCTGGGTGAAAAAGGAATATTACGTGTAATTGCAACCGGCCGTAACCTGAAAAAAACGATGGAAGTGGTATCGGACGATGTGCCGTTCGATTACATTGTGTTTTCGTCGGGAGCCGGAGTGTATGATCGCCGTAATGAAAAATTGGTTTATCACCAGAACCTGAGCCGGGATGCGGTTCAGCGACTGTCGGAATTTTTAATCGTCAACGATTTGAATTTTCACCTGTTCAAGCCGGTTCCTGATAATTACATGTGCTGGTATCATCGCGGAACTGTTCCGTGTGCTGAATTCGAGAACTATTTCTCCTACCTTCAGGCACATTCGGAGCCTTTGCCCGAAGGAAAACCTGTCGATTCTGAGGCCTGCCAGTTCCTGGTTGTTTTTCCGAATAACCTGGAACGTTTCCTGAAATTGAAAGACGATATTGAAAGCCAGTTTCTGGAGGTAAAGGTGGTGCGGACGAGCTCACCGCTCGAAACGGGATACATCTGGATGGAAATTTTTCACCGCTCGGTTTCGAAAGGGAATGGGGTGAAGTTTGTTTGCGATTCGTATCAGATTGAACACGAACATACGCTCGGCATAGGTAACGATTTCAACGATCTGGATTTGCTTGAGTTTACCAACTATTCATACATCGTTGCCAATGGTCCGGAAGAACTGAAACATCGGTTCCTTTTGGCACAGTCGAATGAAGAAAGTGCTTTTGCACTTACTGTAGAAAAATATCTTTGAAAACATATACAATTTCAAAAACATCACAAAATGAGAAGAATACTAACAGTAGCCTGGTTGTTGACAGCAGCGGTTTGTTTTGGGCAGCCGCAATTCAAGCTGACCGATCCTATTCCGACTGATCCGAAGGTTTCGAAAGGAGTTTTACCAAACGGAATGACCTATTATGTGCGAGCGAACAGTACCCCCAAAAACAGGGCCGATTTGTATTTGGTTGTTAAAGCCGGTTCGGTTGAAGAAGATGATAATCAGCTGGGGTTGGCGCATTTTGCCGAGCACCTTTCGTTTAACGGAACCAAAAATTTTCCGAAACACGAACTGGTAAATTACCTTGAATCGATTGGGATGGAATTTGGGCCGGAGATCAATGCCTATACGGGTTTTGACGAAACAGTGTACATGATAAAAGTTCCGCTCGACAGCGCGAAATTCATGGATAAAGGGTTGCAGGTAATTTACGATTGGGCTTGCCAGGTAACCGATGCTGACGACGAAATTGAGAAGGAACGTGGTGTAATTCATGAAGAATGGCGTGGTGGCCGTGATGCTGATGAGCGGATGATGCAAAAATGGCTTCCGGTTTTTCTGCACAATTCGAAATATGCCGAACGGTTGCCCATTGGAAAGATGGAGATTGTTGATCATTTCAAGCCTGAATTACTTCGTAAATTCAGAAGCGATTGGTACCGTCCCGATTTGCAGGCAGTAGTGGTAGTGGGCGATTTCGATCAAAAAGCAATGGTGAAGCAGGTTACTGATCTGTTTTCGAAGATTCCAGCCGTAAAAAATCCGCGAAAGAAACAGGTTTATGATATTCCTGATCACAAAGAAACACTTGTTTCGGTAGTAACCGACAAAGAAGCCCGTTATGCCATGGCGCAGGTGTTTTATAAACATCCGCTGCAAAAATCGAAAACCATCAATGATTACCGGAGAGGTATTGTCGAAGGTCTTTACAATGCCATGATCAACGACCGTTTGGCTGAGTTGACCCAAAAGGAAAATCCGCCGTTCCTGATGGCAAATTCGGGCTTTGGAGCACTATTTGGACCTAAAAGTGTGTATAATTCAGTAGTAATTAGCCAGAATGATAAGATTGAGGAAGGAATAAAAACAGTACTTGCCGAAAACGAACGTGTATTGAAATTTGGTTTTACCCAAAGCGAACTCGACCGTCAGAAAGCAGCCATGATGACCTCGATTGAAAATGCATATAATGAGAGGGAAAAGCAAAAATCGAATGCCTATGCCGAGGAGTACAAAAGGAATTTTCTGACCACCGAAGAACCATTCCCTGGCATCGAAAACGAGTTCAAATATTACCAGGCGTTCATCCCAGGAATTAAGCTGGAAGAGGTGAATGCACTGGCATCGAAATGGATTACCAAGGAAAACCGCGTTGTGATTCTGACTGCTCCTGAAAAAGAAGGAGTAAAAGTTCCGACGGAAGACGATTTGCGTCGTTATTTGGTAGAGGCAGAGAAAATGCCGATTGAACCGTATGCCGATAAGGTTACGGATAAACCGTTGATTCCAGCAGAACCAAAAGCTGGCACAGTTACCTCAGTGAAGAAAATTGATCAGGTTGATGCCGAAGAATGGACTTTATCGAACGGCGCCAAAGTGATTGTGAAAACGACCGATTTTAAAGATGACGAAATTTTGTTTTCGGCCTATAGTCTGGGCGGAAGTTCGTTGTACGGTCAAAAAGACGATATCTCGGCTGATCTCGCTTCGTCAATTCTGGCTTTGAGCGGGTTGGGTGATTTCGACAAAGTTTCACTGGATAAGCTGTTGTCGGGAAAAGCAGTGGGCATCAATCCTTATATCAGCGATTTGCGGGAAGGATTCAGCGGCGGCTCTTCAGTGAAGGATGCTGAAACGTTGTTCCAGTTGATTTACATGTATTTTATGGGGCAGCGTACCGACCCATCGGCATTCAACTCGTACATGACCCGTTCGGCGGGAGCTCTTGAAAATAAGAAGTTGTCTCCCGAAGCAGCTTTTCAGGATACATTGATGGTTGTATCGGCCAACTATAATCCACGGAAACGCCCTATGTCGGCCGAACTTTTGAAGGAAGCGGATCTTTCCCGGATTACTGAAATCAATCGTGAACGATTCAGCGATGCAAGCGATTTTAAATTCTTCTTTGTAGGTAAAATTGACAAGGAAGCCTTGAAAAAACTGGCAGAGAAATATTTGGCATCCTTACCTTCTACTTATAAAAACGAAAGCTGGAAAAATCCTGGAATAAAAGAACCTTCAGGAGTTGTGGAAAAAACGGTTTACAAGGGACAGGACGCCAAAAGTATCCAATACATTGTATTTCATGGTGATTACGATTATAATCGCAGAAATAATCTGCTGATCAACGCGTTGGCTAAAATCGTGTCCACTCGTTTGCTCGAAGTGATTCGCGAAGATAAGAGCAGTGTGTATTACATCGATGCTAATCCGTCGATTGAGCGTTTCCCTGATCCGAAATACAGCATTGCTATTTATTATGGTGCCGATCCGGCAAAACTGGCTGAACTTAAAGAGGCTGTATTTACCCAGATCAAAGATATTGCTACGAACGGACCGAGTGCGGCCGATTTGCAAAAAGCTAAGGAAAAACTGTTGCGTGAGCGAGAAACCAATCTGCGCGAAAATAAATACTGGTTAAGCATTTTGAGCAATACCTGGATTAACAGCAATGGTGACTTTAGTGGGTTCAATGATTACGACAGCATTGTAAATGCATTTACAACAGACGACTTAAAAGCGGCTGCCGCTAAATGGTTCGACTTTAAAAACTATTTTGGTGTGGCTCTGAAACCGGAAGCTGCAAAATAGAAAATACAAAAGATTCAGAGAGGCCGTTTCTGCAAGGGAGCGGCCTTTATTTTTTGCTCAGTAATTCTTCGGCTGCCAGCAATTGCTCTGGTTTCCCCAAATCCATCCATAAATCCGATTGGTCAATAAATGCTTTTATCTGATGTTCTTTGGCAAGTCGCAGGTAAAGGTCCATAATAGGAAATTTACCTTCTTCGGTAATCAGATCCAGAATCTCAGGCTGAACAATGTGTATTCCGCTAAAAGCAAACGGTTCTGCTTCCTGAAATTCTTTTGCGCGGCTGATAATGGTGTCACCGTTGCTGAAATTTTTCCATCCGGCCAGTTGCAGGTTTCTATCGAACATTAGGTATCGGCTGGTTTTGCGCGAACGAACCACCAAAGTGGCC
The DNA here is from genome assembly GCA_021849365.1 of Bacteroidota bacterium. Lineage (GTDB taxonomy): Bacteria > Bacteroidota > Bacteroidia > Bacteroidales > Prolixibacteraceae > Aquipluma. Next base: position 4,068 of record JAJZSZ010000072.1, on the reverse strand, counting down.
AGTGCTTTCTGTTCCTGATGATATTTCAGCACAGCGTTCAGGTCCAGATTACTGATGACATCCACATTGTATATCAGGATAGGTTCATTACCTTTCAGGAAAGTTCCGGCTTTCTTCAATCCGCCGCCAGTGTCTAAAAGCTGATTGCGTTCGTCTGAAACATGAATGGTTATTCCAAAAGAATCGTGCTCGTTGATAAAAGAGATAACCTGTTCAGCAAAGTGAAAAACATTGATAGTAATATCTGTAATTCCGAACGATATCAGGTATTCAATGGCGTGTTGGATGAGTGGTTTTCCGGCTAAAGTAACCAATGCTTTTGGTTTATCCTGCGTGTAACTTTTCAGGCGGGTTCCCATTCCTGCGGCAAAAAGGAGTGCTTTCACTGCTTCGTTTTTAGAATTTTTTCAAAAATAAGCATATTGAATTGCCAAACAGGATTTAGTCATGATTTTTTGACGAAACAGAGCCATTGTGCTTAAACCATTTGGACAAAATTTAGTCAATGGAAACAGAGACTAAAAAATAAATGCACGTGTCCAGCCGTTTGATGTATTGGTTTTATGCCCACATTGGCAGTAGGTTGCGTGTGATAATTAAAACTTAAAAATATTGGAATGAAAAAATTAAGTCTTTTATTAATTGTCCTGTTTTTAGTAGCAGGATCAACTTACGCCCAGGAAAGAGGTGGAGGCGCACGTCCTTCGAAAACAATGCCTCAGGGAGGCCCTGGTGCCAGAGGTGATCGTCCTCAGATGAACCCTGAAGAAATGGTTAAAAGGCAAACACAACGCCTGGTTGAAGAATTGAAACTCAACAAAGATCAGGAAACAAAAGTGCAGGCGATTAATAAGAAGTACATGGGAAAACAGTCGTTCGACTTTGCCAAGATGCGCGATGCAAGCGACGAAGAGCGCCAAAAAATGCGTGATGAAATGATGAAAGTGCAGGCTGAGAGAAACAAAGAAATCAGAGCAGTCTTAACTCCGGATCAAGCTAAAACTTTTGATGAAAATCAGAAAAAGCGTGAAGAAATGAGACGAAATGGGCAAGGCCGGATGGGAGGATTCGGTGGAGGTCCACAATAATAGTTTTGTTGGTTAAAAGTGAAAAGGGGCGAAAGCCCCTTTTTTATTTCGTAGATGTCAAATCGTTTTGTAAAGCCAGCATTTTTATGGCAGTAACTGCCGCTTCGTCGCCTTTATTTCCAAGTCTTCCGCCGGCACGGTCGAGCGCCTGCTGCTGGTTGTCGGTGGTAAGTACACCAAAAATAAACGGCTTATTGTATTTCATATTCAGGCTGGTAATGCCTTGGGTTACGCCCTGACAAATAAAGTCGAAATGACGGGTTTCGCCTTGTATGACGCAGCCAAGAACGATAATTGCATCAGCATCGGTGTATTCAGCCAAATACTGCGCACCAAGAGTAAGTTCAAAGGTTCCGGGAACATGCTTAACAACGATGCTTTCTTCAGAAGCACCATGTTTTTTTAACGTTTCAACAGCTCCTTCGGCCAAAGCTCCTGTAATTTCATAATTCCATTCGGCAACTACGATTCCGAATTTCATAGCCGCTGCTGACGGAACAGATGTTAAGTCGTATTCTGATAAATTTTTGGTAGCCATGTTGTTTAAATTTTGTCAAAAATAAAAAATCCCCTGCAATGAGGGGATTTTATTTATTGAAATGATGATTTTATTAGCTGTTCATTTTGGCTTTAACGCGGGCAATGTATTTGTCAATACTACGTCCTTCAGTTGTTTCAGGATATTTTAGCTTGATTGTTTCGTAAAGTTTTAAAGCCTCATCCTGTTTTGTACCTTCGAGCAATTCGCCGGCTTTCAACATGTAAATTGGCGTAGTCAACTCGTTTTCGTTCATTTTATAAGCCTGTGTATATAAGTCAAGGGCTGCATCACTTTTGCCAAGTTCGAGCTGAGCATCACCCTGTGCACCAACAGAAATTGGGCCTAACAGAATGTCGTCAGTATCGAATTTTTTCAGGTAGGTGATAGCATCATCGTATTTTCCCATGTGCAAATATGAAATTCCGGCATAATAATTTGACAGGTTGCCGGCTTTGGTTGAACCAAAATCGTCGATAATATCCAGAAATCCGGGATTGCTGCCGTCGCCGTTAAGAGCCAAATTGAACGAGTCTTTTTCGAAGTAATTCTGAGCCACGTACATTTGCTCCTGAGCTTGTTTTTGGCGTGGTTCAAAATAGAACTTATTCAATCCAAAATAACCTACAGCAACAACAACGATTGCACCGATTACTATTCCAATTAATTTCTGGTTAGTTTCAAGAAACTGTTCGGTTCTTGTTAATGCACTTTCAATTTCAGTAAGGTTATCTACCTGTGTGCTTTTTTTATCTTTAGTCATATTGTGTAAAGTGTTTCAAAAATCGAGAGGCAAAAATATATTATTTTCAAAAATAAACGGCAGATTTTGAAGATAAAAATGAATATTAATCAACACATTGATGTTATTATCCCGAATTGCAAATTTTTATCGGGATTCACTGCCGGAAATTTGTAGTTTTGCCTTATAAAACTGGCACTGCAATGTACATTCAGGAATTATCGGTTGTTAACTTCAAAAATATCGAACATGCTGAATTTAAGTTTTCTGAGGGCTTAAATTGCTTTATTGGCAACAATGGTGCAGGAAAAACAAACCTGATGGACGCCATTTATTATCTTTCGTTTTGCAAAAGTTTCCTGAATCCTGTTGATGGCCAGAATATCCGTTTCGATCAGGAATTTTTCATGATTCAGGGTAGATATTCGAGACTAGAGTCGGACGAAACCATTTATTGCGGATTAAAGCGAAATCAGAAAAAAATTGTAAAGCGTAACCAGAAGGAATATAAAAAACTATCGGAACATATCGGTCTTATACCATTGATTGTTGTAACGCCTTCGGATACTAACCTGATTACAGGTGGAAGCGAAGAGCGCCGCCGTTTTATTGATTCGGTAATTTCGCAATACGATGCGGTTTATCTCGAAGCATTAATTCGGTACAACCGGGCTTTGCAGCAACGGAATAATTTGCTGAAGCAATTTGCTGCAAACAATGCATTTAACCTCGAAATAGTTGAAATATGGGATGATCAGCTGGTTAAATATGGCCGGCAGATTCATGCCGTGCGGAAAACATTTATTGAAAATCTTCAGCCTATTTTTCAAAAGTATTACCAGTTAATTTCCGGAGGAAAAGAAATCGTGGGACTGAAACATCTATCTGATTTAACTGATCAGGATTTTGACCAGCTTCTGAAAGATTCGATCGGGAAGGACCGTATGTTGCAATACACAACAACCGGAATTCATAAAGATGATTTCGAATTTGAGCTTGCCGGATACCCCATCAGGAAATTTGGCTCGCAGGGGCAGCGAAAAACATACCTGGTATCGCTCAAGCTGGCCCAGTTCGATTTTATGAAGCAAATTTCGGGCATAACACCAATTTTATTATTGGACGATATTTTCGATAAACTGGATAAAGAACGGGTGGAGCAGATTGTAAAACTAGTTGCTGACGATCATTTCGGGCAAATTTTTATCACCGACACCAACCGGGAGCATTTGGATCAAATGATCGTTGGACTTGAAACAGAGTCCCGGATTTTTGCCATCAGCAATGGAAATGTAATTTAATTGGTTATGAGAAAAAGTAATACAGAAAGCCTTAGCAACATACTGAAAAACTACGTTCGCGAAAATAACCTCGAACGGAAGATGAGTGAACTCGACCTCATTAAATCGTGGGAAACCGTAATGGGGAAAACAGTTACCCGATATACAAGGAATATTTACATCCAAAACAATACCTTGTTTGTGGAAACAACTTCGCCGGTTGTGCGCAACGAATTGCTGATGATGAAAGAAGAAATCAGAGAACGGCTGAATGAGGTGGTGGGCGAAGAAATCGTTAAAACGATAGTTTTCAGATAAGTTAGAGACGCCATGCATTGCGTCTCTTTTCGTATAAAATATATCTACGATCCGGAAAGATTAAATACGACCCGGGCCCGCACCATTAATCCTGCCTAGATC
>JAJZSZ010000071.1 GCA_021849365.1 Bacteroidota bacterium | reverse complement strand
TCCATTTCAATAGTCGCGTGGCCGACCTGATTGTTGAAGATGATAGATGTTCGGGCATTATGCTTGCTGACGCAACAATCGTTGAAGCAGAGGCTGTAATTCTGGCAACCGGGCATTCGGCACGTGAAATTTATGAATTGTTGTACGAACGCGGAATCTCGATAGAGGCGAAGTCGTTTGCTGTTGGGGTTAGGGCCGAGCATCCGCAGGCTTTAATCGACACCATTCAGTACAACCAACCAGCTCGAGGACCTTATTTACCACCGGCAACCTATTCGTTTGTTGAACAAGTTGATCAGCGCGGAGTGTATTCGTTTTGCATGTGCCCTGGCGGAATCATGGTTCCGGCAGCTACTGCTCCCGGCGAAATGGTTGTCAACGGAATGTCGCCGACACAAAGAAATACCCGGTTTGCAAATTCTGGAATGGTTGTTGAAATAAGACCAGAGGATTTAAATGAATTCAGGCATTTGGGCGTTTTTGCTGGATTGGAATTCCAGCGTAAGATTGAACGCTTGTGCTTTTCACTGAATGGTCAAACTCAGTTTGCTCCGGCGCAGCGAATGGCTGATTTTGTTGCCGACCGTTTATCTCAGGATTTGCCGGAATCATCTTATCATCCGGGACTTGTTTCGGTTCCGCTTCACGATAAATTGCCCAAACGAATTCGCTATCGGCTTCAGGAAGGTTTTAAAATGATTGACCGTAAAGCTCATGGATATTTGACGAACGAAGCCATTATTGTTGGCGTTGAGTCGCGCACCTCGTCGCCAATCCGTATTCCGCGAAAGGAAGAAACGCTTGAGCATGTAAAAGTTTCTGGGCTTTATCCGTGTGGAGAAGGTGCAGGCTATGCGGGTGGTATTGTATCGTCGGCGATGGATGGTGAACGTTGTGCTGAAGCATTTGCTCAAAACTACCGGCATGCATCAAGATAACACATCCGTTGTTGTCAACAGCGATTGGTCACCGAAAACTTCTTTATCTTCTCCTGAATTCGCTACAGCATATCGATGCCGCAATAGCTACATTCAGAGATTCTGATTTACTGGTGTTTGACGAGAATGTCGGAATCGTTAATCTTTTTGTAATTAGTTGGCTGATTGAATCGGAGATCCCATTGCCTTCGTTTCCCATAATAACGATTCCATTTTTAGTCAGTTGCTCCGTGTAAATATTATCGCCGTTCATAAAGGTACCGTAAACAGGTGTTTTTTCTGCAGAAACCTCGCTTAGAAAACTTTCGAGATTCGTGTACCAGCATTTCACCCTGAAAATGGCTCCCATACTGGCTTGCACCACTTTCGGATTGAAAACATCTACTGTATTTTCAGAGCAAATAATGGCATTGATTCCAAACCAGTCGGCTATCCGAATAATGGTCCCCAGGTTGCCCGGATCCTGAATGAAGTCGAGTGCCAGATAAAGACTCGTGTTGAGCTGTAATTGTGGTTTTCCCGAGGCTGGCTGCCTTACAATGGCCAGTGCATCCTGAGGATTCTTCAGTAAACTTGCTTTTTGAATGGAATCCTTATCTGTTTCGATAATTTCACCGGCATTAAATCTTAATTCAGAAAGATTTTCACCAAATAACGAAGTGCATACAAGAGTCTCAATTTTGTAATCAGAACGAAGGGCTTCTTCAACCATTTTATTTCCTTCAACCAAAAAAAGTCCCAGTTCATCCCGGTCTTTTTTCCGGTTTAACGATTGAATCAATTTTATTTTGTTTTTGCTCAACATATATTTCAACTTCTTCGTTCTAAATTGTAAAAATAAAAGGTCTGGAAGACTTGCGAACCAAATGCTGTGTTTATTTTTGTAAAAACATCAAATCATGCCGTTTTATTCTCAGCACAAAATTTTCTCTATCCTGAATTTCGGGTTCATAGCATGCCTGCTTTTGCTGGCATCGTGCAACTCGACACGGTTTGTGCCTGAAGGGAAATACCTGCTCAATAAAGTTTCGGTTAAGGCTGATGATAAGAATTTAAAGAAGGAAGAATTAAAACTTCATATACGGCAAAAGGAAAACCTGCGAATTCTTGGAGTTATAAAATTCCACCTCGGAGTTTATAATTTGTCGTCCGCAAAAAAAGGAAACGATTGGCTTAAACGAATTGGCGAAGCCCCTGTACTCTATGATGAGTTTCAGACACAAAAAACAAAAGATCAGCTTCAGATCTTTTTAAAGAATAAGGGATACTATAATGCAGTTGTAAAAGACTCGCTTGAAATAAACCCAACGAGGAAAAAGCTGAATCTGCTTTTCGATATCAGTGCCGGAAAGCCATACCGGATCAGAAAATATTATTATTCGGTGAAAGATAAGTCGATGGAGCTTGTGTTGATGAACGACTCGGCTAATCAGCTTTTAAAGCGGGGCGATGTTTTTGATCTGGATGTGCTGAACGCTGAGCGGCAACGAATAGCAACGTTCTTTAAAAACCGGGGGTATTACAAGTTTACTGAGGATTTTGTGAGTTTTGATGCCGATTCGACCTTGTCGAGCCACCAGGTTGATTTGACACTCAAAATTGATAATGTGCATTCGTCAACTGACCCAACCCATGAGAGCCCACATCAGAAATATAAAATCAGGAATTACCTGATTAATCCAGGTGTTAAAACCTTTGACCTGACTGGTGATCAGCAGGAGCAAAAGCTTGATACCCTGGTTGAAAATGATTATCGCTTTATTTATACGGGCGAACTGAAGTACAGGCCGGTTCTGTTTTATAACCTTAACCGGATGAAAGACAGTACCTGGTATAGTTTGCAGAATGCCGAGAAAACATACAGGGCATTAAACCGGCTGAAGCAGTTTAAGCTTATTAATATCAGTTTTGCTGAAACGAACACATTGCTGGGCGATTCGATTCCGCTGCTCGACTGCCGTATGCAACTTTCACCACTTCCTCGACAGAATTTTTCGGTCGATGTTGAAGGAACTAACTCTTCTGGAAACCTTGGTGTGGCAGGCAACCTGAATTACCAGCTGCGTAATGTTTTTGGCGGCGCCGAGGTGCTTGATATGCAGTTGAGAGCGGCCCGCGAACGGCAACAAATAAACGACAGTATTTTTAATACCCGAGAGTATGGTTTTGAGTCCAGCCTGACAATTCCAAAGTTTCTGAGTTTTATAAAAGCCAAACATCTGTTCTCTTTCCAAATTCCTGAAACGAAATTTACGGTTGGATATAATTATCAAAACCGGCCTGAATATACACGGACAATTACTAACCTGAAGTTTGGCTATAATTGGAAAACCAGCGATTATAAGTTTCACACGTTAAACCTGGTTGATCTGAACTTTGTACACATTTACAACCAGGATTTAACCTTTATCAATTCAATTCGTGACTTATACATCAAGAGCAGTTTTACTGATCACCTGATACTTGCATCGAATTACAGCTGGATGTACAATACCCAAAATATTAATCGACGCGAAGATTATGAGTATTTCAGGATTAACCTGGAGTCGGCTGGAAGCTTGCTCTCGCTTTATTCGCTGCTCGTGGATAAGGGCAAAACCCAGGAAACGGATACCATTACCAACAAGACAAGTTCGTACTACGAGATTCTGAAAACCCGTTTTGCCCAATATGTAAAAGGCGATTTTGAATACCGCTACGCACACATGATTGATAAGTCAAGTTCGGTTGTTGGCCGTGCTTTCCTTGGAATTGGGGTTCCGTTTGGCAACTTTAATGTGCTTCCTTTCGAAAAGAAATATTTTACGGGTGGAGCAAATGGGATCCGGGCATGGCAGGTCAGATCGCTTGGCCCCGGGTCGTACAAAGCGCCTTCCGATATTTATCCCAACCAGTCTTCGGATATTAAGCTTGAGGCTAATCTGGAATATAGGTTCAAGCTCTTTTGGAGGATGGAAGGTGCATTTTTTACCGATGCCGGTAACATTTGGGCGATTAATTACAAAGATAACCGCGAAGGGGCTGTGTTTAAAATAAATGAATTTTACAGGCAAATTGCAGTTGGCTCAGGATTTGGGTTACGCTTCGATTTCACTTATTTCTTATTTCGGCTCGATTTGGGTATGAAAATGCGTGATCCTTCATTGCCTGCAGGGAAACGGTTAATCCCGGGAAATTACCCGATTAATGCCGATCATTTTAATCTTTCATTTGCTATTGGTTATCCGTTCTAGTCAGAATTGGTTATAGAAATGAATTTCTCAGAAATAAAAAAGGCAGCCTTACGACTGCCTTTTTGTATGATTTTCAGAATTGAATTAAGCTTTGCCTGCTGAACCCAAAACGTTTTCGTTTTTGTGTTTGTAAAGTTCTTTCAATGCATCGCGGGCCGGTCCAAGATATTTACGTGGGTCGAATTCACCTGGTTTTTCAGCAAATACTTTGCGGATAGCAGCAGTCATTGCCAAACGACCATCAGAGTCGATATTGATTTTGCAAACAGCCGATTTAGCAGCTTTGCGAAGTTGTTCTTCTGGAATACCTACAGAATCTTTCAAAGCACCACCGTATTTGTTGATGGTGTCAACATCTTCTTGTGGAACTGATGATGAACCGTGCAATACGATTGGGAATCCTGGAAGTTTAGCTTCAATTTCTTCGAGAATGTCGAAACGGAGTGGAGGTGGAATTAAAACACCATTCTCGTTGCGTGTACATTGTTCAGGAGTGAATTTGTTGGCACCATGAGAAGTACCAATTGAAATAGCCAATGAGTCGCAACCTGTGCGGGTAACGAATTCAATAACTTCTTCTGGTTTTGTGTAGTGCGATTTTTCAGCAACAACATCATCTTCAACACCAGCCAAAACGCCAAGTTCGCCTTCAACAGTCACGCCGTGAGCATGAGCATATTCAACAACTTTTTTAGTTAAAGCGATATTTTCTTCGAATGAATGGTGTGAACCGTCGATCATAACCGAAGAGAATCCGTTGTCGATACAATCTTTACAAAGCTCGAAAGTATCGCCGTGGTCAAGGTGAAGAGAAATTGGAATTTCGTAACCTAATTCTTTGGCATATTCAACTGCACCTTTAGCCATGTTACGCAAAAGGTTTGAGTTTGCATATTTACGTGCACCTGATGAAACCTGGAGAATAACTGGAGATTTAGTTTCAACACAAGCCTGGATGATTGCCTGAAGTTGTTCGAGATTGTTGAAGTTGTAAGCTGGGATAGCGTAACCGCCTTCAACTGCCTTTGCGAACATTTCCTTAGTGTTCACAAGTCCTAAGTCTTTATAGCTTGTACTCATTTTGTGATTTATTAATTTGATTAAAGATTGTGATTTTTTGATTTTTTAAAAGCCACGCAATATTAATGATTTATATTGTATTTCGGGTGGTTCCGTCAGTTACGCTCACTCTGTTTTAAAATAACCTTAACAAAATAGACTTGTCGTTTTAGTTAGTAACTTATTACTCCCATTTTTCGTTATAAAAGCCAGTTTGTAATCTCTTGCTAATCTTCGTATTTATCTCCTGAATATTAAAAATTAGATTGTTGTAAATGAACATTACAAGCATTGAGTAGTTATAATTTGAATTCAAAATTTTAGGATAACAAAGTCGTTTAATTCTTAATATCTATACAATGACAAAGATTTCAGAAGTAGTAAAGCGTGGAGTCGTTTCAGGGAAAGACCTGCAGACTGTTTTCAAAATAGCGAAGGAAAATCAGTTTGCTCTTCCGGCAGTAAATGTGGTTGGTTCCGATTCGGTAAATGCAGTACTGGAAGCTGCCAAGGTTGTAAATTCTCCTGTTATTATTCAGTTTTCGAATGGTGGAGCACAGTTTTATGCCGGGAAAGGATTGAAACTTGAAGGTCAGCAGGCACAAATTGCCGGAGCGATTGTTGGTGCAAAGGCCGTTCATCATTTGGCTGAACTTTATGGCGTACATGTGGTACTTCATACCGATCATGCTGCCAAGAAATTGCTTCCATGGATCGATGGTTTACTCGATGCCGGTGAAAAACATTTTGCAGAAACAGGTAAGCCTTTATTCAGCTCGCATATGCTTGATCTTTCGGAAGAACCACTCCATGAAAATATCGAGATTTGCAAGAAGTACCTTGCCCGTATGAGTAAACTTGGAATGACACTTGAAATTGAACTGGGTTGCACCGGTGGGGAAGAAGATGGCGTTGACAATACCGGAATGGATAATTCGCTGCTCTACACCCAGCCTGAAGATGTGAATTATGCATACGAGGAATTGAGCAAAATCAGTCCTAATTTTACTATTGCTGCTTCGTTCGGCAATGTTCATGGAGTTTATAAACCAGGGAATGTGAAGTTGACTCCAAAAATTCTTGACAATTCTCAGAAATTCATTTCAGCAAAACATGGATTAGGCGGCAAACCGATTGATTTTGTTTTCCATGGAGGTTCGGGCTCAACGCTTGACGAAATTCGTGAAGCCATTTCTTATGGTGTTGTAAAAATGAATATTGACACCGATACACAGTGGGCAACCTGGGATGGTATCCGAGTTTACGAAGCTAAAAACAGAGCTTATCTGCAGGGACAAATTGGTAATCCGGAAGGAGAAGATAAGCCAAATAAGAAATTCTATGATCCGCGTGTTTGGTTGCGCAAAGGTCAGGAGTCGATGATTGAAAGACTTAAAGTTGCATTCAACGATTTGAATAACATCGATCGAAGTTAAAGTTTTTGTGTAATAATCGATTTAGCCCGGAAGTTTTTTCGGGCTTTTTTATTTCATGAGAATGAAGTAAATTTACATAAAACATTCCATCCATGAACTTTAGACAACTTGTTCGCGATTATTTTACCTTCAATCGGAATGAACGAAAAGGGATTATTGTGCTTCTTGTTTTGATATTATTGCTGGCCGTGGCTAATAAATTAATCTTTTACTTTGAGAAGCCAGCAAAGATTGATAAAGTATTGCTCGATTCGGCGAAACGTGAACTTGGTAGGTTTAATGATTCAATATATGCCAACGCGAATTTAAAGACACTTTTCTTTTTCAATCCAAATACAATAGATTCACTTGCCCTCGACAGTCTTAATGTTCCTGAGACTGTAAAAAGTAATTTGTTAAAATTTAGGCAGAAAGGTGGCATTATTAAAGTTGTTGCCGATTTTAAAAAGATATACGGTGTAACTGATCCGTTATTTGAACAAATATCACCTTTCTTATTGCTGGAAAATACACATTCGCAAGTTGCTCCCGATATCTCCGAATCAGCATTTTTTAAGTTTGACCCCAATACTGCTACCGATCAGGATTTTGTTCGACTGGGATTTTCTGAAAAGCAAATAAGTTCAATCAGAAAGTATATGGTTAAAAGCGGAGTGTTTCGCACAAAGGAAGATTTCCTGAAGCTTAATGTAATTACAGATAAACAAAAGAAAGCATTGTCTGAATGGATTCAGATCAAGGCAGAGCCGCAGAGCGAGGTTCGGCGATCGGAACCAAATTTACTGATTGAAATAAATTCAGCAGATACGGTTCAGTTTAAGCAATTGCCTGGGATTGGAAGTGTTTTGGCAAAGCGCATAGTAAAATATCGTGATTTGTTAGGCGGGTTTTATTCCATTGATCAATTGAGAGAAGTTTATGGGTTAAATGAACAAACATTTGGTCTCATTGAGAATAAAGTACGAGTAGAACCTTCGCGGATAAAGAAGATTGATTTGAATTTTTCGGACCTGAACGAACTTTCCCGACACCCTTACTTACAGAAGAATCTTGCTTTGAAAATCATAAAGTTCAGATCGAAGAATGGAAGTTTTAAGAATATGATTGTTCTGCGCGATAGTATGATTTTAAACATAGAAGAGTATAATCGGATAAAGCCCTATTTTTAAAACAAACTTTGCGTTTCAACGTTCATATTTATGCAGCGATTTGGGCATTGAAACTTTTAAGATTAATTTTTTTGGTATAAATTTGATTAGTAATGTTTAATTAATAAATTTGCGGCTCAAATTTTAACAAGAAAAAATATAATTCTATGATCGTTATTCCAGTAAAAGAAGGCGAAAATATCGAAAGAGCGCTTAAAAGATTTAAAAGAAAATTCGAGAAAACAGGTGTTGTAAAAGAATTGCGTGAAAGACAAGCTTTTACTAAACCGTCGGTTGAAAGAAGGGCTGAGATTAAAAAAGCCATTTATATTGAAAATTTGCTGCGTCAGGACGACTAGAAATTTCTGGAAGATTCCTGCGTTAAGATGAAAATTATTTACTAATGTCGCATCAGGAATCATTTATTAATTACCTGAAATACGAAAAAAGGTATTCGCATTTAACTGCAATTGCCTATAAAAAAGACCTCGATCAGTTTGAAGAGTTTTATGTCAAAACGATCGGGGATTTTAATGTGGAAGGAATAAATGATAAAATAGCCCGAATGTGGGTTGTTGAACTGATGGATAAAGGCATCTCTGCCCGAACAGTAAATAAAAAAATCTCAGCATTAAAGTCGTTTTATAAATATTTATTGAGGTTTGAGGTAGTAAAAGAGAACAATCTCGACAATGTGATTGTACCTAAAGTACGAAAAAAACTACCTCAGTTTGTGGAGGAGAAGAATCTTGACCATCTGCTTGACGATGGTTATTTTGGGAAAGATTTTGAAGCACTTCGTGATAAACTGATATTAAGTCTATTGTATGGTACTGGTATTCGATTGTCTGAATTAATGCACCTCAAAGATGCAGATATTCATACAAGCGAATTTTTAATTAAAGTTTTAGGCAAAAGGAATAAAGAACGAATTGTTCCATATCCCCGAAGTCTGAATCAATTAATTGAAGAATACAAATCTGAGAGAAACAGGTTGTTCGGCAGTACTGCAGAGTGTTTGTTGTTGACAGAAAAGGGAAAGCCTGTTTACGAAAAACTGATTTACCGGGTAGTAAATAAATACCTGTCGATGGTTACAACGCTTGACAAGAAAAGCCCACATGTGCTTAGGCATTCTTTTGCGACGCATATGCTTAATCGCGGTGCCGATTTAAATGCAGTTAAAGAAATGCTCGGTCACGCCAATCTTTCCGCTACTCAAATTTACACACATACCTCTCTTGAGAAGATAAGAAAAGTTTACAGACAAGCACATCCACGATCATAAATTTTAGGAGGGTAAATTATGAACATTCAGTTATCAACTGTACATTTTTCAGCCGATCAGAAATTGGTTGATTTTGTGAATAAGAAAGTGCCAAAATTAGATACCTTTTTTGAAGGTATTATTGGTGCAGAAGTAATTCTGAAGGTTGTTAAACCTGAAACAGCTAACAACAAGGTTGCTGAAATCAAGCTTTCTATTCCAGGCTCTGATTATCTTTTTGCAGAAAAACAGGCTGATTCGTTTGAAGAAGCAATTGATCTTGCGATTGATGCTATTCGTAAACAATTAAGTAAATACAAAGAGAAGCTGAAGGATAAATAATTCGAAAAAAATATCCTGTTCTTGCGAATTCCAATAAAATATTTATACATTTGCAAACCTTTTTTCGGGCAAGTTTTCTGTATCGGAAATTTGCCCGAAAAAAACTCTGGTTAACAGATGTTATTTGTTAGCCGGATTGGATAAAAAGATATGTAAGTTGCCGAATTAGCTCAGTTGGCCAGAGCACGTGATTTGTAATCTCGGGGTCCTCAGTTCGAATCTGAGATTCGGCTCAAAAGAAAAAGTTCTTTAATAAAATGATGGGGAGATACCAAAGTGGCCAACTGGGGCTGACTGTAACTCAGCTGACGCACGTCTTCGTAGGTTCGAATCCTGCTCTCCCCACTGATTAATTATGAATGATGAGTTATGAATGATGAGTTTTCAGTCGGCAATAATAAATCATAAGTATTAAATCATTTTGCGGGAGTAGCTCAGTCGATAGAGCATTAGCCTTCCAAGCTAAGGGTCGCGAGTTTGAATCTCGTCTCCCGCTCAATAAAGAATAATTGTTGCTGATGTAGCTCAGGGGTAGAGCGCTTCCTTGGTAAGGAAGAGGTCGCGAGTTCAAATCTCGCCCTCAGCTCAGATGAAAGTTTAAAAGATAAATTAAAATTACACAAAATGGCTAAAGAAAAATTTAACAGGGCGAAAGACCATGTCAATATTGGTACAATTGGCCACGTTGACCATGGCAAGACCACTTTAACTGCTGCTATCACTATGGTGTTGGCAAAGAAAGGTCTTTGTGAAGTCAAAACATTCGATTCTATCGACAGTGCTCCAGAAGAAAAAGAACGTGGTATTACTATTAATACAGCTCACGTTGAATATGAAACTGCAACTCGTCACTACGCACACGTTGACTGTCCTGGACACGCTGACTATGTGAAAAACATGGTTACTGGTGCTGCTCAGATGGACGGTGCTATCATTGTAGTTGCTGCAACTGATGGTCCTATGCCTCAGACTCGTGAACACATCCTTTTAGCTCGTCAGGTAAACGTACCTCGCTTGGTTGTTTTCATGAACAAAGTTGATATGGTTGATGATCCAGAAATCCTCGAACTTGTTGAAATGGAAGTTCGTGAATTGTTAAGCTTCTACCAGTTCGACGGTGACAATTCTCCAGTTATCATGGGTTCAGCTCTTGGTGCTTTGAACGGAGAACCACAGTGGGAAGAAAAAGTTATGGAATTGATGAACGCTTGCGATACTTGGATTCCACTTCCTCCACGTGATATCGATAAACCATTCTTGATGCCTGTTGAAGACGTATTCTCGATCACTGGTCGTGGTACTGTAGCTACTGGTCGTATCGAAACTGGTGTTATCCACACTGGTGACGAACTTCAGTTGATTGGTTTAGGTGCAGAAGGTCGTAAGACTGTTTGTACAGGGGTAGAAATGTTCCGTAAGATTTTGGATGATGGACAAGCTGGTGACAACGTAGGTTTGTTGTTGCGTGGTGTTGACAAAAAAGAAATCAAACGTGGTCAGATTCTTGCTAAACCAGGTTCAATTACTCCTCACACTACATTCAAAGCTGAGGTTTATATCCTGAAAAAAGAAGAAGGTGGACGTCACACTCCATTCCACAACAAATATCGTCCTCAGTTCTATTTGCGTACTCTTGACGTAACAGGTGAAATTCACTTGCCAGAAGGACGTGAAATGGTTATGCCAGGTGATAACGTATCAATTGAAGTACAATTGATCTATCCAGTAGCTCTTAACGTAGGTCTTCGTTTTGCTATCCGCGAAGGTGGTCGTACAGTTGGTGCTGGTCAGGTTACTGAAATTGTTGCTTAATTACCTCCCAAAATATTCTGATAAAAAGTCCCGGACTTTATGTTCGGGACTTTTTACGGATGTAACTCACACGGGAGTTTTGCTTTTTTTATAGTTATGTAAGTTCGATTCTTACCATCCGTACAAATAAATTAAATTAAAAGATGAAGCTTAAATTATATTTTGAAGAAGCTTACAACGAGCTTGTTCATAAAGTTTCCTGGCCTACATGGAAAGAATTGCAAAGTAGTGCTTTCATTGTAATGGTTGCTTCCTTTATTATAGCACTAATAGTTTTCGTAATGGATTTCTCTTTTGAAAACATTATGAGCTTTGTGTACAGATTATTTTATTAATTCCTTTTGGAGTACAACATGAGCGAAAACGTAAAAAAATGGTATGTTCTTCGGGCAATTGGAGGAAAAGAAAAAAAAGTCAAAGAATATATTGAAAACGAGATTGCAAATGCTGGTCTCCAGGAGTTTGTTTCACAGGTTTTAATCCCCACTGAAAAAGTTTATCAGATTCGCAACGGGAAAAAAATCAGTAAAGAAAGAAACTTCTTCCCTGGTTATGTTCTTGTTGAGGCCTGTCTCGTGGGAGAAATCCCCCACATTTTGAGAAATATTCCTAACGTTATCGGCTTCCTTGGGGATACAAAAAGTGGTGATCCAGTGCCTATGCGTCAGTCAGAAGTTTACCGGATTTTAGGTCGGGTTGACGAAATGGCTGAGTCAAGCGAAGAAATGAATGTTCCTTTTGTAGTTGGAGAAACTGTGAAAGTAATTGATGGGCCATTCAACGGCTTTAATGGAATCATTGAGAAAATCAATGAAGAAAAGAAAAAGCTTGAAGTTATGGTCAAAATTTTTGGACGAAAAACTCCTTTGGAACTTAGCTTCATGCAAGTAGAGAAGGAGTAATAAATCTTTTATCGATTTTATTATGGCTAAAGAAATTGCTGGATTCATTAAATTGCAAGTAAAGGGGGGTGCTGCTAACCCTTCACCTCCGATAGGCCCAGCATTAGGTTCTAAAGGGGTAAACATCATGCAATTTTGCAAACAGTTTAACGGCCGTACACAAGACCTTGCAGGGAAAGTGTTACCGGTTGTTATTACAGTTTATGCAGATAAATCGTTTGATTTTGTAATTAAACAACCCCCAGTAGCTGTGCAACTCATAGAAGCTGCAAAAGTGAAGAAAGGTTCTGCAGAGCCACATGTTAACAAGGTGGGTTCTGTTACCTGGGATCAGGTTAAGGCTATCGCCGAAATTAAAATGGAAGACCTGAACTGTTTCACTCTTGATGCGGCTATTAGCATGGTAGCTGGTACTGCCAGAAGTATGGGTATAACTATTGAAGGCGTACGCCCATCATCTAACTAATTAAATTTATTAAAATGGGCAGAATTACAAAGAATCAAAAGCTTGCTTTGGCGAAACTCGAAAAAGGTAAAATCTATACGCTAAAAGAAGGTTCAGCTTTGGTAAAAGAAATAACTTTTACAAAGTTTGATGCTTCGGTAGATATTGATGTTCGCCTTGGAGTTGACCCTAGGAAAGCTAATCAAATGGTTAGGGGCGTGGTTACTTTACCTCATGGAACTGGTAAAGAAGTACGTGTTTTGGCCCTGGTAACTCCAGACAAGGAGCAGGAAGCCAAAGATGCTGGAGCTGATTATGTTGGTCTCGACGACTATGTTGAAAAAATCAAAGGAGGTTGGACCGATGTTGATGTAATCATCACTATGCCACCTGTAATGGGTAAAGTTGGTGCTTTAGGCCGTATTTTGGGTCCTAGAGGATTGATGCCAAACCCAAAGAGTGGTACAGTTACAATGGAAATAGGAAAAGCTGTTGCTGAAGTTAAAGCTGGTAAAATTGACTTCAAAGTAGATAAATTTGGTATTGTTCACACTTCTATTGGTAAAGTTTCATTTACTGCAGAGAAGTTAGTTGAAAATGCTACTGAATTCGTTAATACTTTGATTAAATTGAAACCATCAGCAGCAAAAGGAACTTACGTAAAAAGTATTTTCCTTTCAAGTACTATGAGTCCTGGTATACAAGTTGAACCAAAGTCTGTCTCTGAAAAGTAATCAATCGTTATGAAAAAATCAGAAAAATTCGAAATTATTGGTAGCCTTACAGAGCAGATCAATGCATCATCACATTTTTACCTTACTGACATTGAAAGCTTAAACGCTGCTGACACTAGTGCATTGCGTCGTTTGTGCAACAAGCAGGAAGTGAAATTGGTTGTGGTGAAGAATACGCTTTTACGTAAAGCTATCGAAGCTTCTGATAAGAATGCAGAAGAGCTTTATGGTGTACTTAAAGGTAATACATCTATCATGTTTTGCGAGAATGCAAATACTCCTGCAAAACTGATTAAGGATTTCAAGAAAAAACACCAGAAACCAATCCTCAAAGGTGCTTATGTACAAGAGTCGGTTTATGTTGGTGAAAACCAATTGGATGTATTAATTTCTATTAAGTCTAAAAACGAGCTTATTGGTGAAGTTATCGGATTGTTACAATCTCCAATCAAAAACGTATTGGGTGGCTTACAATCAGGTGGAAACATTATCCATGGCGTGTTGAAGACATTGGGAGAAAGAGAATAAAATTAGTTTAAAATTATATTATAAAATTTTTATCGAAATGGCAGATTTAAAAGCACTTGCGGAAGAGTTAGTAAACTTAACTGTAAAAGAAGTAAATGAATTAGCCGGAATTTTAAAATCGGAATATGGTATTGAACCTGCTGCTGCAGCTGTTGCTGTTGCTGCTGCTGCTGCTCCTGCAGAAGAAGCTGAAGCAAAAGTTCAGACTGAATTTGATGTTATTCTGAAATCAGCTGGTCAATCAAAATTAGCTGTTGTAAAATTGGTTAAAGAATTAACTGGTCTTGGATTGAAAGAAGCTAAAGAAGTATGCGATGCTGCTCCTAAAGCAATCAAAGAAAAAGTATCAAAAGACGAGGCTGAGTCATTAAAAAGTCAATTAGAAGAAGCTGGAGCTGAAGTTGAACTTAAATAAAAGTCTTGCAACCTTATTGATAGGTTGATATGGTTTAGAACCTCACATGTGTGGGGTTCTATGCCTTTTTGTATATTTATCTTATAAGTTCAATTAATTAATATACATCGATGTCAGTAAAAATTGAAAACCAGAGGATTAGCTTTTCTTCAACAAAAACTGTCTTTGATTACCCTGATTTCCTGGAAGTACAAATTAAATCGTTTGTAGAGTTCTTTCAGTTGGGAACAACTCCTGATCAGCGTAAAGATGAAGGTCTTAGTAAAGTGTTTGAAGAAAATTTCCCAATTACCGATACCAGAAATAACTTCGTTCTAGAGTTTGTTGACTATTCTGTTGATCCGCCACGTTATTCGATTGATGAATGTATTGAGCGTGGTTTGACTTTTAGCGTTCCGTTAAAGGCAAAATTAAAACTTTATTGTACCGATCCCGAACATGAGGATTTTGATACAGTTGTTCAGGATGTATATCTTGGAACTGTTCCTTACATGACACCCCGGGGTACATTTGTTATCAACGGAGCTGAACGTGTTGTTGTTTCTCAGTTGCATCGTTCTCCTGGCGTTTTCTTCGGTCAGAGCATGCATGCCAATGGTACAAAACTTTATTCAGCACGAATCATTCCTTTTAAAGGATCATGGATCGAATTTGCAACTGACATCAATGGTGTTATGTTTGCTTATATCGATCGTAAAAAGAAATTACCGGTAACTACATTACTTCGTGCTATCGGATTTGAAAGTGACAGGGACATCCTTGAAATTTTCGATCTTGCTGATGAAATTAAGGTATCGAAATCTGGTTTAAAGAAAATTGTAGGTCGCAAACTGGCAGCCCGTGTTTTGAAAACATGGGTAGAAGACTTCGTTGATGAAGATACAGGTGAGGTAGTATCCATCGAACGTAACGAGGTTGTTATCGACCGTGAAACAATTATTGATAATGATCATATCGACGAAATCATCGATTCTGGTGCTAAAACTATTTTGTTGCACAAAGAAGACCAGAATCTTCAGGATTTTGCCATCATATATAATACTCTTCAAAAAGACCCTTGTAACTCTGAGAAAGAAGCTGTGCTTCACATATACCGTCAGCTGCGTAACGCAGAACCGCCGGACGATGCAACTGCCCGCGATGTAATCGACAAGTTGTTCTTCTCAGAAAAGAGATATGACCTTGGTGAAGTTGGTCGTTATCGGATCAACAAAAAATTGAACCTCAATATTGATATGGGGGTTACAGTTTTGACCAAGGAGGACATTATTGAGATTATCAAA
>JAJZSZ010000500.1 GCA_021849365.1 Bacteroidota bacterium | reverse complement strand
GAAAATTTCGCGCGAATGCCCGCCGCCACCAAAAGTAACGTCAACATAATCGCCATTCGCCTTAATTTCCAGTCCGTCGACACTTTCTGTCAGCAAAACCGGTACATGATATTTCATTTCCATTACTCAACTTCCTCGCCACCATACATTTGATCAAACTTATCGTCGTAATCGCCCAACGACTCTTCATAACGCTGGTATTCTTTCACATCCCAAATCCTCAACCGGTCGAACTGACCTGTAAAAACCACTTCCTTCGTAATCCCCACTCGTTCTAGAAAAGTTCCCGGAACACTAAACCGGCAATTGTCTGGCACCGAAATAACCTTACATCTTCTGAAAAAACCGTCAAGAATCTTGCTGTGTTCTTTGTTGTCTCGATTCAGTTTTGAACTGATTTTGACAACACGTTTTTCCCATTCCGACATCGGATAAACATTTAAGCACTTCTCATGCCTGTCAATTTCGATGGTCAATTGACCACCGGGAACGCTGCCTCCCATCTGATTTTTATAATCGGCCGGCAACACAACCCGCCCTTTCTCATCGAAAGTGGCACGTATTTCTCCCGAAAAAATTAACATTCTGAGCGCTTAAAGATTTACATGTAAAAATAGAAAAAATCAATACATCTTGGTCACTATAAGTCTTTTTAAGTCTTTTTAAGTCACAGATATTTACAACAAAACTGTTTATAAACTGTTTATAAACTTGTTGACATCAATACAAACAAGACAAAAACAATTTGATTTACAGATTTTTACAAACGAATTGAAAAATTTAAAAAAATCGTTAATAAATCATTTTTCGAGGCGCAAAAGTAATTATCCTGACCAACTTCGAAAGAGTAAAATGCCAAATGTTGATAAGTTTTTCAAACAGCCAGTCGTTGCAGCCTATTCCAAAGTCATCACCAAGAAAATCGGGTTCAAAACCTTCCCTTTTCTATTTATTTTATAATTTCGGCATTCTTTTTTAACAGGAACTCAGCATGGATACTGAATCTCAGGAATCTATAAAACGGATCGACATCAAAGCGATGTTCATCAAGAAAAATCCAGGATTGGGCAAAAAGCTTCCCGGATTTGTTTACCGTTACATCAACCGGATTATGCACATCGATGAAATAAATGAAATAATCGAGAAGCATGGCGAGGAAAGGGGAATTGAATTTGCACGAAGCGTTGTGAAACATTTTAATGTACACGAAACCATTAACGGACTGGAAAACATTCCGCCCGACGGACGATTTATTTTTGCCAGCAACCACCCGCTCGGAGGTTTTGATGCCCTGCTCATTCTTTGCAATATCGACCGGATTCTTGGTGAAACAAAAACATTGGTAAACGATGTTTTAATGAGCATCCCTCAGCTTAAGCCCATATTTGTACCGCTAAACAAGCACGGCGGCCACAGCAAGGAAGTCATCAAACAAATACACGAGGTTTACACTTCATCAAACCAAATCCTGATTTTTCCTTCAGGATTTGCTTCGCGTAAAATAAAAGGAGTTATTCAGGATTTTGAATGGAAAAAACACTTCATTGCCAAGGCAATTGAATATCAGCGCGACGTTATTCCAATTCATGTTAGTGGTAAAAACTCGAACTTCTTTTACAACCTGGCTAATTTCAGGGTATTCTTCAAACTAAAGTGGAATCTCGAGATGTTCTTTTTAGCCGACGAGTTTTTCAGGCAAAAAAACCAGCGTTTCACCATAACTTTCGGAAAACCCATACCCTACACTCAGTTCGACAAAAGCAAAACTCACGACCAGTGGGCCGCTGAAGTTAGAGACATAGTGTATAAATTACCAATTCAGCAACAATCCTAACATTAATTGTGTCAGAAAGACAATTCTTTTAGATTTTTTTTAGTTTTGTAGCTCTAAAAATCAGACAATATTTAGTATGAAGGACATCATTGCACCAGTGCCAAAAGAAGCCTTACTGGCAGAGTTGACACCGGACAAGTTAATGCGTAAGACCAACAAAGCCGATAACGAAATATACATTGTAACATTTCAGGATTCGCCTAACGTTATGCGGGAAATTGGTCGTGTAAGAGAAATCACATTCAGGGATGCAGGAGGAGGAACAGGAGAAGAAGTTGATATTGATTATTACGACACTTGCAGTGATCCATACAAACAACTTATCGTTTGGGACCCACAATCGCTTGAAATAATTGGAGGTTACCGTTACATACTTTGTAACGATTTACCGGTAGATGAAAACGGGATTGTACAACTGGCAACCACCCACCTTTTTAACTTCTCCGAGAAATTTGTAAAAGACTACCTGCCATATACCCTCGAATTGGGACGTTCGTTCGTTCAGCCACATTACCAGTCGAGCAAAGCCGGAGCAAAAGCACTTTTTGCCCTCGATAACCTGTGGGACGGATTAGGTGCTTTAATTGTTGACCATCCGGAAATCAAATATTTCTTCGGGAAAGTGACTATGTACACGCATTTCCACACCAAGGCGCGTAACCTAATCATGTACTTTTTCCAGAAGTACTTTAAGGATCACGAAAACCTGGTGACTCCGATTGAACCGCTCGATTTGGGAATTAATGTGCCTGAAATGGAAAAGATTTTCAATGGCGGATCGTACAAGGAAGACTACAAAATACTCTCGCAGAAAGTACGTGAATTTGGTGAAAACATTCCACCGTTAATCAACTCGTACATGAACCTGAGTCCGTCGATGAAAACATTTGGAACCGTAATTAACCACGAGTTCGGGAATGTGGAAGAAACAGGTATTATCCTGACAATTTCCGACATTTACGAAGCAAAGACCGACCGTCATATAGAAACTTATTTACGAACCAAGG
>JAJZSZ010000499.1 GCA_021849365.1 Bacteroidota bacterium | reverse complement strand
GATCTACCCATGCACAATACGCTATTCAGGCCATGTGCGCCGGCAAGCCCGTTTATGTGGAAAAACCAATGGCACTCAATTACAAGGAATGCCAGGAAATGATCCGTGTTTCAGAAGAAACCGGAATGCCCTTGTTTGTGGCTTATTACCGTCGCACACTTCCTGCTTTTCTGAAAGTGAAAGAACTGATAGATAACGGAACAATTGGTAAACCATTAACCGTTCATATCAAGCTGCATAAAGCAGCCAACGAAAAGGATTTGCCCGCGGAAAAACACTCCTGGCACGTGAATCCCGAGATTGCCGGTGCTGGTCATTTCTTCGATCTGGCCTCGCATCAGTTGGATTACCTCGATTTCCTGTTTGGACCGATCATTGATGTGCATGGAATTGCGGTCAATCAGGCCGGATATTACAAAGCAGAAGATACCGTAACCGGCACTTTCCGTTTTGGAAACGGTGTGGTGGGAACCGGAAGCTGGTGTTTTGTAACTGACCGCTCGTTGTTTGCAGATACCATTGAGATTACCGGAACATTAGGCAAAATTATACTGCCCTGCTTTACGCACCAGGATATGGAGTTGATTACCGCCAAGGGAAGCGTTAAATTCTCGGTTCAAAATCCTGAAAACATACAATTTCATCTGATTCAACAGGTGGTTGATGAATTGCGTGGAGTTGGCGCCAGTCCGAGTACTGGAAAAACTGCCGCCCGAACCAGCGCTGTGCTTGACGAAATGGTGAAAAACTATTATGCGTCCAGAAACGACGACAACAAACGAACAAAAGGAAGCTGTAGAAATATTTGATTGACTTATTACAATTTCTGGAAAGAGGTTGCATATCGATAAAAGTGTTGCTAAATGGCTTAATGGTTAAATTGTTATAGAATTGACGATATGAATTACCTAAAAATTAATGACATTGAGGCTTATAACATTGGATTCACCTTTAGTAATAAAGTTTGGGACATTGTTTTAGCATGGTCATATTTGGCTCAAAAAACCATTGGAGCACAATTCATTGATGCTGCAGATAGTATCTCAGCAAACATTGCTGAAGGATTTGGACGGTATCATAAAAAGGACAAAATAAAGTTTTACCATTATTCCAGAGGCTCAGTTCTTGAGAGTGTTGACTGGCTTGAAAAATCGAAAGTGCGCAACTTGATAACTCTAGAGCAATATATTGTATTGAGAAATGAACTTGAAAAGCTTCCAAAATCGATCAATAGTCTTATAAAATATACTGACCAGCAACTAAAGGAATAACAATTCAACCATTTAACCATTCAACAATTTATTAATGAAAATAATAATTGACGATAAAATCCCTTACATCCAGGGCGCTTTCGAAGAAATTGCTGAGGTTGTTTACCTGGCCGGATCGAAAACAACGCCGGAAGTGGTGAAAGATGCCGATGCGATTGTCACCCGCACCCGAACCATCTGCAACGAAAAGCTACTCGCCGGTTCATCGGTAAAATTCATTGCTACTGCCACCATTGGCTACGACCATATCGACACCGATTATTGCGAAGCCGCCGGAATCAAATGGACAAACGCACCGGGCTGCAACAGCAAATCGGTGGAACAATACATTGCATCAACATTAATGGTTTTGGCAGAAACCCGCAATCTGCAACTGAAAGATTTGTGCATTGGCGTGGTTGGAGTTGGAAACGTGGGCAGCAAAGTGGCCCGAATCAGTGAGCTATTTGGCATGAAAGTGTTGAAAAATGACCCGCCACGCGAACGTTCTGAAGGTTCGGCTGAATTTGTCAGCCTGAAACAAGTAATGGACGAAGCTGATATCATCACGCTACACGTTCCGCTGAATATGAAAGGCGAAGATACAACTTTCCATTTGGGAGATGCAGAATTCTTTTCAGGTCTGAAAAAGAAGCCGATTGTGATTAACTCCTGCCGAGGAGAAGTTGTGGAAACAAACGCCGTGAAAGCTGCTTTGAAAAATGGACAAATTTCTGCCTTCGTTTGCGACTGCTGGGAAAACGAACCTGACCTGGATCTGGAATTATTAGCCATGACCGAAATTGCAACTCCGCACATCGCCGGTTACTCGAAAGACGGTAAAGCCACCGGAACGGAAATGAGTGTTCATGCCATAAGCAAGTATTTCAATCTTGGATTGGAAAGTTGGCAACCCTCAGGAGTTGAACTTCCAGAGGAACCGGTTTTTGAACTGGACGGAAGCGGATTGAGCGAACAGCAAATCATTTCAAAAGCCGTTTTGCACACCTACGATATTCGAAACGACGATGCCGATTTCAGGAAAGACCCCTCCAAATTTGAACAGTTGCGCGGCGATTACCCAATCCGGAGGGAGTTTCCGGCGTTTACCATTGTTCCAAAAAATATCGGAAAAGAGACACTGGAGGTATTACGGAAAATTGGATTTAAAGTACAAACCACATAGGTCACATAGAATTAATTTAATTTTCTATTGTGTTCTATGTTTCTATGTGGTTCAAAATAAAATACGAATTATAAACTATACAAAATGAAGAAATTAGCAGACATTGGATTAATTGGGTTGGCCGTGATGGGCGAAAACCTGGTGCTAAACATGGAAAGTAAAGGCTACACGGTAGCTGTTTTCAACCGTACAACCGCTCGTGTTGACGAGTTTATGGCAGGCCGCGGAGCTGGTAAAAAATTCATCGGGGCGCACTCGATTGCCGAATTGTGTGCATCTCTTGAACGCCCCCGCAAAGTGATGATGTTGGTAAAAGCTGGTCAGCCAGTGGACGATTTCATCGAACTGATTATTCCTCATCTGGAACCCGGAGACATCATTATCGATGGCGGAAACTCGCATTTCC
>JAJZSZ010000070.1 GCA_021849365.1 Bacteroidota bacterium | reverse complement strand
ATGGAAGTTGGTACTGGGACAGCCCTATCGACCCCAAATCGCAATACGAAACCTTTGTATCATCAGAATTGGTCAAAGCCATCGACGCCAAATATAAAACCATTAAAGACCGCAAAGGTCGCGCAATTACCGGTCTCAGCATGGGCGGACATGGAGCTTTATATCTGGCTATCAGACATCAAGATGTATTTGGTGTCGCTGGAAGCATGAGCGGCGGAGTGGATATCCGCCCGTTTCCAAACAACTGGGAAATGGCAAAGCGCCTGGGAACTTACGCCGAACAACCCGACCGCTGGGAGAAAAACACGGTGATCAACCTGTTGCATTTGCTTACCCCAAATTCTCTGGCCCTGATTATTGATTGCGGAACTGATGATTTCTTTTATGAAGTGAACCAGAATTTGCACCAACAGCTGCTGTATCGCAACATTCCACACGATTACATCACCCGTCCGGGTGGTCATACCTGGACCTACTGGACCAACGCGGTGAAATTTCAGATGCTGTTTATGAGTAATTATTTCAACAGCGCGAAATAAGTTCTCTTAAAGTCGAATTTTCAGAAAAGTCATCTTCTGCCAATCGGAGGATGACTTTTTTGCTGTTTGATTGTGCTCGAAAATCAGCATCTCTGTATGTTGAAAAATTAAGTGGCACAAACACACTTTATCCTTGTCATTTCCTTTGAAGCTTATAACTTTACCTGACTAATTTTAACCTAAACCAACCCAAAATGATTCAACGAATTTTCTCTCTGCTGATTGTTCTTTTCTGCGCTTTAACCCTGCACGCTCAAAAGTCAAAGCAATTCACTCCCGGCGAAATCTGGCCGGACAACAAAGGCAAACACATCAATGCCCATGGCGGCGGTATTCTTTTTTACAAAGGAGTTTATTACTGGTATGGCGAACACAAAATAGCTGGTAAAATAGGTAATTCGGCACAAGTTGGCGTTAGCTGCTATTCGTCGAAAGATTTATACAACTGGAAAGACGAAAGCATTGCTCTGAAAGTAGATGAAGATCCGAACAGCGACATTACCAAAGGTTGTACACTCGAACGTCCGAAAGTAATTTACAATGCCAAAACCCAAAAGTTCGTGATGTGGTTTCATCTTGAGCTGAAAGGCAAAGGTTACTACGCCGCCCGAAGCGGAGTTGCTGTGAGTGACAAACCAACTGGACCATTTACATTTCTGAAAAGCTTTCGACCCAATGCCGGCTATTGGCCGGTAAATGTTCAGCCCTATCACAAAAAACCAGTATCGCCCGATGTAAAGGATTCATATTGTGGCGGAAAAGGTTGTCTGCCGGCACCAGTTGATTCGGTGAATCTGCTTGGCCGCGATTTCAAAGGCGGACAAATGGCGCGGGATATGAATCTGTTTGTCGATGAAGACGGAACTGCCTACCACATCTATTCTTCAGAAGAAAACAGCACGCTGCATATCTCTAAACTAACCGACGACTACCTCTCTTATTCCGGAGAATATTTCCGTGTTTTTGTTGGCCGGTACATGGAAGGTGCTACCCTATTTAAGCGCGCCGGAAAGTATTACATCATTGCGTCAGATTGTACGGGCTGGGCGCCTAACGCAGCCCGTTCGGCAGTTGCGGATGAGATTTTTGGTGAATGGAAAGAATTAGGCAACCCGGCAGTTGGCAACGAGTCAGAGACAACTTTTCGCTCTCAAAGCACATTTGTTTTACAAATTCAGGGCAAAAAAGACAGCTACATCTTTATGGGCGACCGCTGGACTCCGGATAACCCGATTGATGGCCGCTATATTTGGCTACCTATCAAATTCGAAAACGATGCACCAAAGCTGTATTGGCAGGATAAATGGAGCCTTTAGGCAAACGGACATAAAAAAAAACAAAACTCAAAAAACATACTCATGAAAAAATTACTTCTGACATTGCTGATTCTATTCGTAATATCACCGCTTCTTTTTGCAAAAATCACCCTTCCATCAGTGTTTGCCGACAACATGGTACTTCAACAAAACGCTGATGTAGCTATCTGGGGTTGGTCAAATCCGGGCGAAACCGTTAAAATTGTGGCAAGTTGGGCCAACAAAGACACCGTAAAAGTAAAAGCCAACAATGCTGCAGCCTGGAAAACCTCGATCAAAACCATTGGCGCCGGTGGCCCCCACTCGATTAAAATAATCGGCGACCAGGGAATAACCTTAAACAATGTCATGCTGGGCGAAGTGTGGGTTTGCAGTGGCCAGTCGAACATGGAAATGTCGGTTAACTGGAAACTGATCAATGGCGAGGAAGAAGCTGCAAAGGCAAACAACCCGAATATCCGGATTTTCCATGTGCAAAAACTCGGTGCCACTTATCCGCAACAAAACTGCAATGCCACCTGGACTTTGTGTACTCCGGAGACAATGCGGGCTACCAGTGCTGTTGGTTATTTCTTTGCCCGCGAATTGCAACAGAAACTGAATGTACCGGTAGGTATAATCGTTTCGGCATGGGGAGGAACTCCTGCCGAAGTTTGGATTGAAAAAAGCCGTATCGAAAACAATCCCGAACTGAGCAAAAACCGTCACACCGATGATTCGGAGTGGTGGCCAGGTAGCCCGGGCGTATTATACAATTCGATGATTGCTCCAGTTATTCCATACGGAATTGCTGGCGCTATTTGGTATCAGGGTGAATCGAACTGCGAAAACCATTCGGTATATGCCCAATTGATGAAAACGCTGATTGAAAACTGGCGTGCTGATTTCAAAAAAGACTTTCCATTCTATTTAGTTCAAATCGCTCCATTTGATTACGGCGATAAAGGCACTTCTGAATACCTGCGCGAACAGCAGAGTATTATTCCTCAAATTGTTCCAAACACCGGAATGGTTGTGATTACTGATTTGGTCGATAACATCAAGGATATTCACCCGAAAGACAAGCTAAACGTAGGGAAACGACTAGCTAATTATGCGTTGACTGAAACCTACAAACAAAACGTGGGTGCCTACAAATCACCATCGTTTAAATCGATGCAAGTAGAAAAAAGCAAAGTTGTGCTGAGCTTCAACAACGTTTTAACTGGCTTGAAAAGCACCGGAAAAACTCCGGAACGCTTCCTGATTGCCGGTGACGATCAAAAATTCGTTCCTGCCACTGCCAAAATTGAAGGTTCAACCATTGCACTTTCATCAAAACTGGTGAAAGCACCGGTAGCCGTACGCTTTTGCTTCGACGACACCACCATGCCCGATGTGTTCAGCACCGAAGGCTTGCCTCTGGCGCCTTTCCGAACAGATTCATGGTAGTTGCCCAAATAACAAAAAACCACATAGAGCACATAGAAAAATCAAAAGAACTATGTGTCCTATGTGGTTCAATTCAAATTTTACCTGAATAAGAATGAAACAACTTTTCTTCATCCTCCTGATTTTTCTTTCCGATACAACTATTTCCGTTGGGAATCAATTCGTTTCTACAAAATCCGATTCGGCAACCTCCTTGTCTCAGGTAAAGGAAAGCTATAAACTTTCAGTCCACCATTTAGCTGCCCTTGCAGAAAAGGTGCTTTACAAAAAAACACCTCAGGAAGATTTGTACCTGTATATTTTGCGTCCGCAAGGTAAATCAGGAAAGGCACTGCCCGCCATTGTGTATTTCACAGGTGGTGGTTGGGTGGCAGGCGATGTTTACGGCCAGATCCCTAATCCGGCCTGGTTTCGCGACCACGGAATTATTGGAATTGAAGCCGATTACCGCGTGAAATCGCGTCACGGAACCACGCCCATCGAATGCATTCAGGATGCCAAATCGGCCATTCGTTACGTTCGCCAACATTCCAAAGAACTCGGAATTGATCCCAATAAAATCATCGCGGCAGGTGGCTCAGCCGGAGGACACCTGGCTGCCACAACTTTTTTGGATGGTGGCGACACTCCTGGTGAAAACCTGAAAATCAGCTCGAAACCGAATGCCATTGTGATGCATAACCCAGTCCTGGGAGAAGGTTTTGGAAAAGAATTTTTCGATGCACATCCTGAATTTTCGCCTATTCTGCATGTCGAAAAAGGCTGGCCTCCAACCATTTTATCAAACGGAACCAAAGACAAAACCACACCTTTTGAATATGCCGAAAAATTTACCCGATTAATGAAAGCAGCCGGAAATACCTGCGAACTCATCCCCATAAAAGATGCCGATCATTCGTGCGACTGGCCAGTGAGCAACCCCAACTTCTTGCCTACGATCCAACGAATGACTGATTTCCTTAAAGAACAGGAATTTATCAAATAAACTCAACTGCAAACCAATGAAACTGCTTTTCCCCATCGTTGCATTTCTGTTTTTACTGACGAACTGTTCCGCACCCATCTCATCGTATTACGTCAATTCACAAACGGGGAATGACGATAACCTTGGCACTATTGAAAAGCCATTTCAAACCATCGCAAAAGTCAATCAGCTAAAACTTCAGGCTGGTAACTCGGTTTTCTTTGCCGGAGGGCAAACATTTCAGGGAAACCTTTATTTAAAAGGCATTTCAGGAACAAAAGAAAGCCCAGTTCAAGTTTCTTCCTACGGAAATGGCCGGGCAATTATTGATGCGGAAAACGGAACCGGAATTAAAGCGGATAGCTGCGCCTGGCTTCAGGTAAAAAACCTAA
This sequence comes from Bacteroidota bacterium, assembly GCA_021849365.1. Taxonomy (GTDB): domain Bacteria; phylum Bacteroidota; class Bacteroidia; order Bacteroidales; family Prolixibacteraceae; genus Aquipluma. The sequence goes on along the minus strand of JAJZSZ010000070.1, from coordinate 10,927 downwards.
AAGTATTCGGAAACGATCGTTTGAAAGGCAATCAGGGAAGCGGAGTTGAACTGAGAAGAACACAAAACTGCTCGATCGACAGCATTGAGGCTTCCGGTTTTTTATGGTCTGGAATTAAAGCTGTTGGTGGCAAAAATCTACAAATAACGCATGTTTATGCCCACGACAATGGCTTTTCAGGAATCAATGTGGAAAGCGACGGACAGGATGCCGGTGGGCTGGAAGGCTCCTGGGGAAAGTCGTTTCACAACGTTTACATCGCGCATTGTGTGGCCGAAAATAATCCGGGATGTCCGGTAGTAAAAAACAATCATTCAGGAAATGGTATTTTGATTGGCGGCGTGACCAAAGGACTGATTGAATACTGCGAGGCCATGAATAACGGATGGGACATGCCACGCGAAGGCAACGGTCCGGTGGGCATTTGGGCCTATCAAAGCGACAGCATAACCATTCAGTATTGCTACGCACACGACAATAAAACATCGGCCAAAGGTAAGGATGGCGGGGGTTTCGACCTCGATGGCGGCATTTCCAATTCCGTCGTTCAGCACAACTATTCGGCCAATAATGAAGGAGCCGGATACGGCTTGTTTCAGTATTACGGTGCTACGCTTTGGAAAAACAACATCGTGCGAAACAACTTCAGCTACAACGATGGTCGCAAAAACGGACAGGCCGGCTTCCTGATGTGGATTGCAACCGGATCGCCTGAGCTAATTTCTGATTGCCGGATTTACGAAAATACAGTTATCAATTGCTACGGGCATGCGGTCAGTTTTGAACCAGGTGATTATCCGCGTTTTGAGTTCAGAGACAATATATTCGTACTGACCAATCTTCCCGGTTCATTTGTAAATGGCAGCTTTTCAGGAGCAACATTTACTGAAAACAAGGTTTGGGTAACCAATCAGAATCTTCCACTGGCTTTCCCTGAAGACAAAAAAGCCGTTTGGGCGGATCCGAAAATTAGTATTCCAACTGATAACAACCAATTGAATGAATACATCCGGGAAAAACTCGGATTACGACCCCTAAAAATCAATTAACCTCGAAATACTAACTTATGAATACACAATTAAAAACAAAGCTGAGTGTGCTGGCGTGGGTGGTCGTTTTGCTGCTAAGTTCGTGCAGTACACCCAAACCCGATTTCTCGATGCGGGATCAAAATTTTGATTCAGACTGGAAATTTAACCGGGGAGACGCTTCGGGTGCCGACAATCCATCGTTCGACGATTCAAAATGGCGCTCACTTGATCTTCCGCACGACTGGAGTATTGAAGATGTAGCGCCCGTTGTGGGCAAAAAACAAATTGGACCATTTTCCGAAGATAGTCAGGGAAAAGGTGCCACCGGTCATGTAGTGGGTGGAATTGGCTGGTACCGAAAATCGTTTGTCACCGAACCGTCGATGGAAGGCAAAAAAGTGCAAATTCTGTTCGACGGTGTTTACATGAATTCTGAAGTGTGGATTAACGGACAATCATTGGGTGTACATCCTTATGGCTACACCCCGTTTTACTACGACCTTACACCACTATTAAATCCTGTAGGCAAAAAAAATACACTTGCCGTACGGGTTAACAACAACGGAAAGAACAGTCGCTGGTACAGCGGATCGGGCATTTATCGCCATGTAAACCTGATCGTTACTGATAAAATATACATCCCGGTTTGGGGAATTTCAGTCAGTACTCCTGAAGTTAGCAAAGAAAAGGCTATTGTAAAACTCAACATCAATGTTGCGAACGAAACTGATATGTCTGGTAAACTTACTGTTGCCACTAAAATCGTATCGCCAGGTAATCCGGAAGAAGTGAAAGCAATCTCAACAATTGATCCCTTTTCGGGCGAATCAGGTGGAGCTGAACAAAGTATTGAGATTGGGCACCCTGCACTTTGGTCACCCGAATCTCCGGCATTATATCAGGCCATCACCGAGGTTTCGTTCAATGGCAAAGTTGTCGATCAGCAAACAACAACATTCGGAATTCGCTCGATTGCCTACAGCGCCGACAAAGGCTTTTTGCTGAATGGCGAACCGATTGAACTGAAAGGTGGCTGTATGCACCACGACAATGGTCCGCTAGGCTCGGCTACCATCGACCGCGGGGAAGAACGCCGCGTTGAACTGATGAAAAAATTCGGATACAATGCTATCCGCACCAGCCACAACCCACCATCGCGTCAGTTTCTGGATGCCTGCGACCGCCTGGGAGTTTTGGTTATCGACGAAGCTTTCGACCAATGGCAGCGCCCAAAGAATCCGGAAGATTATAACTTGTACTTCGATAAATGGCACAAGCAAGATTTGGAATCGATGATCTTGCGCGACCGCAATCACCCGTCGGTTGTTTTCTGGAGTATCGGTAACGAAATCAATGAACGGGTCGATCCGTCAGGCCTGGAAATCATGAAGAACCTGATTTCAATCGTTAAAAACATCGATACCACCCGTCCCATTACCGAGGCTATCTGCTTCTTTTGGGACCACCCAACCTACAAATGGGAATCGACTGTTCCGGCCTTTGCACAACTCGACGTGGGGGGCTACAACTACCAGTTGGGTGAATACGAAAAAGATCACCAGATTGCTCCTGAACGACTAATGATGGGCACCGAATCGTTCCCGTTACAGGCATTCGAAAACTGGCAAATGGTTGAAAAACATCCGTATGTAATTGGCGATTTCGTTTGGACAGCCATGGATTACCTGGGCGAATCGGGAATCGGCCATTCGTCGATCAAGAAAGACAGCAAAGATACTTTTTCGATGGATTGGCCCTGGTACAATGCTTATTGCGGCGACATCGACATTTGCGGATTCAAAAAACCGCAATCGTACTATCGCGATGTGGTATGGAAAGTAAGCAATCTGGAAATGGCCGTGCATTCACCAATTCCTGCCGGAATGCGCGAAGTAGTGAGCATGTGGGGCTGGCCCGACGAACATCAAAGCTGGAACTGGGCTGGAAGCGAAGGCCAGAAACTTCAGGTAAATGTTTATTCCAATTATCCTGAAGTCAGGTTAGAACTGAACGGAAAAGTAATTGGGACCAAACCTATTTCCGTAGAAACCAAACTGACTACAACCTTTGAAGTTCCTTACGAAGCCGGAGAACTGAAAGCTATTGCGTTGAAAGATGGCAAAGAGGTGGGAACGAAAATTCTGAAAACAACAGGAAAGCCTGCAAAATTAAAATTGACAGCAGACCGTTCGGAACTAAAAGCCAGCCGCAACGACCTATCGTATGTTAAAGTTGAAGTGGTTGATGAAAACGGCAACCTGGTACCGAACGCCAACTTGCCTATTCAGTTTAAGGTTGAAGGAGCCGGCGAACTGGCTGCTGTTGAAAACGGCAATCCAGCCGATATGAAAAGCTTCCGCGCACCGAGGCTTACCACATTTAATGGTCGAGGGCTGGTTATTCTTCGCCCAACCGGAAATGTAGGGGAAATAAAACTGACAGCAGAATCGGCCAATATGGGTTCTGATAAAATAACGGTAACTACAAAATAATCTATAACAACAAACAGGACGAATCCGACAATTGGATTCGTCCTGTTTGTTTACTTACATCAAAAATCATTTAATGGTGCCCTTCAAATTTAAAAGAAACCTTCAGCTTTGTACGGTAACTTTCAACTTTGCCATCTTTAATGGTCAGATCCATTGAAATCACTTCGGCAATCCGAAGTTCACGCAGGGATTCAGAAGCTTTTGAAATTGCATTTGCAGCGGCTTTTTCCCACGATTCGCTGCTGGTACCTACCAATTCAATAATTTTATAAACACTTTCCGGCATAATTGGCTCCTTTCATTTTTGGTTTACAATTTGTACCGAAAAGCCCTTCATCCGGTTTCGCAAAATTGTCTGTTTGACAATAGGTTTGAGCAATTTAATTCACCGGCACCAGCTTAACAACCACTCCCGGACTTTCAACTGACACATAAATATAACCGTCGGGACTAATTGTTACATTGCGCACACGACCCGCATTTTCAAGTAATTTTTCCTGCTCGGTTACTTTATCGCCCTCGAGGTGAACACGTTCGAGGTATCTAAAGCTTAACGAGCCGCTCAAAATATCGCCTTTCCATCCGGGATAACGATCACCAATTACAAACTTCATACTGCTTGGTCCAATCGATGGTGTCCACTGAAAAACAGGTTGCTCCATTCCTTCCTTAGCGGTTTCCTTAGTAATAATGGTACCGTCGTAATTAATCCCGAAAGTGATCACCGGCCAGCCATAGTTGTTGCCTTTTCCAACCAGATTAATTTCGTCGCCACCACGTGGACCATGTTCGTTGTTGTAAATCCGTCGGGAAATAGGATGTATATCGATTCCCTGTGGATTGCGGTGCCCGTACGAATAAATGCTTGGCATTGCTCCGGGAGTATTTACAAATGGATTATCGGGTGGTATGCGACCGTCGTCGAATATCCGGTGAATCTTGCCACAATGGTTTGTCAATGTTTGGGCATTCGACGATTCGCCACGTTCGCCAACACCAAAATACAGGTAACCCTGATCATCGAAAACCATGCGGCAGCCATAATGATGCGCAGTGGTTGGATTGGGTATGGCCTTGAAGATTTCCTGCTGGTCGACCAACTGATTATCCCTCAGTTTTGCCCTGATAATCGCTGTATTACTACCTACTCCACCTGGTCCTTTTTTCGAATACGAGATATAAATCCAGCCATTTTGCTGATACTTCGGATGCAAAACAATATCAAGCAATCCACCCTGCCCCTGAGCAAAAACTTCAGGAACTCCGGAAATAATAGCCTTTAGTTTTCCTCCGCCAAATCGGAATAACTGACCGCTACGCTCGGTAACCAGCATGTCGCCATCGGGCAGAAACGCCATCCCCCAGGGAACATCGAGCCCTTTGGCTACGGTGTCAATTTTAAAGGCCTGATGTTTAGACCGAATTACTGCAGGAAATTGTGTTGCTGTCGGAGTTTCCTTTTTATCTTTCATTTCGAGTATATAATCCGAAATGGCTTTCATCTCTGATTCAGTAAATGCCTTTTCGAACGAGGGCATTCCCAATACCGGAAGTCCACTTTTTATTACCGGAGTCAAATCCTTTCCGGCTTTAAATGCCTCCCAGGTATTTCCGGCAAAACGCTCCATTTTCTGGCCATGACATCCGGCGCAATATTTCTGGAAGTTTTCTTTTGCTGAAAGTTTATTTTGGTTGGTGGGCTCATTTCCGGGACTTGTGCAAAACACTCCAACCGACGCGATAAGTGCAGAAAATAAAAGAGATAATAATAACTTCATAGTTTTTAAGCTTTTAGTGTTGGTTCAATTTTAAACACCATAGTCACACAATTGTTGAATTGATGGTTAACAAAAATGACACTGTTTAAAAGTGATAGATTGCATGGTTAAAATGAAAATTTCAATTTCCTTTGCGTACAATGGAAAGCGCACAGTTAAATATCCGTTTAAAAGAAGGAAATTCAGCTGCATACGAGGAGCTGTTTAAACAAACATTTCCGCGGTTATTAGGGTATTGCCGCCTTTTTATTAACGATCAGGCTCAGGCCAACGACCTCGTGCAGGAATGTTTTGTGCGCCTGTGGGAAAAACGGCAAACCATTGATCCCCGTCAATCGGTTGAAAGCCTACTTTTTGTAATGCTGCGCAATCGATGTCTCAATCATTTACGCGATCAGAAAAATGATTTGATTGAAAAAAAGCTTAATAATATTAACGAAAACGAACTGCAACACCTATACCAACTGGATTTCGCCGGACGGGAAGAAAAAACACTGGAAGAACAGTTGATTGAAGCTATTCGCGAATCGGTGGAAGAACTTCCCGAAAAACGCCGGTTAGTATTTATAAAAGCAAAAATTGAAGGCAAGAAAAATAAAGAAGTAGCCAAGGAGCTTGGCATTTCGGTAAAAGCTGTTGAAAAACACCTTCATCAGGCTAAAGAGCAAATCAGACAGGAAATGCTGGCAAAATTTCCTTTGTTATCTATCCTCATTGCAATTCTCCTAAAGTAAAAATGTTGCGGGTTACCTGTCTCGCAGCACACAACACGCATCTCGCAACCCGAAACCAGAAACTTTTTTCATCCCCGAGGTAGGGTTTTCAAAAAATCAGTGTACTCATCTTGAAACAACAAATAATGAAATCAAAAATTACCAAATATCTGAAAGGGAAAAGCTCTGCTGAAGAGCAAACCGAACTGCTTAACTGGGTCAGGAAAGATGGCCATTTGCATGAATTTCAACAAATAAAGGAAGAATGGAAAGCTGAAGTAGTGACAGAAGCCATTCCGTCTGAATTTGCAGGCAACTGGCAAAGCATACAAAACCACATGATGGACCAATTGCAGAAAGACATCCAGCGGAAACAACGCACGCTTAATTTCTTTCGCTATGCCGCCATCTTGATTGTAGCAATCGGCCTTCCTGCGTTGTTTTACATTTCCACTCAAAACAAAAATCAGGCTCCGCTTACCTATACCACAGTGTCAGCCGACTACGGACAAATCTCGAAAGTTTTGCTTCCCGACAGTTCGGTGGTTTGGGTCAATTCCGGATCAACGATCAAATACAACAACCATTTTTCTGCCAGCAACAGAGATATCGAATTGGTGGGTGAAGCTTTTTTTAAGGTGAAACACAACGCCGATTTACCGCTGGTTGTAAGCAGCTCCGGATTGCAGGTAAAAGTATTGGGTACCGAATTTTCGGTTTCAGATTATCCGGAGGAAAGCAATATCCAGGTTGTATTAGAGAAGGGTAAGGTTGAACTGACTTCGGCTTCCGATATCAACTTCAGGAAGGAAATGAAACCAGGAGAGCTGGCATCATTCGATAAAACAATGAAAAAGCTGTCGGTAGGCAACGTGAACACGAATCTTTACACTTCCTGGAAAGATGGAATGATCAACATTTACAACCTTCCGTTAAGCGAACTGGTTATAAAACTTGAGAAACGCTACAACCAGAAATTTGAAGTAGATGATGCGATTAAAAGTATGCCTTATACGTTCACAATCAAAAACGAGGATTTAAGTAGTGTTCTCCGACTGATGGAGAAGATTACACCGGTAGTTGCGATTCAGGATAAAAATGTAATTAAACTAAAACACAATAAAACTAAACTTAAATAACATGGAATAATTAACAAAAAAAACGAAGAAGATGGACAATTAAAAACCGGAAAGCGAGGCAACGCTTCCCGGTCGATAAAGCCCATTAAAAAATGGAATTTTTTAATAACAAAATCATTCAAAACTATGAAAAAAAAATCAGTTATCAGAGGACCTATTCCTCTGATCTGGAACAAAAAATGTTTTAGAATTATGCGTCTGACATTCCTGTTTTTATTTCTAGGCTTGATGCAGGTTTCTGCAAGCCTTTACAGTCAATCAACCAAACTAAATCTGGATTTCCGTAACACACGGGTTTCTGATGTTTTGGAGGCTATTGAAAACCAGAGCGAATTTCGCTTTGCTTACAGTGCCGAATATATTGATATGAACCGTAAGGTTAATGTTGATGTGAAAGGCAAAAATATTGAGCAAACCCTTCAGGTATTGTTTGAGGGTACCAATGTGAAATATTCAATCAACGATCGTCACATCATGCTTTTCCAGGATGGGATGATGCCTGCAACAAACTCACAACAAAAAAACGTGACGGGGAAGGTGACCGATACCACAGGAATGCCCATGCCGGGAGTTTCGGTGGCTGTAAAAGGAACCACTAACGGAACCATTACCGATACAAACGGTAATTACTCCTTTGGTAACCTTCCTGAAAATGCCGTGCTGGTATATTCGTTTGTGGGTATGAAAACTCAGGAAAAAGCGGTAGCCGGAAAATCACAAATCAACATTGTTCTTCAGGAAGAATCGATTGGTGTTGACGAAGTTGTGGTAGTTGGTTACGGAACCCGCCAAAAGAAAAACCTGATTGGCGCTGTTGACCAGGTTAATGCCAAGCTGATCGAAGACCGCCCGGTTTCGAACACCATGCAAGCATTGCAGGGAGCCTCGGCTAACCTTACCATTCAGCAGAAAAGTATGAACCCTAACGATAACAACATGAATATCAACATCCGCGGGGTAAGTACAATGAATAACAACGACCCGCTGATTGTTATCGACGGAATCATTACCGAAATGGAGAGTTTGAACAAGCTGAACCCTGCTGACATCGACAATGTATCGGTACTGAAAGATGCCGGTAGCGCTGCCATTTACGGTTCACGCTCATCGAACGGGGTTATTTTGGTTACCACAAAGAAAGGTGCCAGCGGAAAACCTACTGTTCGTTTCAACTCGATGGTTGGTTTGCAAAGTCCGGATATTCTTTACTCACCGGTTAAAGGTTACGAAAACGCCCTGCTGAAAAACCAGGCTTTGATCAATGGAGGTTCATCTCCAATTTATTCGCCTGAACAAATTCGTGCATTCAAAGAAAACGGCGAAGGCCAGTGGTTCCTGAATGGAATTATGCAGGATGCGCTTCAGCAAAATTACAATGCAAGCATTTCTGGTGGTACCCAAAATTCAACTTACATGATTTCGACCGGGTTCTATGACCAGGCCAGTAACTTTGTAGGAAACTTTGGAGCCAAAAGGTACAACTTCAGGACAAACATTACCAACGATTATGGTCGTCTGAAAATCAGCGCCATTATGGCTTACAACCGCGCCATGCAAAACGCACCAAACGCCAGCGCCGGAACGTTGATTGTTGACGGTGGCCGTATTCCGAACTACTACAACTATAAAATGAAAGCCGACAACGGTCACTACCTGATCAACGATGTGCTTTCAGAATTCAACCCGCTTGGATTACTCGAAGCTGGAGGTTACCAGAAAAAGGACGAAGACAACATCATCGGTAGCTTGAATGGCGAATTTAAACTCGCCAACGGCCTTACTGCCAAAGGTGTTATCGGTTTGGACCTGAGCGCCAACCACCGTTACATCCGTAGCCTCGAAGTACCTTTCTATGCCAGCGAAACGGCAACAGTTCCGAACTCGTTTGCCAACAGCACCCGTAATACTGAAGATTACAACGAGAAAAAATACATTCTGAACACGCAATTCCTGTTGGACTATAACCGCACCTTTGCGCAGAAACACCAGGTTTCAGGTTTGTTGGGTGTGTCAAACGAATCGTACACCCGTCAGGCCAACGAAATCAAGAAAAAATACACTGACCGTGACTTAGGTTTACCAGAATCGGCTACCGAACTCGATCCAAGCAGCTACAACACACCTGCTCAGACTCAGGAACGCAGCATTTACTCGGTATTCGGTCGCGCTGGCTATTCATACCAGAACAAATACTACGGCGAAGCAAGCTTCCGTTACGACGGTTCATCGAAATTTGCCAAAGATTATCGCTGGGGTTTCTTCCCATCGTTATCAGCCGGATGGCGCTTGTCTGAAGAAAATTTCATGGCTGGCTACAAAGATAGAGTTGGTGACCTGAAATTGCGCGGATCGTACGGTGTGCTGGGTAACCAGAATGTGGACGATTATTCATATTTCACCACTTATACCGTTTATACCAATTCGTATGGATTCGGCAACAAAGCCGTGTCTGGCACCGGTTTCAACTTTGGTAACAAAGAATTGCAGTGGGAACAATCGGCTAACTTCGATCTTGGTTTCGACGCCTCGTTCTTCCGCAATAAATTCTATGTATCAGGAGGTTATTTCAATAAACTGACTTCACAGATTCTTTTAACTCCTGTTGTACCTACAGTTTTTGGTGGTTCAGTTGCTAAAGAAAATGCAGGAAAAATGAGAAACCAGGGTTGGGAATTAACGCTGGGTTATCGTGCTAAAACCGGAGAGTTCCACCACAATGTTAATTTCAACATTGCCGATTCGAAAAACAAGGTAATTGACTTTGGCGGAAACGAACAAATCAACTCAAGCGACCAGATGTTAAAAATTATCCGCGAAGGCGAAGCTTTAGGTTCGTACTATGGATATAAAACCGATGGTTACTTCAATAACTACGAAGAGATTGCAAGCACAGCCCTGCCAATCGGTGCAACTGTTCAGCCGGGAGATGTTCGCTACAAAGACCAGAATAACGACGGTGTGATTGACGAAAAAGATCGTCGCGTTCTTGGAAACGCTTTCCCTCGCTACACCTTCGGTTTGACTTACGATTTAACCTGGAAAGGATTTGATTTCAGCGTGTTGGTTCAGGGTGTAGGCAAACGCGACATGTTCCTTCGTGGTGAGTTGGTTGAGCCATTCCACTCGAACTATTCGTATGTAATTTACCAGCACCAACTCGATTTCTGGACACCGGTAAATACCGACGCCCGCTGGCCACGTTTGTCGGCTCCGGGATCAGCTTCAAACACCAACAACTTCCAGAAAAGCTCCGACATCTATATTTTCAATGCCGCTTATTTGCGCCTGAAAAATATCCAGATTGGCTATACCATTCCGAAGGAAATTTGCACAAAAATCGGAATCCAGAAACTGCGCCTAAGCGTGAATGCACAAAACTTGTTTACGCTGACCAAAAACACCTTCATCGATCCTGAATCGACCGAATTTGGAAGCAACATGGGTGGAACCGGAGGCGCTGGTGCCAACAGCGGACGTAACTACCCAACGCTGAAATACTACGGATTTGGTTTAGATCTTGAACTTTAAAAGAAAGAAACACTATGAAACTCATAAAATATAGTACGATAGTTGCAGGTGCAGCACTGTTTCTGTTCACCTCGTGCAACGAACTGGATCTGACTCCAACCAATAAATTTACCGAAGAAAACTACTGGACTTCGCCTGAAAAAGCCAATATGGTTTTGAATATGGCTTACAGTCAATTGACAAACAGTGGCTATTTTTTCAGTAACGAAGCATTATCTGATAACATTTATGAAGGTCGCGGCTAGA
>JAJZSZ010000498.1 GCA_021849365.1 Bacteroidota bacterium | reverse complement strand
TTTCGTACCCGCCTTGGTTATTCAGAACGATAAATCGCTGAAAATTACTTCACCTATTTCAGGCGAGATTGTTGAAGCCAATGTCTTACTTCTTAAGAATCCTGAATTTCTGAATGAAGAACCATACACAAAAGGTTGGATTTATAAGATTAAGCCAACCAGTTGGGTGGCCGATACACAATCATATTTTCTGGCCGAGGATGCAAATATGTGGGCAAAACAGGAACTTGTGAGATTTAAGGATTTTCTGGCTGAATCGGTTGTGAAATATTCAGCTGATCCATCGGCCGTTGTGCTGCAGGATGGTGGAGAATTGCGCGGTGAACCTCTGGCTGACCTTTCAGCTGAGGTTTGGAGCGATTTTCAGGCTGATTTCTTGAGCAAGAAAACATTGTGTCGAAACAAGAAGTGTTTCAGACAAGAAGAATAGAATTCAAAAAATCTTTAGCTTTCCCTTTCCAGAAAAGGATTTTGAGATTTAGAACATACAAAAAGCGATGCCTTATAAACATCGCTTTTTGCTTTTTAAAGGATTATTTCTAATTGCATAATAATTATTGGACAGTTAAGGCTGAAATATAAAAAATGGGGCTAAATTAGCACTAACTAACTGCTTAAGAACTTTATCAATGGGCTGGTTTAAAAGGGTAACGCGTGAAAATATTGCCGGAAGTCCAATTATAAGTCAATACGTTAAATTCCGATCTTCCATTTATGGCCGTGTAGTTTTCATTATTGCAGTATTGTCGGTGTTTTTATTTGTTTCGTTTAATGTTATTTTTCAGTCAGTTAACGAGCAATACCTTAACACGGTCATCAGGCAAAGTGGAAACAATATTGGGTCGATCGTTGAAGGGGCACTTTATCATTCCATGCTTCAGAATGATAAAAGCGGCCTGCAGAATACGCTCGACATCATCAACACGCTTCCCGGAATTGACGAAGTTAACATGTACGACAGCGATGACCGGCTTGTGTATTCGTCATTCTCTGACGACCCAAATAATACCCACAGCGATCCCAATTGCCTGAATTGTCATTCGAATATCCGCTCGATGTTTCCGGGAATGGAAAAGTCGTATAAGATAATCGACAAGAATACGGATTGCATTATGAATCAGAGCGACAACGGAAGCCGGCATTTGCTGATCCGGTCGCCCATCATGAACGAGCGATCGTGCTACGTTAGTTCGTGCCATGCACATCAGGAAACCGATACGCTTCTGGGTTCGCTAATCATTAAAATTCCGTTGGAAGCGCAGGATGCTGCTATTCAAAAATCATCGACCGAATTTTTCTTCCTGGCAATTTTGGCCACTTTACTTCTTGCTTCGTTTTTGCTGCTTTTTACCCGGAAAAAAATTAAAAATCCGCTGAACGAGTTGGTTAAAGTGAGTGTTGCAGTTGCCAATGGCGACAGAAATACTCGTCTTGAAATAAAACCCAATCAGTTAGATGATATGCGCATGGTTTCTGAGGCGTTTAATGATATGCTCGACAATTTGCATAATGCCGCCATCGAACTCGAAAACTGGTCGCAACAGCTCGAATATAAGGTTCAGAAGAAATCTGAAGAGTTGGGGGCTGCTCAAAACGAGCTGATGCATGTTGAACGACTGGCGTCGCTTGGTAAACTGTCATCGTCGGTGGCTCACGAGATTAATAATCCGTTATCGGGAATTCTGATTTATACCAAGCTTTTGCTAAAACAGGCCAATAATCCGGAATTGTATGCCTCCAAACGCGAATCGATGCTCAAGCATTTGAAGCTGATAGAATCAGAAACCAAGCGATGTGGTGATATTGTAAAAGGCTTGCTCGATTTTTCGCGGAAAGACCAGAATGATTTTGAACCACGTCATTTGCACGAGATTTTAAAGGAAACCTACGAGCTGATGACCCACCCCATAAAAATTGCTAATATCAATTTTGTTTACGATTTCTCGGCCACAGCTGATTTGATATATTGCAATCCAAACCAGATAAAACAGGCCTGTATTGCAATGTTGGTTAATGCTTCGGAAGCTATTACCGAAAACGGCGAGATTTCCATAAAAACGAAAAATCTGGATGAAGAATCGATATGTTTTGAGATAAGTGATAACGGAGTGGGCATTGCCCAGGAGGACATTCCTCATATTTTTGAACCATTCTTTTCAACCAAACAGGATGTGCGCGGAATAGGCCTTGGCTTAGCCATTGTTCATGGCATAATTCAGAATCATAAAGGACGAATTCATGTCGATTCTGAACTTGATCGTGGAACCACAATATCAGTAAATTTACCTTTGATAAAAAACTAATTCAACCAGGTGATGGCAAAGAAGATATCTATATTGATTGTTGATGATGAAGAATCGGTAAGGGATTCACTGTTCAATTGGTTTATTGAAGACGGATTTCGGGTAGAATGTGCCGAAAATGCCAGAAGAGCGCTCTCCATGCTCGAATCGGATCAGTTCGACATTATACTTGCTGATATCAAGATGCCCGGAATGGATGGTCTGGAAATGCTTCGCCGGATAAAGGAGATAAAAAGTGATGCAATCGTTATTGTTATGACCGCTTTTGCAACTGTCGATACTGCGGTAAAAGCATTGAAAGATGGTGCATACGATTATGTGACCAAGCCATTCGATCCGGATGATTTGACACACCTGATCAGGAATGCTACCAAGCAAATATCGTTGGCTGAAGAAAATGAAACTTTGAAACAAAAAGTTATATCGCTTGAGAATGTTGAAGATTTGATTGGAAAGAGTGCTGCCATGAAAAATGTCCTTCGGCAAATCGAAAGTGTGGCCCAAACCAATTCATCGGTAATCATTACCGGGGAAAGTGGTAGAT
>JAJZSZ010000497.1 GCA_021849365.1 Bacteroidota bacterium | reverse complement strand
TTCTTGCGTCGAAAAAAGGCGACTGCCGATGTATTCCATTTCATCATCCAATTCTGATCCCGGAATATCCAAATCATCGGCGGCAAAACCGTCATTCATATTCTTCTCTGTTTTACCGGCGATGATATATTCGGCCAGCAAATCTTCTGTCTCCGAAATTTCTTCCGGATCTAAATCCTTTTCTTCCCGATAGACACTAAATATATCCTCATCTTCGGGATAAACCGGATAACCCGGAAGATAATTGTCCCCAGTAACTGAATCCGGGAATGACAGATTCCGATCATCATGTTTCTCCTTTTTCATAACAGATAAATTTTAGTGAATCTAAACTTACGCAACTCATAAGTTATTACGCATTTTATCCAAAGAGTTACATAATTAACAGGAAGAAGTATGTTTTAAATCTCAAAAAAGCAATTGGAAATAAATAACAATTTATATATCATCGTGTAAAAAAGACGCAATGATATTTTAAACTCAGGCCATATGATTATGAAACAACCAATTGACTCCTTTACATTTTCATTATCACTACAAATATGTCCATGAGATAAAATATCCTTTCTATATTTACGGCACCTAATAGAAACCATTATAAACTAAACCATTACTATGAGATCCTATGCCCTTCTTCTTTTTCTGATTATACAGTTCTTGGTTTTTCCATATAAGCCTAAAGCGCAGCCTGGCAGCTATACCCTTTCAAAAGATTCAATGGTGAATGTTTATGCCAGCCAAAAACGGATATACAATACGGTAAGAACAACAAATAAGCCTAAGATAGACGGAATACTTGATGACTCGTGCTGGGAAAATGAGGGTGTATGGGCAGGCGACTTTGTTCAGCAGCAGCCTAATCAGGCCAAGGCTCCGTCGCAGAAAACTGAAGTAAAAATTCTTTACGATAATGACAATTTATATATCGCCTTTAAATGTCATGATAATGAACCGAATGGGATAAGAAACCTGCTCGGAAGGCGCGACGATTTCACTGTTGGCGACATTGCAGGAGTTGCACTTGATTCGTACCATGATAAACGAACTGCTTTCGAGTTTAACGTGACCGCAGCAGGACAAAAAGTTGATCTTATGCATTTAGGTGCTTACATGTGGGACCCCAATTGGAATGCAGTTTGGGACGGGAAAGCCCATGTTGCCGACTCGCTATGGACCATCGAAATGCGCGTACCATTTTCACAGTTACGGTTTAGCGACGAGAATGAGCAGGTATGGGGAATGCATATTTATCGGTTTATTTCACGCACAGGGGAAGAAGATCAGTGGAAACTGATTCCGATTGATGCCCCGGCAATGGTTTATATTTTCGGAGAATTACACGGAATTAAAGATATTCCAAAAAAACGCCATTTCGAAGTAATGCCTTATACTGCCCTCCGCTACATCTCAGGACAAAACAGCGACGACCGGTTTGGTTTTGGTGTTGATGGTAAAGCAGCGCTCTCGTCAAATTTTATGCTTGACTACACGGTATATCCCGATTTTGGCCAGGTTGAAGCCGACCCTTCTGAATTAAACCTTACCTCGTACGAAGTTTTTTACCAGGAGAAGCGTCCCTTCTTTCTTGAAGGAAATGCCATTCTGGAATACGGAATCGGGAATGATATGCTTTTTTACAGCCGGAGAATTGGTCATGCCCCCACCTTTACACCAGCACTATCATCTGGACAAACTTTAGAAATGCCATCGTCGACCAATATTTTAAACGCCATTAAAGTCACCGGGAAAACCAAAGATGGATTTTCGCTAGGAATTGTAAACGGAATGACTCAGCAGGAATTTGCAACGGTAAAAGATGCATCCGGCTCAACCAAATATGCGGTCGAACCTTTCACCAACTACTTCGTGGCTCGTGCCAAACAAGACTACAACAAGGGGAACACTGTTATTGGCGGGATATTTACCTCAGCCTTGCGCTCGATTAAAGCCGATCACCTGAAAGAATACCTGCCCTCAGAATCGTTTGCCGGCGGAGTTGATGTTTTACATAGCTGGAAGAACCGTAAGTATTTTATGGATTTCAAAAGCTTCTTTTCAAACATTTCCGGCTCACAGCAATCCATTACACGTTTGCAGCAAAGCCCTATCCACCTGTATCAGCGAACCGATGCAACGCATTTAAGTGTCGACCAGTCGGCAACATCGATGTCGGGCTGGGGTGGCGAAATACAGGGCGGTAAACAAAGCGGCAAATTCAGGGCTATCGGCAACCTCAGCTGGCGATCGCCCGGACTTGATCTTAACGATGTTGGTTATTTGCGCGAGGCCGATATTGTAACCCAGCGGGCAACCCTAAAATACCAGGTAAACAAACCTAAAGGAATCATCAGAAATTACACCTTCGGGCTTGAACAACGCCACGACTGGAGTTTTGGTGGTGAGAACATTTTTGATCTGCTGGAAAATACCGGCCAGATAAAATTTACAAATTTATGGCAGCTCGACACTGAACTGGCTCATTGCTTTAATAAAATAGATACCCGGCAACTCCGCGGTGGAGATGCCCTGAGAAAAGACCCGCATTCAATTGTCGGGCTTCTCCTCTCGACTGATGCCACAAAAAAGTTATCAGGAGGAATCGGATTCGACCAGATGTGGGCCGATAACAATACCAGTAATTCAACCGATTACAAGCTCAATTTCCAGATTAAATTCAGTAATCGTTTTACAGTAACATCCAATACTTATTTCGAGAAATTAACCGACAACGATCAATTTGTGCCATCGCCAACCTTAAATATTGCCGGGCGTATCAACCGCAAAACCTTATACACAACTCTCAGAGCTGAGTACTTTGTAACCCCTGAGCTGTCGCTTCAATACTACGGAAGTCCGTACTCGTCAGTAGGCAAATTCAGTAAAAT
>JAJZSZ010000496.1 GCA_021849365.1 Bacteroidota bacterium | reverse complement strand
TATACCTTCGTTTCAAAAAAATGCTGATCCCAATGGCTTTAAAAATCAGGCGCCCGGGCAGCAACGAAAGATTCTCCCCAGTAAGTTCATCAGCGGAACTGGTGAAGCCATGGGTCTCGATCTTTTGTTGAAATATGAGAGCCGTAATTTTACCAGCTGGATTGCCTATTCACGGAGCAAATCGATTCGGAATTTTGCCAACATAAATATGGGTGAGGATATTCCGGCGCCGTATGATAAGGCTCAAGAGCTAAAATGGACCAATTTATTGACCTGGAAGAAATGGAATCTTTCGACGTTATGGGTTTATTCGACCGGTCAGCCCTATGTGACTAGTCAAACTGTTGATAAGAACCTTACGGCGCGATTTGTTTACAATCGGCTACCCGATTTTAACCGCCTCGATTTATCGGCCAATTATAACATTCATATTAAGAAGTTGCAGATTAAACTTGGGGCATCGCTCATCAATTGTCTGAATCAGCAAAACTACAACGACATTTACTCACGCGATTTTAACTTCGATACGACTAGTTTTAATGAAACTACCTATGTAAAATCGCTGGGTATGACGCCCAATTTCTTCGTTTCCTTCCAGTATTGATTTTTTAGCAGTTTTTGTGAAGTAAAACGGCGCATCGTCGGTCGAAAGATTTTATCTTCGTATATTAAACTAAAACTACTAAACTAATGAAATCTGGTCTGATAATCCTGATGCTTTTTTGTTTCTTGTCGGGCGGACTGCTAGCCCAGCAAAGGAATGTAATTGACGACGAAGCCAAAGTTCCGGAATATAAAGTTCCTGATGTTTTAACCCGGTTTAACGGTGGAAAAATAAAAACGGCCAAAGACTGGTATCGCAAACAGCGACCTGAGATTTTGCAGAAATTCACACAAGAAGTATATGGTAAGGTTCCTGGCGTGTTGGGAATCCACGAAGTGAAGGTTTGGGAAACCTCGCCCGATGCACTGAATGGATTGGCTGTTCGCAGGCAGCTGTCTCTGTTCTTCAAAAAAGGAGATAAAAGTCTGGAAGTAAATGTGCTGATGTATTTGCCCAAATCGCAGCAAAAAGTGCCGGTTTTTTTGGCCTATAACTTTACCGGAAATCATGCTGTTTACAATGACCCAAATATCCGGCTGACCGAATCGTGGGTAAACAATGACCCATCGGTCGGTATCATCAACAACCAGGTAACCGAACAGTCGAGGGCAACTGCGTCCAATCGTTGGCCTGTCGAAGAAATCATAAAGTCGGGCTATGGATTGGTAACATTGTATTATGGCGATGTCGATCCGGATAAAGATGATTTTTCGGATGGGATCGAGCCATTTTTTTACCAGGAAAATCAAACACATCCGAAGTTCGACGAATGGGGATCGATTGCAGCATGGGCCTGGGGATTGTCGCGGGTAATGGATTACCTCGAGAAAGACGACCTGGTTGATGCAAAAAAAGTAGCAGTTCTAGGGCACTCACGGCTGGGTAAAACAGCTTTGTGGGCGGGAGCAACCGATCAGAGATTCGCTTTGGTGGTTTCAAACGAATCGGGATGCGGTGGAGCAGCACTTTCAAAACGCATTTTTGGGGAAACAGTACAAATAATCAATACTTCATTTCCGCATTGGTTTTGTGGAAATTTCAAGAAATATAACAATAACGAAGCCGATCTGCCGATTGATCAGCACATGCTTTTAGCTTTGATTGCTCCGCGTCCGTTGTATGTGGCAAGTGCCGAAGGAGACAAATGGGCCGATCCGCGCGGCGAATTCCTTGCAGCTAAATATGCGTCGGCGGTTTACGAATTACTTGGAAAGGAAGGCTTGCCCGTAAAAGAGATGCCTGAAGTTAACCATCCGGTAATGGGAACAATAGGTTATCATATCCGCTCGGGGAAACACGACTTAACCTTGTACGACTGGCAGCAGTATATCCGGTTTGCCGATAAATTTTTCAGGTAGATAGGTTTCTTTTGGGATGCTTTCGTAGTATTCAGGTTTTCATTAAATTAGATCAAAACAAAAATTGATACGAATGAGTAAAGGTTATTTTTTAGCCTTCGATTTGGGGGCTTCAAGTGGTCGGGCAATTTTAGGAACCCTGACAAATAATAAGCTTGAATTGACCGAGGTGCACCGGTTTTCGAACCAGATGCAGCTGATTAACGGACATTATTTCTGGAACATATTCAGCTTGTTTCATGAGCTGAAAACGGGTTTGAAAAAATGTATAAAGGAATACGGAATTCAGCCTGAATCAATTGGAATTGATACCTGGGGAGTTGATTTTGTGCACCTGACCCGGGAAGGGCATATCCTTTCACTTCCGTTTGCCTACCGCGATTCGCGCACAAATACCTCAATGGACGATTTGTTTCAAATTATTCCAAAGGAAGACGTTTATGCGCAAACCGGCATTCAGTTTATGCAATTCAATAGTTTGTTTCAGCTGTTTTCGATGGTAAAGGACAAATCATCGCTTCTTGAGATTACCGATTCTGTTTTGTTCATGCCCGATGCCTTAAATTACCTTTTTTCAGGTGTGAAAAAGAGTGAATTTTCGATAGCCAGCACCAGTCAGATGATAGTACCGGGAACTTGCAAATGGAACAGTGAATTGCTTGACAAAGCTGGTATTCCGCAGCATATTTTGTGCGACATTATTTTGCCTGGCACTGTTCTGGCCAATATTAAAGAGGAAGTTGCAACCGAAACCGGCAGCAAACAGGTTCCGGTTATAGCCGTTGCCGGGCACGATACGGCTTCGGCTGTTGTGTCGGTGCCAAGTATGTCTGAAAACTTTGCTTACATCAGCTCTGGAACATGGTCGCTTATGGGAATTGAAAGTGACAAACCGCTTATTTCGGAGCAGACTTTACAATCGAATTTTACCAATAGATC
>JAJZSZ010000495.1 GCA_021849365.1 Bacteroidota bacterium | reverse complement strand
TTCCCGGTTAAGATTACCGCACGGCTCGGTGCGCAAATCGAATTGGTAACAAATGCGCGATTGAAAATAGCACCTTCGTTTGCAATCCGGTCGATGTTAGGTGTTTTGTTCAATCCGTGCCCATACGCGCTGATCGCCTGATAAGCATGATCGTCGCTCATAATAAAAAGAATATTCGGGCGGGTTTGTTTGGGCGACTGTTTGCTGCACGAAGGCAGTGCGCCAACCGAGCAAAGGCTCAGTAATGCTAAGGTTTTTGTTCTATTCATCGGTTTAGTTTTTAGTTCGGTTATTTAGCTGTCTCAATGCGTCCGGGCTCCCGCCGGTTTTTCCCTTCCGCTTTCTGTATGTCGTCGCCCAAATCCTGACGGGCTTCTTCGGCAATTTTCTTCAGTTCGGCAACAACTTCCGGATAATATTCCTTTACATCATATCGCTCGCCCGGATCCCGACGCAAATCGTACAGTCCTTCTTCGTGCTGAAAATTTTCGTTTACACTTCCAGGGAAACCATCGGCTCCGGGCCTAAAACCAACGTAGGTGCGGCCGGGATGTGCAAAAACCAGTTTCCAATCACCTTTGCGAACGGCCTCCAGGCTATTTTTCCGGTAATAATACAGGAATGTTTCGCGTGGATTGGCAGCTTCGTTACCCAGCATAAGCGGCAATATATTCACGCCGTCAATTTTCTTCTCCGGAAGTGGCGCTTGCGTAATTGAAGCCAGGGTCGGAAGAATATCGATTGTGGAGGCAAGTTTATTGCAGACAGTTCCGGGGGCTATATGGCCTGGCCATTTCATCAGGCAGGGAACACGTTGGCCACCCTCAAAGCTCGCGCCTTTCCCTTCGCGCAATCCTCCTGTTGAACCGGCATGATTACCAAAGTTTAGCCATGGACCATTGTCAGAAGTGAAAATGACCAGCGTATTTTTATCCAAACCATTCTTCTCAAGCGTTTTCAAGATTTCGCCAACCGACCAATCAATTTCCATCAGCACATCGCCATACATGCCCTGTTGACTTTTCCCTTTAAATTTAGACGAAACCGCCAGCGGCACGTGCGGCATTGAATGCGCCATGTATAAAAAGAAAGGCTCCTTTTTATGCTGTGAAATAAACCGAACAGCTCTTTCTGTATACAAAGTGGTTAACTCCGACTGATCATCGAGTGTTTTTATTTCCCGAACTTTCTCGTTTCCATCAATCAACGGCAATGGCGGGTAATTGAATTTACGATCATTTTTATCGGCTGAAGCAGGCTTTCCATCGTAATTAACAGGCCACATATCGTTCGAGTAAGGCAATCCCAGGTATTCATCAAATCCTTGTTGCAATGGCAGAAACTCGCGCAAATGTCCGAGATGCCATTTCCCGACAGCAGCGGTTTTATAATTGCGTTTTTTTAGAACTTCAGGAATTGTTTCTTCATCCGGATTCAGTCCAATTTTTGCATCAGGCATTAAAGCTCCTGAAATTCCGACCCGATTGGGATAACATCCGGTCAGAATGCCGGCTCGCGATGCACTGCACACCGCCTGAGCCGAAACAAAATTGGTAAACCGAACTCCCTGTGAAGCAAGTCTGTCAAGATTTGGTGTTTTATATTGCAATGCTCCATAACAACTTAAATCGCCATAACCCATATCGTCCATAAAAATAAGAACCACATTGGGGGGTTGCGGTTTGGGCAAAGATTGACCAATTGCCGGAACCGAAGAAACAAAAAGGCCAGTCAGTAATGAATTTCGGAAAAGGTTGGACATGGTTGGTTTAGATTGGTTTTTCCAAAGGTATAAAAAAGGCCGTATTGAGATATTTCTATAGGCTGTCAGTTTTTAACAATTCTTCTGTTGGCTCACTCTTTAGTTGTGATTCCCCATGTTGAATTTTAGTTTTTTCATATCATCGAGCCGGTTTATTGGGCGGTCGAGTTCAAGCGGAATGTCCTTTTTCGAGAATGTCTGGAAATACAACAAACAAGCATCGCGCCACCAAATGGCTTCTTTGGTCTGAACAACCAGTTGTTGCTGAACTTCAACAAACCTTTCGTCATCAATTTTTCCTTTCTGGCTGTCCCATATTTTCTGGAAGTTCTTTACCTGATCGACACCTGTGCTGTATTTATAGCACAACTCATCCCAAAGTTGATTACCGTTCGGAAGCACATAATCCCAAGACAAATGATGAAACCAAAGCAAATAAATCTCCGGACAAGTTGCCGGATTGTCGTACATCGAGCGCAACGGTTCGGCATATTGCAACACTGCCCCACTCCCTTTCGAAGAGCGATCAAAACCGATTCCATTTGCATCAGCTTTGTGGTAATACGACGGCATCCAGTCGGGCCGGGCATTGGGTATGGCGCACCAGGGCTCGGGTCCATAATGGTGATTCCAACCCATCAGGTGATGAAGCCCGATCGGAGTCATGTAATTTACCACAGCTTCGCGTGATTGCATCATCATTCGCCCAACTTCAGAAACAAATTCAGGATCATTTGAAAACGTTTGTTCGATCCACTCTCTAGCAATATCGTTTGACGACAACTGATTATTCCAGGCAAGTCGCCCAAAAACATACCAGTTGGCCTGATTAAACTGATGACCACACCAGTTCACATCTTCGCCAATATTGGCAACACCTGCAATGGCTGTAACCTTATCCTGAAAAAGTGATCCGTCGGTTATCCTTGCTATGGTCGAATTTCTGCCCTGAACATAGGTGTCGGCGTCTAAACATTCCTCAAACAGCGGCCCCAAATAAGCCAGGTGATCGTTCATTCCCAAATATTCCTTGGTGATCTGGAATTCAGCCATTAAGCTCGTTTTTTTCATGGCGCCAAAAAGTGGGCTAAATGGCTCGCGTGACTGAAAATCGACCGGTCCGTTTTTCACCTGAATGATCACATTCGAACGAAATTG
>JAJZSZ010000494.1 GCA_021849365.1 Bacteroidota bacterium | reverse complement strand
TCGGAATAGTCAGCCTGTCTGACAAAGCCCTTCCGGTCAGTGTAAAAATTATTGGGTTTAATCCTTTGATTCCGGGTGATGCCGATGCCAGCGGGTTGCCCGTTGCAGTGCTTACCTACGAAGTGACCAATCATTCGAATAAACCGCTTTCGGTGGCCGTTTGCGGAACGATGCGAAATTTTGTCGGACAGGATGGCAGCAAAACCTGGCGCGACTGGAAAGGCGATTACATCCCTACGGGAGCCAAATACAATCAAAACGAATTCAGGGAAAGCAGCGGATTACGTGGTATTTACATGCATTCCGACAGCGTCGCCAAAAACGATCCTGCTTTTGGCTCAATCGCCCTGACTACCAACGAAACATCCGGCGTAAGCTACCGGCGTTCGTCGGAGCCCAATCACTGGGAACGAGCAACTCTCGACGTTTGGGACGATTTTAGCGCCGACGGCGAATTGACGGATAAAACCAAAATAAACGATCACAATCCCATGGCCTCGCTGGCTGTGAAGAAAAATATTGCGCCCAACAGCACACAAACATTCCGGTTTTACATCACCTGGAATTTCCCCAATCGTTTTGCCTGGTCGAAAGTGGTGGTAGGCAATTATTACAGCACACACTATGTCGATGCCTGGGATGCAGCTCAAAAAATTATTCCTCAAATTCCTGAACTGGAACAGAAAACCAAAACATTCCTGAACGCATTTTTGTCGTCAACCTTACCTTCCGAAGTGAAAGAAGCAGCCTTGTTTAACCTGAGCACCCTGCGGTCGCAAACGGTTTTCAGGATAAAAAGCGGGCACATGATGGGATGGGAAGGGGTGATGGATGAATTTGGCTCTTGCCAGGGATCGTGCACCCATGTTTGGAATTACGAAGTGGCTACGCCTTTCCTGTTTGGCGATTTAGCCCGGACGATGCGCGATGTGGAGTTCAATCATGCGCTCGATAAGGAAGGTTTAATGAGCTTTCGTGCATCGCTGCCCTTGTCAATTGCTTCGTCGTCGAAGATAGCCGCAGCCGATGGCCAAATGGGATGTATCCTGAAAATGTACCGCGAATGGCAGTTATCGGGCGATAACGAATTCATGAAAAACAATTGGCTAAACGTGAAGAAAGCGCTGGCTTTTGCATGGATCAAAGGAGGCTGGGACGGCGATCAGGACGGCGTGATGGAAGGTTGCCAGCACAATACGATGGATGTGGAATATTATGGCCCGAACCCCCAAATGGAATTTTGGTACCTGGGTGCTTTGCGTGCCGCACAGGAAATGGCCCGGTTCATGAAAGACAAGGAATTCGAAACGAAATGTGCCAGCCTTTTCAGGAATGGCAGCAACTGGACCGACCAAAACCTGTTTAACGGCGAATACTATATTCACCGAATAACTCCACCCGCATCAAACGACGATATTGCCAAAGGCTTGAAAGCAGGAATGGGTTCGGCCGATCTGTCAAATCCCGATTTTCAGCTGGGCGAAGGTTGTCTGGTCGATCAGCTGGTGGGGCAGTACATGGCGCACATTTGCGGACTTGGCTACCTTGCCAATGAGCAAAACATCAGGACCACACTCCAAACCATCATGAAATACAACTACGTGAACGATTTTTCTCCGGTTTTCAACAACATGCGGTCGTACGTTATGGGCAACGAGAGCGGTTTGATTATGGCCAGCTGGCCCAAAGGACGCCTGAAAGTGCCGTTCCCTTATTTTGCTGAGGCGATGACCGGTTTTGAGTACACGGCTGCCGTTGGGATGATCTACGAAAATCAGACCGAAGACGGCTTAAAATGTATTCGCAGTATTCGCGAGAGGTTCGACGGCTTAAAACGGAATCCGTTTGACGAGCCGGAATGCGGCCGTCATTATGCACGAGCAATGGCCAATTGGGCAGGAGTTGTTGCTATGTCGGGTTTTCAGTATTCAGGAGTAACCCAAAGCATGAAGTTCACTGGCAAAGCCGGAACTTATTTCTGGAGTAATGGAACGGCTTGGGGAACCTGTCGCATTAACGGAAAATCAGCAGAACTGACCGTGTTGAAAGGTTCAGTTGCCTTGAAAAATTATACGATTGACGGCGTCGGCAGCAAAAAGATGAAAGACGCTACGGTTACTGAAGGAAGCAGTTTGAAAATTGAGATTTTATAGTTGCCCCATCCCCAACCCTTCCCCAAACGGTGAAGGGAGTTTTGGCATTGAATTAATCATTATAGAACGATTGATATTAACCTACGCCACTCCAAAGTCCCCCGTCTGGGGGATTTAGGGGGCTTTAAACCAAATAACCATGAAAAAGAACAACTTCCCTGCAATTTTCGGAATTTTCCTGATTGTTGCACTTGCTTTTGGCTGCACTCCTAAACCACCGAAAGAGGGCATTCATACTTCTGCGGAATTGAAGCAACTGTTTGCCGATCCGCCTTCGGAATACCGGAGCGCCCCGCTTTGGGACTGGAACGAGCAAATCACCGAAGAAGGCATCGATTTCCAGATGAAAGAATTTAAGAAAGCCGGAATTGGCGGTGTGTTTGTGCATCCGCGCCCGGGTTTGCTCACCGAATACCTTTCGGACGAATGGTTCCACCTGTTCGATTACACGGTTCAGAAAGGGAAAGAATTGGGTATGAAAGTGTGGATTTATGACGAAAATTCCTATCCGTCGGGTTTTGCCGGAGGCCACGTTCCGGCCGAAATGCCCGATTCATACAAACATGGCGCCGGACTGAGCCTCGAAATTCAGGAAACACTGAACGTGCAACTTTCGGATACGATTGGCGTGATTTTGAAGAAGACTGATTCAGGATTTACTGATATTACTGCTTCTGCCGGTCAGGAAAACGGGCAAAAAGGAACGTACTATATTTTCAGGAAAACTTATCCCGGCAAATCGCCGTGGTATGGCGGGTTTACCTATGTCGAT
>JAJZSZ010000493.1 GCA_021849365.1 Bacteroidota bacterium | reverse complement strand
TTTTACAATGTCATTCATCGACTGGATCAGCGCTTTTGTTGATTCGTTTCCAACCTGAATGCCTTTTGCAGCCTGTAGCGCAATCTTTTCGGTTTCCTGAGCATTCTCCGTATTTTGCTGAATACGGCTTAATACATGTTCCATTGAGCTGGAAATCTCTTCCGACGAGGCCGCTTGGCGGTTTGCGCCGTCAGCCAGATCGACTGATGCATTTAATAAGCTTACACTGCTTTCGGCAATTGTGTCGGAGCTCTGAATAATTTCACTCATAATTTTGGTGAGTCTCGCTGCCATAATCGAGAGCGATTCGGCCAAATCTCCAATTTCGTCGTTTTGCTCAATGGTGAACGTCGAATTCAGGTCGCCGTTTGATATCGATTTTGCAAATTCAACTCCTTTGACTATTGGATCGCTGATCCGCAATGCAATAAAATAAATGATTACGTATAACAGCAACAGCCCAAGAATGCCGGCAATGATTGTTTTAGTCATTACCAATTTGGTTTCGCTCAAGATAACACTTGTCGGAACTTCAACCCCAATGAGCCAGTTGGTTTCCTTGTTGTTGATCAGAATGGGTTCAAACGAAACAAAGTATTTTTCTCCGCTTGCCGAATTTTTGTACGTAAACGATTGATTTGCTCCGCCGGTACTGGCAAAAGCTCCGTTTTTAAAAGCAACAGAGTCGGCGCCAAGAGTGCTTGTGAAATTTCTTCCGGTAAGTTCGGTATTGGTATGAGCTACTATTGTCCGGTTTTCAGAAATGATATATGAAATGGCTTCTTTGTATGGTTTTATGCTGGAAATCAACTGATTCATATGCGAAAGTGAAACGTCGATGCCTACCATTCCGTCAAACTCACCCGACTCATTCTGGATAGGAGTGAGCAAACTGGTCATCAGAATACCTTTCATTTCCTTAGTCGCCTGGTCGTAATACGGATTGATAATGGTTTCCTTATTCAGCTTTCGAATCTGATAGTATGTTGTATTAATTTCTTGATTAGTAGTGTCTTCAATGGCTTTTTGATTGATGATTTTATCACCTTCACGAAAAAATCCGTTGTACAGACGGCCATTCTTTTTTCGGTAATTCTTATCAAGAGCCTTTAACTCCCAGTAAACGCCAACCGATAAATATTCGGGATGTTTTTTAAGGTTACTGGTCATTAATTGGTCGTAAAATTCATCTCGATTTGCTGGTTTCAGCTTGGGGTAAGCTTCAAAGGCATTTTTTATGGTTCGCGCCGATTCCATCATTACCGTCAGTTCTTCCGAAATCTTGTTCTGATATTCTCGAGTCGATCCTTTTACAATTTCAATGGAGTTTGAATAGGCTATCTGGTTCAAACGATAGCCAATATAACCAATTGTCAGGCAGTAAATTAAAGTGGCAACACTGAGGATGTAAAGGTTTAATTTCAGTTTCAGGGTAAATCTTCTCCTGCTCATAAATCGGGTATAAAGGGTTGAGTTTGAAAGCTGTTGGCCAGGCTCTGAGAAACAGATCATAACCTTGACTAAGGTATAATTATTAATTTAGAAACAAAAAAGGAGGTCGGATTACTTTATGTTTCGAATTGCAGAAAACTATCCAAACAAAATTCAGTAACAAACTTTTCTGAAGCTATCCGAATCAGAAATCTTTTTCGGTATTTTGCAGCTATGATAAACGACCAGCTTTTTGCCGATGTCATATTGCCCTTACCTCTTGATTATCATTTTACTTATCGGGTTCCGGCAGCTTTCCAGTCGCGTATAAAAAACGGGATTCGGGTCATTGTGCAATTTGGCAAACGCAAATTTTTCTCGGCGCTGGTTTATAAGCTGCATCAAACCGAACCTTCGGGCGATTTCGATATTAAAGACATTGAGGCTATTCTGGATGAAGAGCCGATCGTGGGTGAAAAACAGTTACAGCTTTGGGAATGGATTACCAATTATTACTGCTGTACGTTGGGTGAAGTATATAAAGCTGCACTGCCTACAGGTTTAAAGCTTGAAAGCCAGACCAATATCAGTCTCAATCCAGATGCTGTAATCATGGAGGATTTGACCGAAAAGGAAAATGCAGTGATTTTGCTGCTCGAAAGCCGGAAGTCGACAAGCATTCAGGATTTAAACCGCTTTCTGGGGCAACAGTCGTCGTTTACTGTTCTGAAACTTTTGCTTGAACGCAACACCATCATTGTTGAAGAGCAGCTGCGCGAAAGTTACAAACCTAAAGTGGTTTCCATGGTCAGGTTAAATCCCGAATATAAATCGGAGGAAAAACTAAATGCAACTCTTGACCAACTGGCCCGAAAAGCGAAGAAACAGGAGCAACTGCTGAAAATCTTCCTTGCTGAAACCTTGTTTAGTGAAGCGAACCTAACAGAAATAGGAAAAAAGGAATTACTTGAACTGGCCGGATCGACGGACGCTATTTTGAGAGGACTTGAAGAGAAGCAGATTCTCGAAGTGTTTCAGGAAGAAACCGGCCGTATTGACCGGAATCACAGTGCAGAACTGGTCATTAAAGATTTATCGGAGGCGCAGCAACAAGCGCACGATGAGATTCTGGCTCAGTTTGAAACCCAGCAAACCGTTTTGCTTAACGGGGTGACTTCGAGCGGGAAAACAGAGATTTACATTCGACTGATTGAAGAGCAACTCAAGCTTGGAAAACAAGTACTGTATCTTGTTCCTGAAATAGGACTGACAACCCAGATTATCAATCGACTGAAGACTGCATTTGGCGACCAGGCGGGAATATATCATTCCAAATTCAGCGATTCAGAACGTGTTGAGATCTGGTTTAATGTGCTGAATGAAAAAGCCGGAAAAACCGGACAACAATACAAAGTCGTTTTGGGGGCGAGGTCGGCTATCTTTCTGCCCTTCCGCAATCTTGGACTAATCATTGTTGACGAGGAACATGAAAAC
>JAJZSZ010000069.1 GCA_021849365.1 Bacteroidota bacterium | reverse complement strand
CTTTCACCTGTTCGCGGTACGAAGCTTTCACTTCGTCGAATGAAACAGCGCGGTACCCCGGGTCGTTCACATCGGGCGACAACGACAATGTTTTGTTCATCGGACCAATGGCACCGGCTACAAATCGCGGTTTTTCTGGGTTTTTGGCGGTGAATTCAGCAGCTACATCAACGGCCAGTTTGGCTGCTTCGATGTTAATTTGGTAAACCCATGCTTCGGTGTGGTAATCGGCCTGCGAAATGCTGGTGGCATTGAAGGTATTGGTTTCGATGATGTCGGCACCGGCTTCCAAAAATTGGGCATGTATGCCGCGAATGATTTCCGGTTTGGTAATCACCAGCAAGTCGTTGTTGCCTTTCAGGTCGCTGGCAAAGTCAGTAAAAACCGTTCCGCGAAAATCGGCTTCCGTCAACCGGTGTTTCTGGATCATCGTTCCCATAGCTCCGTCGAGCACCAACACGCGCGACTCCAGCTCTTTTTGTATATCTTTTTTTGTTGTCATCGTCTTTGTTTAGTGAGGGTTTGACTTGGAGTCAAGCCCTCACTTTCTATTTATCTAACAAGTTTCATCTCAAATTGTCCGCGGATACCAATTTTATCGCGGCAAATAATCACCGCCGAGAGTATTTCCGGAAACCGTTCAGTTTGCTGCGTCACCTGCTGCACATCTTCAGGAACCTGCACCAGGTTACCAAATGTTGTTGCCAGCGCATCGGCCAGGGCTGTGTTCCGGCAGATAATCATGGTGGCATCCGTTTTTCCCAGACTCACCGATGGGCCAACTGTTCCGGCCGAAGTGCAAACTCCCAGCGGCGATTGGTCTGCCGGAATTTCAATTCCGATTTTCCCCGACAATGGCGAATTTCCGGCATCAACCGACATCAGCAAATTTCGGTTGATTTTAAGAAATATATCGCCTCCGTTTTCAACTACAATTTCCTGAATGGAAAACTGTTGCATCAAATGCTGGCCGACCATTTCCGAGAACGCACCGGCCACAGCAGCCATTGGACCCACTCCGGCGCGATGGGCTGCATCGGCCATCCTATTAACAATCTCGGGCGCGTTCGGTTTTACGGCGTGTGGCTCGAAGGTTTTGCCAAACACCGGATCAGTCAGCAAATAAGCTTCCATTTCAGTGCGCAGCGCAATTACCTTTGCCAGTGCAACTTCGCGCATTCCGTCTCGAAACGATACCGGGTCAACGCCAATCCACAAATCGGTTTCCTTGTAATTGACGGTAAACGACCGAAATCGTTGCTCCGAAAACTGATTGCGATATGTGCGCTGCTCAATCATTTACTGAAAATCAATCCTTCAGTCCTTCTATTCTTCAATTATCCCTGAAATCGATCTTAAACAAATTCAGCGGACAAGCCGGAACGCAAAGCTCGCAAACGATGCACTTCTCCGAATCGAATTGCAGTTCCCAGTTCACCGGATCCATCTGTAACGCGCCGGCAAAACAAACTGCCGTGCAGTTTCCGCAACTAATGCAGCGTTTCTCGTTCCAGGTTATTTTCTTGTTCAACGGCTCGCAGGTTACCTGATTTTCTTTCAGGTAAGCAATCCCGTTCTTCAAATTTTCTGAAGTTCCTTCCAGTTCGAGCACCAGACTTCCGGTTTTTCCCGGCCAAACTTCGGCACGGAGAATGTTGATCCGGATGTCGAAATCCTTCACCAAATGGTAGCTCAACGGCATATCGCCACTTTGAGCCGGAAATTTCAGGACATATCTTTTTTTCTGCATTTTCATTTTTTGTCTCCTCCTTTTACTTCTTTCAGCGATTTCAGCGAGGTGTTGGTCGGGAACATCTGCACGGGTTTAGTGATTTCGAATTCTCCGTCCTGAATGGCTTTTTTCAGAATATTGGCAATTTTTCGTGCTTTGCTCAGGCTCGAAACCGGCGCGGTACGTATCTTTTTCCCCTGCACTTCAATTTCTCCCGAACGCAATTCGGCATAAGTTACACGTCCCAAAGCCGGAGTACCTTCAACGCCATAATCGAGCACAGTTGTTTGAATTTGCTCATTCCGAATCGAAACGCATTTGGCTATGTCGGCATTCAGCACCGGAATTGGGATGCCAATTCCGACGAACAAGCTTACACCATATTTTTCGTAGTAAGCCGCCTGCAAAAACTCCGACGACATTTCTTTCAGGTTACCCATTACGGCCAAAGTAGCCGAATTGCTCACCGGAACGCCATGCTCATTTTTCGGCTTCGAAGTATTAAACTGCGTGCCCGGCCAAACCACAAAACCCTGCGTTCCACCCAGGAAAATGCGGGTGCCAATGCCAATGGTTTTCATTTCCGGGTCGTTCAACAGCGGGCTCAATTCGCCGGAAGTGGAATAGGTGGCATTGCGCATGTTCGGAAGCAAGTTTCCCATGTATGTATATTTCATATGTGAGGTTGAGTTTACCGCCACATTGTAATTTTGGTAAGCATTGCGCGGATTGAACAGGATCATTTCGTTCACCGTTTCCTTGTTGATGACGGTTTTGATGTGCTTGCGCGGGTAGCAGTCGGTGCCTTTTCCCCAGGCTTCCAGCTCTATGTCTTTGCCGTCAACCAAATCCTGAATGACATGTGCGCCGCCGTATTTGGGATTTTCGGGATCGCAGGCTGTGGCGCCAATGTACGTGTCCACCGCAGCCAGACCTTCGTAGGCCGGAACGCCGTTCAGGCGAATTTTTTCCATCCTTATCGGTGGATTGGCGTGCCCAAAATTGACAATGGCACCCGACGAACACATGGCGCCGAAGGTGGCGGTCGTCACCACATCCACTTTTTCGGCAATCTCTTCGGGCGAGGCCGTGAGCGCCATTTGCGAAACTTCTTCGGCGGTGAGCACCACGGCTTCACCTCGACGAATTTTCTCGTTAATTTCTTCGTATGTTTTTTGAATAGCCATATCGTGTGAATGATGAATTACTATTTATGAATGATGAAATGGGGAGAGCATCCAACGGTGTTCTCCTGAAACTTTTGGCAGTTTTTATCACGGCAATCAGCGCATGCACATATTCGAGAAGTACATGAAACTAAGCAGATGTAATGTTGAAAGTCGTTTCATTTTGTTTCAATTATAATTCCGTTTCCGGCCGGGTATTGGCACCTTTTCTGTTCGTAATCAGCTGGTTGCCAGAGTTTCGCTGAGCCCGATCTCTCCGCTCTTCTTTATAACCAAACAACCTGTTTTTGTGAGGATTATTTGATAATGAGGCAAAAGTAAGCCCAAAAAACCGATTTGGCAAACAAAACCTGATTTTGATTACGGATTTTAAGGGAAAGGAAATATTTTGATTTCGAAAATTGAATAATCTTAACTTAATCATTTCATTTCAGGAGTTGAATCCCTCATTTTCGGTGCTTTCACCATAAATTTTTACATTTGCACCATCAAAAAAATAAAAGATCATGATTCAGGAGATACAAATTTACAACACACTTACCCGCAAGAAAGAAGTTTTTGAACCGCTGGTTCCCGGCAAAGTTGGGTTGTACGTTTGTGGACCTACAGTTTATGGACCGCCTCATTTGGGTCATGCCCGCTCGGCCATCACGTTCGACTTGCTGTTTCGTTTCCTGAAACAAATTGGCTACAAAGTGCGCTACGTGCGCAACATTACCGATGTGGGTCACTTGGTGGCCGATGCTGATGAAGGCGAAGACAAAATTGCCAAACAGGCCAAGCTCGACGAATTGGAACCGATGGAAGTGGTGCAGAAATACACGCTGATGTACCACAAAGCAATGGAATTGCTTAACCTCGAAGCCCCCAGCATTGAGCCTCGCGCTTCAGGCCACATCATCGAGCAGATTGAAGATGTGAAGCGCATCCTGGCTTCAGGATTTGCCTACGAAAGCAACGGTTCGGTGTATTTCGACGTGGAGAAATTTGCCCAAAATCACGACTACGGAAAACTTTCAGGCCGGAAAATTGAAGACCTGATCAGCAATACACGCACCTTGGACGGTCAGGATGAAAAGCGCTCCGGACTTGATTTTGCCATCTGGAAAAAGGCATCACCAGAACACATCATGCGCTGGCCATCGCCGTGGGGCGACGGTTTCCCGGGCTGGCATATGGAATGCACGGCCATGAGTTGCAAATATTTGGGCGAAACGTTCGACATTCATGGCGGCGGAATGGATTTGACTTTTCCACACCACGAAGCCGAAATTGCACAATCTGTTGCAGCACACGGTCACGAAGCCGTCCGCTATTGGATGCACAACAACATGATAACCCTGAATGGCCAGAAAATGGGTAAGTCGTTGGGAAACGCCATTTCGTTGGAGCAGTTTTTCTCCGGAAATCATCCGCTGCTTGAAAAAGCCTACAGCCCCATGACCATTCGCTTTTTCATGTTGCAGGCACACTATCGCAGTACGCTCGATTTCTCGAACGAAGCGCTTCAGGCAGCAGAAAAAGGAATGGAACGCCTCCTAAAAGCAACGGCTAAAATCGAATCATTACCGGTTTCAGATACATCTTCAGTAAATATTTCGGAGCTTTCAGCCAACTGCTACGCTGCCATGGCCGACGATATGAACAGCCCGATTGCCATTTCGTATTTGTTCGAAGGCGTAAAAATCATCAACTCGGTTGCCGACGGAAAAACATCCATCACCGCAGCAGATCGCGATGCACTGAAAGTCTTGTTCAACGCGTTTGTATTCGATATTTTAGGTTTGAAAGCTGAAGAGCAATCCGAAGGCGGAAACAGCGAAGTGCTGAACGACGTGGTTGCCTTGCTGATGAACCTTCGGGCCGATGCTAAAGCCAACAAAGATTGGGCAACATCTGATAAAATCCGCAACGAACTTGCCGCGATTGGTTTCGAAATTAAAGACACGAAAGAAGGCGTTAGCTGGGAGCTGAAAAAGTAGGCAGGCGGAGACTCAAATCCCGATAAATTTGTTTTTTACAATCAAATTTATCGGGATTCGTTATTTTTGCTGAAACCATCATCACTGACCAATTCGAATCTTATGAAAAAATCATGCCTGATTTTGCTAGCGTTCCTGATCTGTAGTGCGGCTTTAGCGCAGAAGAACCTTCTGAAGAATACGCCTGATTACGGTATATTCGAGGGGGTCATTGAATCGCTGGCTCCTCAAATACTGGTCTCGAACAAAGTCCTGAGTAAAGAGGAAGGTATTCATGAAAAACTTGAAATTCAGTCGTTTCAGCAAACCGAAGAGAAAAACGACATCAACGTGCTGGTAGAAGTTACCAAGTACCTTAGCAATCCACTAAACGACAATCCACTGGCATCATTTATTAAAACAACGCGCACACTCAACCGCAAATTGTCTTTAACCGCCATCGCGTTTAGCGATCTGGAAGATGGCGCCGAAGATGCAATGACCAAAAAAGATAAAAACCGCATTTTCTACCAGCTGAATATTGACCCCGAAGAAGGCTCGAATGCCAGGATGAAACAGGGTGAGGCCAAGATGAAAAAGCGAGAGTTTGGCCTAAACGTGGACGCAATGTTTAATTACGTAAACTCGCTCCTAAAAGGAAATTTTCATGATGCCGAAGCCAAATGGGATCTTGGAAAGGAATATCGCCATTTTTACTATGCAGCAGCTTGCAACATGTACATCAAAGTGGAAGTACATGCCTACAAAACAGCGCCTGAAAAAGCACCCGACGCCCGCAAAATTGCTATGGAGATTCTGCGCAAACTTCCGCAGGAAAAGCCTTTTGACGGCCCAACTAACATCGAAGTTTATCCGAAATTCAATCCTTTGGCCAACGCAAACGATCGGGGACTGATACCAGCCAGCGAATTACTTCCGGCAAAGATTACATATCAAACCGGTCAGCCCAATGCACAGGCTAAATTCAGCCTGTTGGTCAACATGCCAGGCGAACTGCGGGCTGACAATCAGAAAGGGAAAAGTATCACCGTTCCAACCGATGCTTCGGGTAATGCTGTTGCCTGGTACTACTATACCGACAGCAAAGAACTTACAGAACCATTGGCAGTTCAGGCAGTTGCAGAAATAGGTGACAAAAGCCGGAAAGTGTTCATCAATGTGGGTTTGGGACTGGCCTTCGACCAACTCCGTGAAATTCCGGAGCAGGTATATACTTACTCGCAGGAAAAACCTTATGCTTTTGCTCTGAGTGTAAAAAGTACTTTCTTTCCGGAACTGAACCTGGCGCAATATGTAATTGCTGCGCACAACAGCAAAATCTGGGAAAACCGTCGAATCGGGTTTGAACTGGTTTGCAGCTGGGTAAATCAGCCCGACGGAGCTCCAAATGATGAATTCTATGTGGGAACCACCAACATCTCACCCACTTCAGAAGGCAGTAACACCAATGTACTTACAGCCAACAAGCAACCCATGCAGTATTACACTAAAATCGCCTATCCGGCAGTTATTCTGAAATCTCAGGGAACTCATATTTATAAAGTTTCAGGAAAAACTGCAGTTTTAAACGATAGTCATCCCGAGAGACCATACATCGCTTTTGTGAAAGAAAAAATGGCCGTTGCCGATGCGATGGTACCCCTTTCGGTCGATTATCCTGAGACATGGTTTAAGAGCTTCGCCTGCTGCCTTGCCTCTGTTGATACTCAGCAAAAATGGTTTCTGCTCGAAGCCGCCAAGCTAATCCCGACTTACGGGTTATTGGCCGATGTTCCGGCAACTGCGTCGTCGCTGGTTTGTGGATTGCTGAACGGCGAATACGAAAAAAGTATTCTCGATCTGGCTTCTTGGCTTGGAGGGCAATACATTGACAACCTGATGGAGCCCGAAGTTTTCAACGTCCTGACGAAGAAAAATCAGGATGCCGTGCTGACCGCCAAAGCTGCCTACTTTGGAACCGATATGTATAAAAAGAATACTGAACTCGAACAGATAAGGGCCAGACAAAAAGAGTTAATTAAAAAATAAATTCGCCTCAAATTTATTGCCAACCGGAAATGATTGTGAAAGTTGTTTCCGGCTTTTGTTTTCAGGAAAACAAAAAATCGGGTGCTTTATTTCGAAAAACATATTCGCTTGTAACATAGGTTACAGATTATTCCATTCAATAGCCGTAACTTTATATTAAAAGTTGAAAATCAGGCTTAAAACTGATTTTGACCCATCAATATAAAGCTCTACTGTTATGAAATTCATCTTTCATTTCCTTCCGCCAAAAGCCTGGCGATTCCCGGTTTTACTGCTCATTGGGATTCTCATCGGACTGTTTTGCTTCTTGTTTTATGTGAGCAAGGCTTATTCGTATTTGTCCGACGATCCGAAGACCTGTGTCAACTGCCACATTATGGCGCCGCAATATGCTACCTGGAGTCACAGCTCGCACCGGCAATACACCAATTGCAACGAGTGCCATGTACCGCACAACAATGTGTTTAACAAGTATTTTTTCAAGGCCAAAGACGGAATGCGTCATGCATCGATGTTTGCCTTGCGGATGGAGCCTCAGGTCATTTTCATTCATGAAGCCGGACGCGATGTGGTGCATCAGAATTGCGTGCGTTGCCACTCCAAGCTGCTCGAAGATCCAAAACTAAGCGCTTCGGTTCGGGATTTACATGCTCAGCGCACCGACCGTGTTTGCTGGGAATGCCACCGCGAAGTGCCACACGGACGGGTAAACAGCCTCAGCAGTACGCCGTACGCAAGGGTTCCGTTGCCTGAAAGTCCAGTCCCAGAGTGGCTGAAAGAAGCGATGAAAGATTAACTTCAACTCAAGATATTCTGAAACAATAACTTATAAAATATACAACACATGAAACCTATAACACAAATTATTGAAAAACGTCCCTGGATGGCCTGGTTGATTTTCCTGGCAACCATTATTATCGTCTTTTTGGTCGGATTGCTGGCCTCGTCGGTTATTGAGCGCCGCGCCGAAGCTGTTTTCGTGAATGTTCCGAAGACTCAGATTTCGCAATTCGAACCCCGGAATGAAGTTTGGGGCGAAAATTTCCCGCGCGAATTTCAGTCGTATTACCAAACTGCCGATACCTCTTTTGTGAGCAAATACAATGGAAACAAGCCAATCGATATGCTGAAAGTTGATCCACGAATGGTGGTACTTTGGGCTGGTTATGCTTTTTCGAAAGACTACAATCAGGGTCGCGGACACTTTTATGCCATTGAAGATGTTCGGAATATTTTGCGCACTGGTGCGCCTAAAGAGGCCAACGACGGACCACAGCCATCAACATGCTGGACTTGCAAAAGTCCGGATGTGCCGCGACTGATGCAGGAAAAAGGCGTCACCGAATTTTACAAAGGCAAATGGGCAAGCCTGGGTTCGGAAGTTGTAAACCCGATTGGCTGTGCTGACTGCCACGACTCGAAAACGATGAACCTGCACATTTCGCGCCCGGGATTGATCGAGGCTTTCCAGCGTCAGGGAAAAGACATTACCAAAGCGACCCATCAGGAAATGCGTACGTTGGTTTGCGCACAATGTCATGTCGAATATTATTTCGACAAGCACAAAGTGGAAGGTGCTGCTTACCTCACCTTCCCATGGGACAAAGGCATGAGTGCTGAAAACATCGAAAAATACTACGACGAAATTCAGTTCTCCGACTGGACACATCAACTGAGCAAGGCGCCCATGTTGAAAGCACAGCATCCGGAGTACGAAACCTATTCGCTCGGAATTCATGCTGAGCGCGGCGTTTCGTGTGCCGATTGCCACATGCCATATAAGAGCGAAGGCGGACAGAAATTCACCGACCACCACATTCAGTCGCCGCTGAACAATGTGGCCAACTCGTGCCAGGTTTGTCACCGCGAAGAAACAGCTAAACTGGTTCAGAACGTGTACGATCGTCAGGATAAGATTATTGAAAACCGCGATAAGCTGGAAGAATTGCTGGTTCATGCGCATGTTGAAGCTAAGAAAGCCTGGGACCTGGGCGCTACCGAAACCGAGATGAAAGACATTCTGCAAGGTATTCGTCATGCACAATGGCGCTGGGATTTTGCAGCCGCCAGCCACGGCGCTTCGTTCCATGCCCCCGTTGAAACCGGTCGCATCATTTCGACCGGAATTGCCATCGCCGGTGAAACCCGTGTTAAACTTGCCCGCTTGTTGGCCAGCAAAGGGTTCAACCAGGAAGTTCCTTATCCTGATATTGCGACAAAAGATAAAGCACAGGAATTTATTGGTCTGGATATGAAAAAGCTCCGCGAAGAAAAAGCAGGGTTCAAGAAAAACATTGTTCCGCAGTGGATTGAAGCCGCTAAAAAACGTGAAGCCGGTTACGGTAAAAAAGTTGAAATGTAATTTCAAAGCAAAAGTTAAAAGTACAAAGTCAAAAAACTTGGACATGAAAAAATTACTATTCATAGGAATTTGTGGCCTTCTATGGGGAAGTCAGGCCAAAGCGCAATTCAGTCTTTCCGGAGAATTACGGCCACGAACTGAATACAGTCATGGATATTCAACCTTGGCTGCAGAGGACCAAAAACCATCGGTTTTCACTTCGCAACGCACCCGTCTGAATTTCGATTACAAAATGGATTTGCTGAAAGTTGGTCTGGTTTTGCAGGATGTTCGCATCTGGGGAAATCAGGCTCAACAGGTGAGCAACGAAGATTTTGCTACTTCGGTGCATCAGGCCTGGGCCGAAATGAACCTGTCGAAAACGCTGACTTTGAAAGTTGGTCGTCAGGAACTGAATTACGACGATCAGCGAATTCTGGGAAGCGTTGGCTGGGCTCAGCAAGGACGCTCGCACGATGTTGCCCTTTTTAAATATGCGAAGAAACTGAATGTTCATTTCGGGATTGCACATCACGAAAATACCAACCGAAAAAACAACATTTACGATGGACCCGACGCCTACAAAGATTTGCAATTCTTATGGATCAACCGAAAAACCGAAAAATTTAATCTCAGTTTTCTGTTCCTGAATAACGGCAAGCCGGTGATGGTTGGAACCGAACAAAAATCGAAATACAGCCAGACTTTCGGAACCCACGTCGAAGTTCCGGTTGACAAAGTGGCTTTCACCGGGCATTTGTATTTCCAAACTGGCGAGGATGGAACAAACTATTCGCTGAATGCCTACAATTTAATGGCCGAAGCAACTTACAAAGCTTCAGAAAAAAGCCAGTTTCTGCTGGGCTACGAAATCCTTTCGGGAACCGATTATAACCAAACGGAAAAGAACAGTTCGTTTACTCCGCTGTACGGCACCAACCATAAATTCAACGGGTTTATGGATTATTTCTACGTCGGAAATCACCTGAACAACGTGGGTTTATCCGATGCTTACCTGAAATTCGTGACGACCAAAAACAAAACCACCTTCAATGCCGACCTGCATTTTTTTGCCAGCGCTGCCAAGATTTCGGCAACAGCTGATAACTACCTGGGAACAGAGCTCGACCTGACGCTAACCCACACGCTAAATCCGGCAACCAAAATCGCAGTAGGTTATTCGCAAATGTTCGGGAGCGAAAGTCTCGAAATCCTGAAAGGTGGTTCCCGAAGCGCGTTTAACAACTGGGCATACCTGATGATTACAGTAACGCCAAAGTTTTTATAAATCATTATTCCGATAGCTTTTTGAGCATACCGCTGAAAATCAGACCGTGAAAAGGGAGTACCGAATACCAATAAAAGCGACCTAACAATCCGAGAGGCCGAAAAGTAGCGGTTTGGTATAGCCGGTTGTCTTTTATCTCAAACTCGAGCCAGGCTTCTCCCGGAAGTTTCATTTCAGCATAAAGTAACAGCTTCATTTCTTCCTTGTCGGCATAAATGACCCGCCAGAAATCGAGCGAGTCGCCGGGAGAAATCAGGCTGTTATTTTTTCGCCCGCGCCGTAAACCCACGCCTCCAAACAGTTTATCGATAAAGCCACGAAGCCCCCACAACCAATTGGCATAATACCAGCCTGTATCGCCTCCGATTGACCAAATTTTATTCAACGACCTGCGAACCTCCTTCACTTCACAACTCCGCCTGTCAACAAAACAACCATACGTTGGAACTTCGAGTAACTGTGAAATTCCTTTGTCGAGGACATGGCTCGAAAGGGCGTCTTTCCAGCTTGAAACTACAGCTTCGTTCTGAATTTTGCCGAAAGCCAATTCTATGGCTTGTTCAAATGTCAGTAGCTCTATTCCAAGTAGTTCTTTCAGCTTATTCTCGCGGCAAACAACTTCAACGCTCATACTTTTGGCCAGGTTAACCGCCAGTCGGAACGAGGTTGAAGTAACAAAATACAACCAGTAGGATGACAATTTTGGAGTCATGACCGGAACCGTAACGATGGTTCGTTTTAGCTTACGTACTTTGGCGAACCGCAAAAGAATTTCCTTGTAGCTGAGTATTTCAGGCCCTCCGATATCGAAACTCTGATCAAAAGAATCGCCAAGCATCAGCACGCCGGTGAGGTATTCAATCACGTTCCGGATGGCGATGGGCTGCGACCGGGTATTCAACCATTTGGGAGCAATCATAAAAGGAAGTTTCTCCACCAGATCGCGGATGATTTCAAACGAGGCGCTTCCTGATCCCAAAATTATTCCGGCCCGAAGCGTTGTTAAATGGTAGCTGCCCGATGCTAGAATCTCTTCGACCAGCTTTCTCGAATTCAGGTGTTTCGATAATTTCTCTTCATTGACGATTCCACTCAGATAGATGACCTGTTTGGCACTGGTTTCCTGAACGCGATTCCTGAAATTTGTGGCCGAAATCTTTTCAAGTTCCTCGAAATCTTCATTGGCTGCCGACATGGAGTGAATCAGATAATACGCAGCGTCAATTTCTTCCGGAATTTCACCAAGTGTGTTTGCGTCCAGAAAATTTACTTCAATCACCCGAATCCGATCCGATTTGTATTTCTGAAAATCGAACCGGTTTCTATCCCTGACACAGCAAACGAGCTCGTGCCCTTTTTCGAGAAAAACAGGAATCAGCCGTTGACCAATGTAGCCAGTGGTGCCGGTGAGTAAGATTTTCACAGGTATCTAAATTAAGATTTAACCTATTCTGACCGATGTCATGGTGAGCGAGCCCATCACCGGTTTGTCGTTGAAAAACGAGACAGGTTCATTTTTATCTTTCAGTGCCAGCGTGTAAAGCAGTGGCAAATAATGATCGGGAGTAGGAACAGCCAACTGAACTTCGCGACCCAAACTCGAATAATTAATCAGGTCTTTATGATTTCCTTCCCGAATCAGTTGCTTGAACTTGTCGTTTGCCGCAATCGCCCAATCGAACCCGAAATCAGGTTCATTCATTTTATCCCACGCCACCATGCGCAGGTTGTGAACCAGGTTTCCACTGCCCACGATCAGCACACCTTTGGTTCGCAACGCCGAAAGCTGCTTGGCAAGCTCGTAATGGTACTGCGGCCCCTGCGTATAATCCAGACTGAATTCGATGACCGGAATATCAGCTTCAGGATAAATTCTCCGGATGACGCTCCACGCGCCATGATCCAGTCCCCATTTTTCGTCGAGGCCAACCGCAGTTTTGGTAATGGCGCGTTTGGCTTCGTGAGCCAGTTCAGGACTGCCGGGCGCGGGATACTGAACCTCGTATAGCGCTTTAGGGAATCCGCCAAAATCGTGGATCGTGGTTGGTTTCTGAACGGCTGTTACATAAGTTCCGCGTGTCTCCCAATGCGCCGAAACACACAAAATAGCTTTTGGCCGCGGAAGTGTTTTTCCGAGGTTACGCCAACCTTCAACAAACTCGTTTTCTTCGATGGCGTTCATCGGACTACCGTGCCCAACAAACAAAACCGGCATTCGTGGTGTGTTTTCACCGAATGATAATAACTGACTAATAGTTTCTGATTTCATAGCTTTTACTGCAAGGGGTAATAGGAATACTGATCCTAAAAAAGACCGGCGTTTCATGATTCATTGTTTATTGTTTCTCGCCCAATAAACAAGCAAAAGTGGCATAAGTTTTATCTGATTTCTTCTGTTCCGTCGGCATGACGGGCGAAGCGGCCTTTTTCGCGCGGATGGACCTGATCGCGACGAGGCCACGGCCATCCACCGAATTCGTTTTGCTGGTATTCCATCATCGCCTGCCGAATTTCAGCCTGGGTATTCATTACAAACGGTCCGTATTGCACCACTGGTTCGTTAATCGGTTTGCCCTGAAGGAAAAGAAACAATGCTTCTTCGCTACCATTCTCAATGCGGGTTTCCTCACCGGCATTCAGCTCAATGGCTTTCTCCTGACCGATTTTTTCTCCTGAAATCAGGATCGATGATCCGCTGTAAAAATAGAGCGTTCGGTTTGTGCCGGCACTTGCAGCAGGGATGGCAAGTTGAGCATTGGCTTCCATTCGAATAGTCCAGATGCTCACTTCGTTTGCGGGATCGGCCGCCCACGAATCGGGTGCGGGAGCCAGCGCCTGAACACTTCCAAAATTTCCGGCAATCACATTTATTTCTGAAAGTTTTCCGTTTTCGTCAGTAATTCGTGCAACCGGAATATCTTCGGCCCAAAGCATTTTGAAATGTGGC
The DNA here is from genome assembly GCA_021849365.1 of Bacteroidota bacterium. Taxonomy (GTDB): domain Bacteria; phylum Bacteroidota; class Bacteroidia; order Bacteroidales; family Prolixibacteraceae; genus Aquipluma. The sequence continues at coordinate 2,522 of JAJZSZ010000069.1, read as the reverse complement.
TTGGCAAACTTTTTCGCTTTCGGCAAATTGAGCCAGATCTGGAAAAGCTCGGCAAGGTTCCGGCTTTCGGTGTTCAAAAGTGGAAACATTTCGCTGTGCTGTAATCCGGCATCGGCCGTCATCCATTGCACATCGCCACCACCATACCGGCCGGCCTGTCCGTGCGAATCGGCATGATCGACCAAGCCTTTGGTCACTACCGTCACCGTTTCGAAGCCACGATGCGGGTGCGCTGGAAATCCTGGAACGGTATCGCCGTGGTACATGCGCCAACCATCTTTCAGGTTAAAATCCGAACCGATTTGCCGACCTCTTAGCAGTGATTTATCCGGCGCCATTTCTGTATTTCCCTCAGGAAAATCGTCGAGGTGATGAGCACAAAACAGAAACGGGTTGGAAACCGGCCACATAAAGCCGAGCGGTTTGATGCTGATGATTGGATTATTTTTCATTGCTCAAAATCTTTTCTCAATACAACAACTCCCGGTCAGTTTTTCCTATCTTGATGATTGTAGTTTTCGAACCTCCTAGGAATTCTCGGTAGTTCAAAATACATTTATTCCACTGCAACCAAATAATGCTGTGTTCTGATGAACAAAGTATTGCCTGAAATGGCAGGCGTGGCCATGCATACATCTTTCATCGGGTTTTTAGCCAGCAATTTAAATTCGGGACCAGCCTGAACGACAAAAATATTTCCATCTTCGGAACTGAAATACAGTTTCCCGTTGGCGGCAACTCCCGAAGCTGAGAACGGATCTTTCAGGCTGTCCTTGTATTTCATTTCGCCGGTATTTGCATCGAAACACATCAGCTGGCCATTCACCTGCAGATTATACAACAATCCGTTATACACCAGTGGCGTTTGCATGTAAGCTCCTCCACGCTTAACACTCCACGGAATATACTTGTTTTTGGTGCTGTCGGGAGCAAGAGTGATATCTCCAACGGCACTGGTTTTAACCGCCAAAATCGGGGAGAACTTTCCGTGCGCGCTGTTCAGGTAAATCAGGTCGTTCACAATCACCGGTGTGGGCGTTGGAATATCGCCATTATTAGCCAGTTTCCAGATTTCCTTTCCGGTTTCAAAATCGTATCCTCCGGCGTGTTTGAAGCCATTGACCACAATCTGGGCTTTTCCGTCTTTCTCGAAAATAGCAGGAGTTCCATAAGTTTCAACTTCACCTTCGCGCGAAGTTCTCCAAACTTCGTTTCCGGTGGCTAAATCAAGTGAAACGAGATATGGAGTTTTAGGAATATCACACAGAACAATGATCCTTTTTTTATAAATGATTGGCGAACTCGAATATCCCCACTCGATTCCGGGAGCCGCAAAGAATCCGGGATTAATCAGTCCCATGTCTTTTTTCCAGACTAAATTTCCTTTGAAGTCGTAGCAATACAAACCTTCGGAGCCAAAATGAACGACCACATATTTGCCATCGGTGGCCGGAGTACAGTTGGCCTGCGAGGCTTTGGTATGTCGTTTCGATTTGGGGATTCCTTTATGTGCCAGGCGTTCCCAAAGTATTTTTCCGGAGTTTTTATCGAGGCAATACACTTTAAACTCGTGCATCGCGCTGTCGTTGGCCTCATCAATATCGCCGTACAAACCCACTTTGAGCGATGTCGCAGCGGCCGTATTAACGGCAGTTGTTACAAAAACAAAATTGTTCCAAACGATGGGCGATGAGTGCCCCAGCCCGGGTATCTGAGTTTTCCACTTGATGTGTTCGCCGGTTTCGATATTCCAGGTCGTGGCAGGTTTGGAGTTTTCGATGTAGCCTAAGCCAAACGGACCACGAAACGATGGCCATTGCTGGTTGTAAGAAGTTTGTGAAAAAGCATTCAGGATAAAAAAGCAAAGCAGAAATAACAGGCTGTTTGTTTTCATGTTGGTTGATTTTATTTTCAGGAATAGTATAGGAACCGGACATAAAATTACGTCTTTTGACTGTGATTCTTTCGATTACCTGAAAATAAAACCGCTGATTACTTATGTTCTTCGAGGTTGCGAAGAATTATTTCGATGCGCCGGTCGGGAATCAGCCAGATGAGTGCAACCAAAACATACAATGCTCCTGAAATCCACTGGCTGACAAAATTGGAAGCAATAGCCAGTGAATACAAAATGGGCGACATTTTTCCCTTGATGTCGTTCCCAACTGCGCGGGCCAGCAAGGAATTTTCGCCCTGAGCGCGGATAATTGTTGTCTGCAAAATGAAATAAGCAATGGCAGCCATCAGCAACACAATTCCGTAAACGGCCATAGGGATTGGGGCGAAGTGGTTTTCTCCAATCCAGCCAGTGGTAAAAGGCACCAGCGACAACCAAAACAGCAGGTGCAAATTGGCCCACAAAATTCCGCCTGAAACATGCTTGACGGTGTGCATCATGTGATGGTGATTGTTCCAGTAAATGCCAATGTAAATGAAACTCAGGATATAACTGATTACTATCGGAATGAGGGGCATCAACGCGGCAAAATCGGCGCCATGCGGCACTTTAATCTCCAAAAGAT
>JAJZSZ010000492.1 GCA_021849365.1 Bacteroidota bacterium | reverse complement strand
AACCAGCTCAAAAATGACTTCTCATGGTTTCGAGCAAGGGATTCATCAGCACATTAGCCCTGATGTCAGGATTGAATACAAAACCACTTCTGCCAACCGGCAGGTGATTCCCTGGGTTAAATATACCAATACAAAGACCGGGGTGAGCGAGATATTTACGGATAGTGAAAACCCGTTGAGCCAGGCTAAACTCGATTCGCTTGAGACCCGAGTTATGGATTGTCTGGATTGCCACAATCGTCCTTCGCACGATTATCGCACACCTCAGCGTTTTGTCGATCAGTCTTTAAGCGATGGGAAAATAACAAAGTCGCTGCCCGGAATTAAGCAAATAGCAATGAAAATTCTGTATAAGGATTATTCAACAAAGGATTCTGCTTTTATGGCTATTCGCGATGGGGTAACTGAATTTTATAAAACTACTCATCCTGAGTTGCTGACTGAGAAGAAAGCTGATGTTGATGCTGCTATTGCAGAGATTCAGAATGGCTATTCGAAGAATATTTTCCCGTTCATGAAGTCGAGCTGGAAGTCGTATCCAAACAACATTGGGCACATGGTTTCTGATGGCTGTTTCAGGTGCCATAACGACCGTCATTCGACCGAAAAGGGAAAAGTTATTTCGAAGGATTGTAACATGTGCCATACGATTTTAGCACAGGGAACCCCGGAAAATATGGAGTATTCCAAAGCACTGGAACCACTTGAGTTTAAACATCCGGTAGATATTGAAGACGCCTGGAAAACCGAAATGTGTTCGTCGTGCCATTCGCAGCTATATTAGTGTGTTTCATTGGGGTTAGTCTCCAATCTGGGTATGATTATTGATGAAGTGAAAAAATAAATGCATATTTAAAGGATAATTACAAAGAATACGAAAGAAAGAATTAAGAAATAAGGTATTGTTTAATCTTTAAAACACAATGACTATGAATTACAAAAGGTTGTTTTTATTAATGAGTGCAGTAGTGTTATGCATCTCACTTGCGACTGCCGAAGATTTCAAGTACATCGGGGCAGCCAAATGTAAGATGTGTCACAATAAGGCCGACAAAGGTGAGCAGTATAACAAGTGGGCCAACAGTCCGCATGCTAAAGCTATGGCCTCTCTGAAAGGCGATGAAGCCAAAAACCCGAAATGTTTGAAATGCCACTCAACTGCAGCAGCTGCCGATCAGGCTTTAGTTGCTACCATTACTGTTGAAGAAGGTGTTTCCTGCGAATCGTGCCACGGACCAGGCAGTGCTTACAAAGTAGCTACTGTTATGAAAGATCAGAAAGCATCGATGGCAAAAGGCTTGATCTTACCTGATGAAAAAGTGTGTAAAAAATGCCACAACGAGCAAAGTCCTCATTACAAAGGATTTAATTATAAAGAATACGTTGCTAAAATTGCACACGACGATCCAACAACAAAATAATGGTTAACGATCATTAGTCTTTAAAAAAAATTCCTTTGTTTTTCCCTCAAAACAAAGGAGTTTTTTTATGCTTTAGCAATACCTTAATTTATTCGAAATATAAGTCATTGAAGAATAAGTAATCAATTTGTTTTGTTTCAGAACTATGAAGAAAATAATCGACTTTCTGTTTTCCATGTTTTTTACCGTTTTGCTTTTGATGGCTTTTGCCATATCAATTGCCTACGCAACATTCATCGAAAACGATTATGGAACACCAACCGCTCAGGCGCTTATTTATCAGGCGTGGTGGTTCGAACTGTTACTTTTGGTTGGTGTAATAAACCTCTCGGGAAGTGTATTTAAATACAAACTTGTTAACCGGAAAAAGTGGGCAATTTTGTTGTTTCACCTCGCTTTTATACTGATTATCATTGGTGCCGGTGTTACCCGTTACTTTGGATTTGAAGGCAGTATGCACATTCGTGAAGGAGAAGCTACCAATAAAGTTGTGTCGGAAACAACCTATATTGGAGTGAAAGCAAGCGCAAACGGGAGTGAGATTAATCACTCAACGCAAGTTCGGTTTACTCCAAACACGAGCAATTATTACAATTACTCGTTTGAGCTTAACGGAAAGAAAGTGACCGTTGAAAACGAAATCTTTGTAGCCAATGCATTGGAAACTCTTGTTCCCGATCCTAATGGAATTGCTTATTTGTCATTGGTTTACAGCGATGGTCCGAATCAGGATATTGATTTCAGCCTGGGGCAAAGTCAGAAAAAAATATTGCCACACCTGAGTTTTGGTTTCGATTCAGGAGAAGGCTCGGCTGATGTTGTTTTTAGTCAAACTCCCAATGGGTTAAGTATGATGTGTGCCGATACAATGGTGGTTGCTTCGATGATGGGAACAACCGGAGAAAAACTGGCTCCTAAAGTGGCCTATCCGGTACAAACAAATACTCTTTATAAAATTGGCGGAGCTTTGTTTGCCTTGCGTAGTTATTTGCCTAAGGCATCGCCGGCTTTGGTTCAGGAAACCAGCGAAAAACAAACCGGAATGAATGCGTTTACTGCTAAAATAACTTCAGGAAATGAAGTAAGACGGGTGAATGTTTTCGAAAAAGATGGTACAATTACCGAACCGGCAACCTGCTCGGTAAATGGAGTCGACTTAAGCATATCGTATGGCGCTGTTGTGCGTGAGCTTCCATTCAGTATTCACTTGCGCGATTTCCAGCTCGAGCGCTATCCCGGCTCCATGAGTCCCTCGTCATACGCCAGCGAAATTACGCTGAAAGATCCGGCTTCATCAGTTGAGCGTCCATTCCGCATATTTATGAATAACATCCTGAAATATCAGGGTTATCGATTCTTCCAATCGTCGTTCGATCAGGATGAAAAGGGTACCATACTTTCGGTAAACCACGACTATTGGGGAACATTTATTTCCTATCTGGGTTATTTCCTGATGGCGCTTGGAATGGGATTTACTGTATTTAGCAAAAGCAGCCGTTTCCAGACCTTGGTTCGGTTAAGTTCAAAATTG
>JAJZSZ010000068.1 GCA_021849365.1 Bacteroidota bacterium | reverse complement strand
CAACACTTTTGTACCTTCGGCCAAACCTCCGTAAATATCGTTTTCACGGAAATGCGGAATCATAGCATAATCAACCACATTACGGTTGGCAACAGCATCGGGAATAACGCCTTCCAGTCCGTAGCCCACAGCTACAAACACAGCCCCTTTTTCGTTTGCAGTTTTGGGTTTGAAAACGATTACAATTCCATTGTTCTTCCCTTTCTGCCCAACTCCCCATTTCTCTCCAATTTTAAATGAAAGATCGGAAATCTCGTAGCCATTGAGCGAAGGAAGTGTAACCACACAAATCTGAGTAGAAGTTTGATTATCGAACTGAACCAAATCCGACTCCAGCTGCTGCTCTTCCTGATCAGTCAGAACATTAGCCAAATCATTGACTAACCGCGGTGGATTTGGTCGTTCAGGAATATCCTGCGCAAAAACTGAAGCGGTAAAAACCGTCAGAAGAAATAAAATTAGAATATGCTTCATTTTATAAGTTTTTATCGAAGGATATTTCATCCGACAATTCGTTTACATCATCCTTTTGGCGAGGGAAATTGGCTTTTAACTGATCGCCGGCCATCAGGATTCCCTTTGATAAGCCTTCGGTAAATTTTCCTTCCTTAAAAAATGTCAGCATTGTTTCTTTTATCTGGTCCCAGAAATTAACCGGGACTACCTGATTAATACCGGCATCGCCTAAAATGGCAAATTTCCGATCGTGTACTGCCAGGTAAAACAAAACGCCGTTTCGCTGAGCGGTTTCTTTCATCCCGAGTTTTTCAAAGATATAGGCTGCACGGTCGAGCACATCTATTTTGCAATGTCCTTCCATGTGTAAACGGATTTCGCCCGAAGTATTGAGTTCGGCCTGGGCAATTGCATCAGTAATCTGTTTCTTTTCTTCCGTACTGAAAAAATTTTCGACTGACATTTTATTGGTGAGTATATTGTAATAAATAACTACTGGCTTTTAGCTGCCGGCAGCCAGCCAGTATCCAGCTGCCAGTTGCCAAAGACTATTAGAATTTTACCTGAGGTGCTTTCTCAGCGCCCTTTTCAGCCTCAAAATAGGCTTTCTTTTCAAACCCGAACATTCCGGCAAATATATTTTTAGGGAACGTGCGAATAAATGTATTGTAGGTTTGAGCCGACTGATTGAATTTCTGACGCTCAACAGTAATGCGGTTTTCGGTTCCTTCGAGCTGAGCCTGCAAATCGAGGAAGTTCTGGTTAGCTTTCAGATCAGGATATTTTTCAACCACAACCATCAAACGGCTTAAAGCAGAAGATAATCCGGATTGTGCATCCTGAAAATTCTGAAGCGATTGTGCATCTAGTTTTGAAGGATTAACATTTACTGAAGTCGCTTTGGCGCGGGCTTCAATAACCTGGGTAAGCGTTTCCTTTTCGAAATCGGCATATCCTTTGACTGTGCTAACCAGGTTTGGAATCAGGTCGGAACGACGCTGATAAACGTTTTCAACCTGCGACCACTGTGCAGTCACACCTTCTTCCATGGTCACCATATTGTTGTATGAGCTTTTTACCGACGAATACGCCAATAAAAGCAGAACGGCAATTACAGCCAGGACAATCCAAATCTTTTTCATCTTATTTACTTTTAATGTTTACTTCAAATTTAATAATTCAATACTAATCTATGACAAATGTAAGTTTGGCAAATGTTGCAAAACTCCTTACCTGATACACTAAATTATCGGGGAATGTAGCAATTTTGCCGTTATACCTTCTACTTCAAAAGGTGAACCACAATTTTACGACTATGAATACTGCCGAATTCAGAAAAGCGATTCAGGAAGGAATCCCATCAAGGCTTCCGGAGAGAAAACCATACGATTATTCTGTAAATCATGCGCCAAAACGGAAAGATATACTGTCGACAGCAGAAAAAAAACTTGCCCTTCAAAATGCATTAAGATATTTCGAACCTGAGTTTCATGCAGAATTGGCACCCGAATTCCTGGACGAACTGCGACAATTTGGCCGGATTTACATGTATCGCCTCCGTCCGGATTACGAAATGAAGGCTCGCCCGATTGAAGACTATCCTCATCAATCGGTTCAAGCAGCATCCATTATGATGATGATCCAGAACAACCTGAATTATGCCGTGGCGCAACATCCGCACGAACTGATTACCTACGGCGGAAACGGTGCTGTCTTTCAAAACTGGGCACAATACCGGCTGACAATGAAGTACCTGTCAGAAATGACCGACGAGCAAACACTGGTGATGTACTCGGGCCATCCGATGGGGCTTTTCCCTTCACATAAAGATGCCCCCCGGGTTGTGGTTACCAACGGCATGGTTATCCCAAATTACTCCGGAAGAGATGACTACGAACGAATGAATGCGCTTGGCGTTTCACAATACGGACAAATGACAGCCGGCTCGTATATGTACATTGGTCCCCAGGGAATTGTGCACGGAACAACCATTACCCTGATGAATGCAGCCCGAATGAAAGGCGATGGAGAAATGGCCGGAAAAATATTTATTTCGTCGGGCCTGGGTGGAATGTCAGGTGCTCAACCGAAAGCCGCTGTAATTGCCGGAATGGTTGCCGTAATTGCTGAAATTAATCCCAAGGCCGTTAAAGTAAGGCATGAACAAGGCTGGGTCGACGAAGTATATGAAAACCTCGATCAACTGATTGCACGAATGCGTGAAGCCAGCAAAAATAATGAAGCGGTTTCGCTGGCCTACCAGGGAAATGTGGTGGATTTGTGGGAAAAACTGGCTGCAGAAAATGTTTCGGTGGATTTGGGATCAGACCAGACCTCATTGCACAATCCTTTTGCCGGTGGTTATTATCCCGTAGGTTTATCGCTGGAAGAATCGAACCAAATGATGGCCGAAAACCCAACACTTTTTCAGGAGAAAGTTTACGAAAGTTTACGCCGCCAGGTAAATGCCATCAACAAACTTTCGGGGAACGGCATGTATTTCTGGGATTACGGGAACGCCTTTTTGTTGGAATCCGGACGTGCTAAAGCGGAGGTTACCAAAACAGACGGAAGCTTTATTTATCCGTCGTATGTGCAGGACATCATGGGACCGTTATTCTTCGATTACGGCTTCGGACCGTTCCGTTGGGTGTGCTGCTCGTGCAATCCGGAAGACCTTCAAAAAACCGACGAAATTGCACTTCAGGTTTTGAATAAAATAGCTAAAAGCGCACCATCTGAAATAATCAATCAACTAAACGACAATATACACTGGATTGCCGAGGCCGGAAAAAACAAACTTGTGGTTGGTTCACAGGCACGAATACTTTATGCCGATTGCGAAGGCCGCATGAAAATTGCCGAAGCCTTCAACAAAGCGATCCGCGAAGGAATTATCAGTGCCCCGATAGTGCTTGGGCGCGACCATCATGATGTTTCGGGAACCGACTCTCCTTTCCGCGAAACTTCCAATATTTACGATGGATCAGCTTTTACTGCCGATATGGCCATCCAGAATGTCATAGGCGATTCATTCCGCGGTGCGACCTGGGTGTCGATTCACAATGGGGGCGGCGTTGGCTGGGGAGAAGTGATCAATGGCGGATTTGGAATGACATTGGACGGATCAGACGAAGCCGATCGACGCTTAAAGCAAATGCTTCATTGGGATGTAAACAACGGAATTGCGCGCCGTAGCTGGGCCAGAAACGAATCAGCATTGTTTGCCATAAAACGAGCTATGACCGAAAACCCGAATCTGAAAGTGACACTTCCTAATTTGACTGACGAAGATATAATCGATCAGCTATTTCGAGAGTAAACATTGCAATTAGCTGAAAAGGATTCGATTTTGAGTAAAGTTCGGATCCTTTTTATTAATCGAAGAGCAAGGAATAGGGACGTTGTATTTCTGCTTTGAGTTCATCAACTCCAAAAGCCCGGCTTTTGCGGATGGTTTCGCGGCCTGCAAAAAATACCACTACTGTTGGCGCAGTAAAAACACGATGTTGGGCTGCCAGTTCCGGTGATTTATCTGACTCGATAAAAATCATTTTCAGTTGCGGGAACGATTCTGAAACCATTTCGAGAACCTTCGGCTTCAACACATGGCAAACCGAACATGTTTCAGTTGAAAAATAGGCTAAAACAGCATCGTTTTCAGCAAGCAGCTTATCGAATTCAGGGATTGTGCGGATGGTTTCCATTACTCGTATTGACCGGTGGCAAGTAAAACCAAAGTACAGGCAATCTCAGGATAAATTCCTGCGGATTCAAGCCTGCTGATGAACTCGGGGTTTTCGGTTCCGGGATTAAATATCACACGCTGGGGCTGTAAACTCAGAATGTACTCATAGTATTCCGGTTGATTTTTCGGCCCTACATAAAGCGTAACCGTATCGATATTTTCAAATGATTTTTTCTCTGCATCGAATGTCACTCCATCAATTTCTCCCGCCCTGAGTCCAATAGCAACCACTTCGTGATCGTTTGTTTTTAATGCTTTTATCGCCTTATACGAGTATCTTTCGGGATTTTCACTGGCTCCAATAACCAAAGTCTTCTTCATGATTTGTCCAATTTTTCCAATAAAACTACGGCATGAACCGATATACCTTCTTCCCTGCCCTCAAAACCTAATTCTTCAGTTGTGGTTGCTTTAATTGAAACAGTATCAACATCAACTCCCAAAATTCGGGCAATGGTTTCTTCCATCTCTGGAATATAGGGCTTGAGCTTTGGCTTTTGAGCGGCAATCGTCACATCCAGATTTCCGACCCGATAGTTTTTCGAAGCAATCAGGTCATTGGTCCTAGACAACAAAATTTTACTGTCAATGTTCTTGAAGTCGGAAGAAGTATCGGGAAAATGTCGCCCGATATCGCCCATTTTTGCCGCACCAAGCATGGCATCGCAAAGCGCGTGAATCAGCACATCGCCATCAGAATGTGCTATTGTTCCTTTACTGTGTGGAACAAGAACACCGCCCAGCCAGAGGGTTTCGCCCTCAGCTAAACGGTGTACATCGTATCCGTATCCTATCCGGAAATTCATTTGCAAATATTTTTAATTTCAGGCTTGACCTGAAAATGTGCTTATCTCCTTTGTTTATTAAACGCGTCGAAGTCGAACGACAAGGTAAACCGAAGTGTATTGGCCAATGGATTATTCTGTGCAACAGGCAATAAGTACGAGAAATCAAGTGCGAATACATTCATCTTTAAACCTGCACCCGCGGTGAAAAATTTACGATTCCCTTTGGTTGGATCTTCGTAGAAATAACCTGCGCGCAAAGCAAATTGCTTATTATACCAATATTCGGCACCAACAGAGAAAGTTATTTCCCTTAATTCCTCTTTCATACCACCAGGAGCATCGCTAAACGAACTAAACATACCCGAAACAACCGATTTTGATGATCCCAAACCTGTGATAATATCAACATCAGTTGTATCCGGAGTTGGAACCATTAATTTGTTGGCATCAAAAGCAAAGGTGATGGTATTGTATTTATCCATTTCGGTTTTGTATGAAACCCCTAATTTCAGGTTGGTTGGGATAAAGTCTTTGGTTTCACCATCGGTATATGAAATTTTTCCACCAATGTTTGAAATATCAATACCAGCCGAGATGGTCGAATTCTTCCGGTTCATCCTGATCTGATTCTGATAATAGAAAGCTACGTCGGCAGCAAAAGTATTTCCGGCATGAGTCTCTACGCCTCCAACCATTTGTCCTCCGGTAAGATCGGAACGAATATAACGAATGGCAACAGCACCTGAAAAATTATCAGACAGAAGGCGGGTATATCCCATATCGAAAGCAAATTCGTTTGGACTTTGCTGACCGGTAGGATCACCATATTCACTCATAAAAGAGATATCACCTAACGAGAAATAGCGCAGCGAAGCACTTACCGTTTCCTGGTCATTCAGGCGTTTATAACCTACCAGATAAGCCAGGTTGATATCAGAAACCAAATTACGAAGCCAGGGAGTGTACGACAATGCTATCCCCATTTCACTTTCGGTAAACGCATATTTGGCAGGGTTCCAGTGCTGAGAGTTAACATCGGGAGAAGTGGCCACACCCGCGTCACCCATTGCACCAGCTCGCGAATCGGGAGCAATTGTTAAAAACGGAACCCCGGTAGTAACCGTATTTGCTCCGGTAGTCGAAGTTTTTTGTGCATATACCTGTGGCAAAAAGATACCCAGTGAAAAAATAGCCGTAAACAGTAAGATTTTCTTCATTTTAGTAATTCAATATTTTTTTTCGAATTGCAAATATAGACGTTTGTAAAGGACAACTTGCACCCAACAAACAAATTTATAAACGGACATCAGTCCCAATTAGTATTAAGCAAGAAGCGATTGAACCATATTTTTTAACGATACACAAAAACCAACCGACCGGAACCCGTCGTAGTTTTTTTATCATCAGTCGTAATAGTTAATTGATAAACGTAAACTCCGGGTTTCATTTTCACCAAATGATCAGCAGGAATCCACTCAAATGGTAAACTTTGTGTTCCTGACGAACCCACCCGAGCCTGATATGAATCGACTTGAGCTCCTGAAATTTGATATACATCTAAAGTAACATCAAACGACTCATCTGGTTGATTGTGAGTGAAAATAAACTTGGTTTGCCCCCACATCGGATTTGGATAACAGCTAACATTTTCAATTCTGAAATCATCTTTTACGACAAAACGCACCTCAACTTCGGTCGAGTTATTCAGCACATCCCATACTTTTAACCTAATAACATGTTCTCCCTCGGCAAGGTTAGTGAGTGGAAATACTATTTTCCCGCTGGTATATTTGTCTTTGTCGGCCTGAAAATAATCGTTCAGAACCATAATATTTAAGTAATCGTCGTCAAGTACGGCAGTAATGTCGTGACCAATACCTGTGCCTGAAGTATTGATTCCGGTCTCGTCAGTGATATTGGCAATCAATACCGAACTTGCACTTACCTGATCTCCGTCTTTAAACGACTCTGAATTCAGGAAGGGTTCAACAGTGGGTCCCTTTGAATCAGATATAGAAGTATTGGATGATCCCCCAATATAAAATTGATCGAAATAACCCTGTGCATCATCAGTTTCATTGTAAGCATAGTAAAGAATTTTTCCCTTACCCAACTTGTATGAAATATCTTTCGGGACAAAGAATGAAAACTCAAATTCGCCATTCTTTACGCTCGCCAGACCTTTATAAATTACATTATTCTGCACGTTATAGCTCATTGGCGTCTGTCCTCCGTTCCCCAAAGTTTCAACCTGCTGGGATTTATCGTACACAACAGGGATAATCTCGCCATTAAATGTTGTCAGTTTTGCACCATTGTGATCGGCAATGTATCCTTTAACTGTAACCACTGAAAGTGTACGTATTGTATCTGTTTGAGTAGTTGCATCCTTCCCATCAATAATTGTGGTTTTTATCTGATATTCAGGATTTTCCAGCCGCATTGCAGGATCAGCAAGCAAGGAAAAATTTAACTGGTTGATTCCGGTATTTGCATCTGCTTTCGCTTTGCGCATCACATCGCCCAATCGTAAATTTTTCCCTTGACTATCCTTTGCGAAAATGTATTTAAAGAATTCATTATTCAGCACAAAGTTTGCCCCTGAATAAACCAACCGTGTAGTTGAAAAAAGCCCAACTCCACCGCCATTGGGATTAAATAGAATGTATTCTCCGGCCGAAGTATCATCAGCATCGAAACGACTGAATTCGCAGGTAGCTGTCACGAAGATTGGCAACCGGCTATAATTGCTCCACGAGTTGATTGCACTGATATCGAGTACATTTTCGTCGGCCAGATATTTCTCGTTGGCATGCCCGGTATAGTTCATTACCAGCGTTCCCTGCTTGACCCGATTCGTAATTGCAGCACTTACATCAGGATATTTTTCTCCGCCTGAAGTGGAAACTTGCTTAAATGCATCGAGATAAATTTTATCAGTAAAAAATCCTGGATAAGTTTTATTCACAAGCGAAGCCAAAGTCTCAGCCTGATTCATATGCGTATTATAATCTTCGTCGTCAGCAATAAAAGTTACCACATTCCGCCAGTTCCCAAGTGATTCCTGCTGATAATAATGCTTAATTTTATTGACAACATAGCCGGCTTCTTCAGCTGAACCGGCAGATATTCTCCCAATGCCCAAATCGAGAATGCCTTGAGAATCGCCTTCATTCTCATCCAGAAAACCATAAAAATCATCAGTAACAAATGACTCTGTTGGTGAAAGCGAATTCTCCGACTGGTACGTTGGAAGCAGATTATGATTTTTTAGGAGAATATTGCGATTATCGTACGAACCATCGCCCATTAGCAAAACATACTTCAGCGTATTGGCACCGGTTTGAATGCCTTTATCGTAACACATTCTGAAGTAATTTCTCAACCCTGCGGGATCAGGCAATCCTCCCGAAAACTCGTTGTAAATAACATCGGGAGTGAGAACCTTAACACTCATACCATCGTTGGTTCGGTGAAATTCGGCCAGTTCATTGGCAGGCGTTAACAGCTTCTTGTTCGCAACAATAATCATTTCTGCAAGGTCGTCCCCATGAAGATTCTGGTTATCAACCGTCTCAATAAACTCAGGAACCGGAATCGAACCCGTAAGGTTGAGAGCAACGTATTCGCGCGTTTCAGCTGATTTAGATTTGAATCTCAGTTGACCACTACTGTATGTGGCTGGCATTTCAACCGCATTATTGATATCAGTCACATCAACAATTCTGGTTGCAGCCGATGCTCCATTCAAAACAAATTCAGAAGTTGTTATTGTACCTGAAGCTCCTTTGCCCCGAAATGAATATACATCACCAACCATTTTCAGCGAACTCTGATAATTCACCGAAATGTAATCGAGCCATGCATTCGACGAATTATTTGAGGCACTATATCCAAGTTTTATCTGCAAAGCATTCGACGAAACCAATCCAGAAATCGCCGTGATTTGTTCGTTGGCAAAATATCCTGTTGGGTCAGTTACATCGAGCGCCGGAAAAGAAATATCGGCAAGTGATTTTCCATTCACATTCACATTCATTGAACTGGAGGCCGAAGATCGGGCGGCTGCAGCTACCAAAAACTGCACCGGCTTTGTCGGGTCGGGATTATCTAATGTTAAATTAAAAGTTTGCAATTGCCCTGCATTAAATTCTTCGCCAAACCACTGACTTCCTGAAGCTATCAGATTCCGGACCTCTTTCTCATAAAACGCATAATTAGAAAATGCATCAACAGTTCGACCAGCAGTTTCAGTAATTTCAGCCGATTTACCTATTGTTTTTACCGAACCCTGGTCAGAAAGAAAAAAATAGGTTTCAGTTGCATAATAATTTTGTTTATGAGATAATACACCGGTTTTAGAATCCTCCTTAACACGAATATTCCCTGTTGAATAAAAAAACAAACAATCCTTCTCTGCACTGTCTTTTCCCTTTAAAACCGGATAGGGATCCAAATCATCAAAACGTGTATCTTTATTGAAAACTGGCAACATGTAACCACCATTTCCATACATTGACACCTGATCAGGATTGGCAAACCCCCATTGTTTAATCTGATCGTAGGTAATTTTGTAAAATCCTTTATCTTTTATCTTGATTTTAATCCACTTCCCTGACTTCAAAACGGATCCGGTTTTCCAGGTATAACCAGACTTAACTGACAGTGATTGTGACACATCAGCATTCAGCCTTGCCCAGGCTGGAGATTCACCAATAATTGAAAGAAGTAGTATAAAAAAAAGCAATAATCTCAACATTATATGTTTATTAGTTATTCTATCATTAAACGATCAGGAGCAACAAATATTATAAATATTAAGCTTTTAGAAGTAAACAAAATAATACCAGCCCTTTAATCAGAGCAAAGATAAAACAGTATGAACAACAAGTGTGAAAAAAGATTGAATACTTGAACAATATCAATTCAACAAATTAGTTATATTTGTGAGTCTTTTAATTAACAGAAAAGAAGAAATACACATGAAATTTAGATCCATAATATTATTTGGTCTCGCTGCTTTAATGGCTGGATGCGGATTGTTTGGAAAAGGTAAAGGAGGTTCCGGAACATCTCACTCAACCGGATGGGAATTTGGGGATCCTAAAAATGGTGGTTTTCAGGCTGATGACAATTACGCTCAGGAAACTGGTCCCGGATTGGTTTTTATTCAGGGTGGTACCTTTACTATGGGTCGCGTTGAGCAAGATGTGATGTACGATTGGAATAATGTTCCACGACGTGTTACAGTTGCTTCTTTTTATATGGATGAAACTGAGGTTTCGAACCTCGACTACCGCGAATATTTATTTTGGTTAAAACGCGTTTATCCTTCCAATCCAGAAAAGTATAAAGCAGCAATGCCCGACACATTGGTATGGAGAGAAGAACTGGCATATAACGAGCCATACATAAGCAATTATCTGCGTCACCCAGCCTACGGAAATTATCCGGTTGTTGGAGTTTCGTGGAAACAGGCCGATGCCTATGCCAAATGGAGAACCGACCGTGTGAACGAAAAAATACTTGCCGACAAAGGAATTATTACCATCGACAATACACAAAGCGGACAAAACGTATTCACTACTGAAACATTCCTTGCCGGTATGTATCAGGGAACTGAAGGGAAAAGACCTTTGAAGGATGCAGCTGGAACAAATAGGCGAGTTCGCTGGGAAGATGGAGTTCTTCTTCCAAACTATCGTCTCCCCACCGAAGCCGAATGGGAATATGCAGCCCTTGGTCTAGTTGGAAACACCGAAGATGAACTTTTGACCGACCGCAAACTTTATCCATGGAACGGTACTTATCTTCGCGACGATTCGAAGAAAACAAAAGGACGTATGATGGCCAACTACACCCGTGGACGTGGTGACTTGATGGGTATGGCAGGCGCTCTTAACGATAATGCCGACATTACAGCTCCGGTTACATCATACGAACCAAACGACTATGGTCTATATTGTATGGCAGGTAATGTAAACGAATGGGTGGCAGACGTTTACCGTCCGTTATCATCAACCGATGTTGCCGAATTCCAGCCATTCCGTGGTAATACATTTACCAAATACAAAACTGATGCTGATGGCAAACTCGTTCGCAACGAGTTTGGAGAATTGGTAAAAGACACCATTGCTGACTACCGTAACTTTAACGATGGTGATTACAAATCGCAGGTAATTGAAGGTAACGAAGACTGGAATGCTGTAAAAGACAAAAGTCAAACCAGCAACATGTATATTCAATCAACCAAAGAAGGACAATTCTCTTCACTGATCTCTGACAACTCCCGCATTTATAAAGGTGGTAGCTGGAAAGACAGACCTTATTGGTTGAGTCCTGGTGCCCGCAGGTATCGTCCTGAAACTGAATCGGCCAGCGATTTGGGATTCCGTTGTGCTATGACTCGCGTTGGCAGCCCTGACGGATTTTAACTAGATTAAGATTACAACAGATATAAAACCTCATTTGAAAAAGTGGGGTTTTCTTTTTTAATAAATAAGTATGGAAATATCGAACCTGTACTCCATTTTTCTGAATCACCCAACAGTAACAACCGATTCGAGAAACATCCCGGAAAACAGCCTGTTTTTTGCATTGAAAGGTGAAAACTTTAATGGTAATGCTTTTGCTGCGGAAGCTTTAAATAAAGGAGCAGCATTTGCAGTTATCGATGAATCTGCTTTTGCAACTGACGACCGCATGATTCTAGTGGATAATGTGCTACTTTGTCTGCAGCAACTGGCCAACTACCATCGAAATCAGCTAGGACTACCCATTTTAGCGATTACCGGCACAAATGGAAAAACAACTACTAAAGAACTCATCACTGCCGTATTGTTAAAAAAGTTTAAGGTCGAATCGACAAAGGGAAACCTGAATAACCACATCGGAGTTCCTCTTACTCTCCTTTCTATGACAAAAAATAATGAATTTGGGGTAGTTGAAATGGGCGCCAATCATCCGGGAGAAATTAAGACACTGTGCGAAATTGCCAATCCTGATTTTGGCCTGATAACAAATATTGGCAAAGCTCATCTTGAAGGATTTGGATCGTTCGAAGGAGTCATCCGGACAAAATCGGAGATGTACGATTTCATTCGCTACAAAGGTGGAAAATGTTTCCTGAATGCCGACAATCCAATTTTAGTTAAGCAAGCCGAAGGAATTGAACAAATCAGATATGGCACATCAACCGGCTATTTCATGCCAGGTGAAATTGCCAGCACAGGAAATTATCTGGTAGCAAAAGCTCTATTTCCCAAAGGTTGGTTATATCTTAATTCGAAACTGGTAGGTGATTATAATTTTGAAAATTTATTGGCAGCTGCCTGTATCGGTAAATATTTCGGGATAGATCCGCTGCTTATACAGGAAGCAATTGCTAACTATACTCCGTCAAACAACCGGTCGCAATTGATCCAAAAAGAAAAAAACACCATCATCATGGATGCATACAATGCAAACCCAACGAGCATGCTGGCAGCATTGTCCAATTTTGCATCAATCCGGCACGACAGCAAATGCATCATTTTGGGTGATATGCTGGAACTGGGAGAATCTTCGGCAGAAGAACACCAAAAGATTGCTGATTTCATCGAAACTCAAAACTTCGCTGAGGTATTTCTCGTAGGCCCTCAATTTAAAAATACAGTCAATATAAAAGAAAAAAAGAAGTTCGATCAAGTCGAACTCCTTTCAAACTACCTAAAAACACAACCTATTGAAAATAAACTAATCCTTATCAAAGGGTCAAGGGGCATTCACTTAGAGAAAATTTTTGAATTGCTACCTTAATTAACCGTTGGCTTTTTAACATTCAAAACGTCAGCGATTGCTTTTTCGAATGTCGATTTTGGTAAAGCGCCCATAGCCATTTGTGGTTGCCCGTCAACCGGAACAAAAAGCAGCGATGGAATGCTTTGGATGCCGAATATTGCAGATAACTCACGTTCGTTTTCAGTATTAACTTTATAAATCACGAGGTCATCTCCATATTCTTTCTGCAGTTCTTCCAATACTGGAGCAATCATTTTACATGGGCCACACCAATCAGCATAAAAATCAATCATACACGGTGTTGTACCTTCAAATTTCCACTCTGTATTAACTTCAAAGTTGAATACTTTTTCTTTGAAAGTTTCTTTTGTTAAATGTTCTAACATGGTTTTAATTTTTAATTATACAAATATATAAATTTTTAAATATATAAATATCAAATCAAATGCCAATAAATTTAAATCTTAATACATAGCTGTAAAAAGCAATAAATTGTAATTTTGGCACACTAAAAACACATTTTGTCATATTTAGTTTTTCTTAAATCAAAAAATCAAAGCTTTTACTGTAATAAGTTCAGCAAATTCAATATGATTTTTGTTATAACTCATACGCATTTTATTCTGAACAGATAGGCTGAACCAGCAAACATTTTTTAATGAAACAACATCTTCAACATCCAATATTTAAAGTTATCTCTGAATTGGCCGACCAGCTTAATCAGGAAACCTATGTAATTGGCGGCTTTGTTCGCGATTTGATTCTGAAACGTCCCTCTCCTGACATTGATGTGGTGACCATCGGCAGCGGCATTAAACTGGCCGAAATGGTAGCTAAGCGATTGGGGCCAACAATTCAGGTTAGTGTGTTCAAAACATTCGGAACAGCAATGTTAAAATATCAATCGCTCGAAGTTGAATTTGTTGGGGCCCGAAAAGAATCGTACAACGAAGATTCAAGAAAACCAATTGTTGAAGACGGTACGCTGGAGGAAGATCAAAACCGTCGCGATTTTACCATTAATGCATTGGCAATTTGCCTGAACAAAGATCGGTTTGGAGAATTGGTCGATCCGTTTGGAGGAATTCAGGATATCGAAAACAAAATTTTACGGACGCCACTTGAACCAGGCATTACATTTTCCGACGATCCTCTCCGAATGATGCGGGCAATTCGATTTGCATCACAATTAGGATTTACCATCGAGGAAAAAACACTTGAAGCTATTGCTCAAAACAAGAAGCGCATCAGTATTATATCGAAAGAAAGAATTGGCGAAGAACTGAACAAGATCATTCTATCATCAAAACCATCGATTGGATTTAAGCTGCTTGACAAAACCGGTTTGCTGGAACTGATTTTTCCGGAATTACACCGGATGAAAGGAAGAGAAGAAGTTAACGGCGTTGGGCACAAAGACAATTTCTATCATACACTGGAAGTTCTTGACCGCATTGCTCCAAATACCAACAATCTGTGGTTACGCTGGTCAGCTTTATTACACGACATTGCAAAACCTGCA
Source organism: Bacteroidota bacterium (assembly GCA_021849365.1). Taxonomy (GTDB): domain Bacteria; phylum Bacteroidota; class Bacteroidia; order Bacteroidales; family Prolixibacteraceae; genus Aquipluma. Next base: position 1,839 of record JAJZSZ010000068.1, on the reverse strand, counting down.
ACTAAAAAATACTCACCTCAACTGGGCTGGACATTTCATTCGCACAACTTTGTAGGCGCAAAGATGGTACCTGCACTGTTTAAAAAGATGAAATTTCCACTCAACGAAAAGATGAAGTATGTCCAGAAAATCGTTGAGCTACATATGCGACCTATTGTACTTTCGGAGGAAGAAGTGACCGACTCGGCCATCCGAAGACTATTATTTGAAGCAGGTGATGATATCGATGATTTGATGACTCTTTGCGAGGCAGACATTACCTCAAAAAATCCTGAAAAGGTTAAGAAGTACTACAACAATTTTCAGCTGGTACGACAAAAGCTGAAAGATTTGGAGGAACGGGATCATATCAGGAATTTCCAACCCCCTGTAACTGGCGAAACCATCATGGAAATTTATGGATTGGATCCGTGCCGCGAAGTTGGAGTCATCAAAAACGCCATTAAAGATGCTATTTTGGACGGAATTATTGCAAACGACAAGGAGCAGGCTTTTGCATATATGCTTAAAATTGCTGAAGATATGGGGCTGAAACCCGTGAAAAATCAATAACCTTTCAAGCTAAACCGAAGCAGAACAGGAAGATGGTCTGAAAATCCGTTGTTGTACCGATAGCCGATATAGGTTCGTTTGGGCTTAACTCCACCATATGAGATATCCGGTTCAAGAAGAAATGGAGCGTTAAATATCTCACAATCTTTAAATTGAAAGCATTCAGTAGGTGTCAGGAAATAATCCGAAACGATAAACTGGTCGAATACTTCCCAACGGTACTTACTTTTTATCGTTTGAATGTCGTATGATGTCCAGCGTGCAGAAAGGTTTACCAACTCTCCCTTCATGGCTCCATCAGTTGGTTTTGCCTCAATAATGGTAGTCAAACTTTCGTCGGCAGGTGTATCGTTAAAATCACCCATGCAAACAATTTTTGCATTTGAGCGCATCGACAATATTCTCAAAATGGAGCTTTTTAACGTCATAGCAGCAAGCCTACGATACTTCTTTGTTTCCATTATTCCACCATACCTCGAAGGCCAGTGATTGACAAAAACGTGAATAGTATCACAGCCATTCAGCACGCCGCTCACCATAAGAATATCTCGTGTTTTAAATGAGTTATCATCTGGATCGACCACTGGAATTGCGGAATAATCAACTGGATGGAAAAGATCGGGGCGATAAATCAACGCAACATCAATACCTCGTGAATCCGGTGATTCCTTCTGAATTATTTTATAGTGATATCGAGTCAATGGCTCAATGCGGCAAAGCATCTCAAGTACATCCCTATTTTCAATTTCGCATAACCCCACAAGAACCGGAGCATTCCATTTCCCGGCGGCCAATATCACCTTAGCCAGACGCTCAGCTTTTACATGCAGTCTTCCCGAAGTCCACCGTCGATTACCCTCCTTAGTGAATTCTTCATCTTTGGTTATCGAGTCATTTTCAACATCAAAGAAGTTCTCGGTATTATAAAACATGATTGAAAATTCATTCGTCACTGAAGAAACTTGAGCCGACACCCGAAATGACGAGAAGAATAGAAACAAACTAACAATGAATAAATGGAGTGGAACTTTCATGCGAGTAGAATAATGAAGAATTCATCGCGGTTCAATTTACAAGTGGCCAAGGCATTCCAGCAAAGGAAGATTGTTATTTTGCTTTCTTTTCCTGACGTTCAAAAGCCCCGAGATCAGGACCTCCATCCAGGAAGCGATCCCTGCCTTTCAAATCAGTCGGATACAACTTACTAATGGTGCGGTTAGCAACATCTTTGGCTTTGCTTAAAGTATCAAGCTCGTAGTTATATTTTTTATAAGGATCGACAAACTT
>JAJZSZ010000491.1 GCA_021849365.1 Bacteroidota bacterium | reverse complement strand
TGATCTCGCGCAGTTCGGCATATTCCAGTTCGCGAATCTGGTTATTCATTTCAACCACTTCGGCCGGTTCGATGTACGAAGTTTTTCCGGTGGCCGACTCGTCGTGCACAATCCCGCTCAACCGGCGTTTAAGTGCTGAAGCAACTGGAATCACTGCTCGCCCGTCGCGCATGGCTACCGAGGCATCTTCTTCAACCAACCCATCGTCCTGCGCTTTTCTGAGAATGGCCTGCAAACGCTTGGAAACACTCGATTGCTTGCTGAGTAATTCTTTCCGTATTCGCGCCAGTTCAGGTGATGCATTGTCTTTAATCTTTCCGTATTTGTTCAGTATCGAATCGATCCGCTCGATAACATATGGATAAACCTGAACTCCCGAAAGCAGGCGTTTCAAATAAGGCAGCTGATCTTCTTTCGTTTGCTTCAGGAAACGTACAATTCCGGAAATGGTTTCCAGCGAACGTTTCAGATCGAATAATTCTTCGGTTTCGAGGAAGCAGCCTTCAATCCGGATTTTATTCAGCGCATCACGTAGGTCGAAATAATAACTGGTCGGGAAATTTTCCATTTCCTGAATAATGGTCACAAATTCGCTTACCAGCGAAAGTTCTTCATTTAGCTGATTGTAGTTACTGCGGAACTGAATTTCATCAACTAATTCTTTGCCCAGAGAACTTAAACATCGTCCTTTCAGAAGTTCCCGTATTTTGTCAAAACCTATTTTCGATTCAAAGTTTTCAGGATATACCAGTGTCATACCTCTTAATTAGTTGTGCAAAAGTACAAAGAAGGATTCAGCTTACAAATTCCGGATTCAGGATAAGGAAAACTAAATGGGGTATGCAGAAAATTCTGAATTTTGAACGAAAATAAATTGTAGGGCATGTTCATTTCATGAGGAAAATTCCCTTTTTTACCTAAATTTGTTTCATGATTCACTAAACAGAAAATTATGCTACCAAAATTTTTGCTCGCCGACAATTCTCAGGAAATGCCTGACATGCTTTACGTTGTACACAACGAAAATCCACGCTTCATTGTAGGAAGCGACATCGAAGATTTTTCGGTAAACCAAACCATTTACTGGATTGATGAAAAACCGAAGGATAAAGACCTTATCGCTCAACTGCTTGAAGAAGCCGAAGAGTTTTTGGAAGCTGAATTGGAAAACCAGGACAGTTATTTCGAAGACGGGGAGGACGAATAATATGACAGAAGTTAAAAGACTGATGCGATCGAAAGACAAAAAGATCGCCGGAGTTTGTGCTGGCTTAGCCAATTATTTCGACATCGATCCTACAATCGTTCGGATTTTGTTTGTGATAATTTTCTTCGCCGGTGGCGCTTCATTGTTGGCCTACCTGATTATGTGGATCGCGATGCCGGAAGAACCATAGCTAATTGTAAATAATTAATTATTAATGGTTAATATGCAGAAAAGAGCTTAAAGTTCAAACAGAATTTTTAAGCTCTTTTCTTTTCAGTTTCCCTTTTCCTGTTTCCTGGTTCTATTTCTGCGCCTGTTTCAAACTTAACTGAATGCGTTTGCGAACGAAATCCACTTCGATGACCTTAACCTGAACGTGCTGGTGCAATTTCACAATTTCCGACGGATCGCTGATGTACCGGTCGGCCAGTTGCGAAACATGAACCAAGCCATCCTGTTTCACACCCACATCGACAAAAGCCCCGAATTTGGTAATATTGGTTACAATTCCGGGAAGAATCATCCCCACAATTAAATCTTCAACTTTATAGATGCCGGGAGCAAATTCGAATTCCTTGATCGCACTTCGCGGATCGCGTCCGGGTTTAGCCAGCTCCTTTTTAATGTCTTCCAACGTGGGCAAGCCAATTTTATCGGTCACATAATTTTTCCAGACGATTTGTTTCTGTAACTCTTCCGACGAAATCAACTCCTGAATACTGCATTTCAGGTCTTTGGCAATTTTCTCTACCACAAAATACGATTCGGGATGAACAGCAGAGTTGTCCAGTGGGTTTGCTGCCCCGGAAATACGTAAAAATCCGGCCGACTGCTCGAACGCTTTTGCGCCCATGCGGGGCACTTTCTGAATTTCGGAACGCTTTGTAAACGGCCCGTTTCCTTTACGGTAATCCACAATGTTTTGAGCCAGCTGCGGCCCCAGACCTGAAATATAGGTCAGTAAATGCTGTGAGGCCGTATTTACGTTTACGCCAACCAAATTCACACTCGATTCCACAACTTTGTCCAGACTGTTTTTGAGTTTCTTTTGATCAACATCGTGCTGATATTGCCCCACTCCAATCGATTTCGGATCGATTTTAACCAGCTCGGCCAACGGATCGAGCAGGCGGCGCCCTATTGAAACGGCACCACGAACAGTTACGTCGTATTGTGGAAATTCATCACGGGCAATCTTCGAGGCCGAATAAATAGAAGCACCATCTTCCGAAACCACAAACACTTTAATGTCACGGTCATATTGCAGTTTTTTAACGAAAGCCTCGGTTTCGCGGCTGGCAGTGCCATTCCCTATCGCGATAGCTTCAATCTGGTACGAACTTACCAGCGTAGTTATTTTTTTTGCAGCCTGTGCCACATCGCCCTGTGGCGGATGCGGATATATGGTTTCGTTAATCAAAAGGTTTCCCTGGGCATCGAGACACACTACTTTACAGCCGGTGCGGTAACCCGGATCGATAGCCAGTACACGCTTTTGTCCCAGTGGTGCAGCAAGCAGCAATTGTCGCAAATTATCGGCAAACACGCGAATCGCTTCCTCGTCCGCTTTTTCTTTCGACAGGTTGGCAAATTCGGTTTCAATCGATGGTTCCAGCAATCGTTTGTAAGCATCGGTTACGGCCAGTTCCATCTGGTCGGTGCAGGCATTGTTGCTGTTGATGAAAAACCGTTTCAGGTGCTGGATGGGCTCTTCGCTTTCAGGAGTCACCGAAACGCGCAAAAAACCTTCATT
>JAJZSZ010000490.1 GCA_021849365.1 Bacteroidota bacterium | reverse complement strand
GTTGCTTTACACTGCAGCTTTTGCCATGAGCTGGGGTCCCGTTTGCTGGGTATTGTTGGCCGAAATCTTCCCGAACTCAATTCGTGCTGCACTGTCGATTGCTGTTGCAGCCCAATGGATTGCCAACTGGGTGGTTTCACTCACCTTCCCAATGATGAATGACAATGTTTGGTTGACCGAACAATTTAATCATGGATTTTCGTATTGGATTTACGGAATTATGGGTATCTTATCGGCACTTTTCATGTGGAAATTTGTTCCCGAAACCAAAGGAAAAACATTGGAAGAAATGGAAAAGCTCTGGAAGAAATAGACCTTTCGCATAGGTTTTAATTTAGCCGTTTCTCCTTCGGGAGGGCGGCTTTTTTATTTCCAAAGAACAATTCTTGCATTACATTTTTTCAAAAAACGCACTTTTTTAAAATCAAGACAAAAATTTGCTCTTTTCTGCGTCGCTTCTGCCTTTTACGTATTTGAAAAGTAGTTTTTTTTCATTTCTTTAGATGTCGCTGAGGCTGGAGGTAAAGTTTTGGGATATCACACTCCTGTTCTCAACCGACTAACACTAATAGCTTTTTCAGAAGTATATGCCCGCAAGAAAAATAACGAATTGGATATCATCGCCCAAAGAAATAACAATATACCTGTTCGTTATCTTGTTAGGCCTTTCGTACATTCTTTTTGTTTGGAAAACTGTTGAGCAACAGGAAAGGCAAAAGGTTCTTCAGGTAGCTCAGTCCATTGAGGCCAGTCTGCCTAAAGAGGAATTAAATGAACTGAATGCACATCCCGAAGAGCTGGCCAAAAACAAATATCTTCAGCTAAAAAGTAAACTCCAAAACGTAATTCAGGTCAATAAAAATGCCCGGTTTGCATACCTATACCTGGAACACAAAGGAAAACTTTATTTTATAGTTGACTCAGAACCTGAAAACTCACCTGATTACTCGCCTCCCGGACAGGAGTTTACCGAAGCCAGCCAAGTTGACAGAAAACCATTTCTTGACGGACAAGCCCAGATAACACAGCCTGTTACTGACCGCTGGGGAACCTGGGTAAGTGCTGAAGTTCCGTTAAAGAATCAGCAAACCGGGGAAGTAATTGCTGTTTTCGGGATGGACTATAATGCCAGCTCGTGGAAAAACAGGATCATGTTTGAGGTAATTCAGGCGATACTGGTTGTATTGGTTATCCTGATTTTACTTTTCATTTCAAAACGAAGTATTCACCGAAACTTCCTTCTGAAAAAAGAAATAGAACAACGTGAAAAAGCCGAAAAAGAACTCAAAGAAAGCGAGTCGTATTTCAGATTGCTTTTCGAGCTGAATCCTCAGCCCATGTTTGTGTACGATCTCGATTCGATGAACATTACGGCAGTGAACAATTCGGCAATTGAGGTGTACAAATACAGCAAAGATGAATTCCTATCGATGAACATACTCGATCTGAAAGCACCTTCAGAATTCTCACGTTTATGGAAAAACCTGATTGAAGACCCGAATTCATTTCAGCATACCGAAATCTGGAACCATAAAACAAAAGATAACCAGATCATCCAGGTTGAAGTACATTCGCACAACCTCGACTTCAGGCAAAAAAATGCCCGACTGGTTTTACTGATTGATATTACCGAAAAACTTAAAGTTGAACAGGAGTTAAACGAAAGCAGATTGACGTTATCGAATCTGATTGATAATCTTCCGGGAATTATTTACCGCTGTGCGCTCGATGAAGATTATTCCATGGAATATCTGAGCGATGCTTGTTCGCGTATTACCGGCTATTTTCCTGACGATTTTATAAAAAGCAAAACCATATCATTCAACGATCTCATTTTACCCGAATACAGATTACCCATCTGGGAAAAGTGGCAGAAAATAAGAGAAGAACGCTCGATCTTTGAAGAAGAATATCCGATTAAAACAGCTTCCGGTGAAATCAAATGGGTTTGGGAACGAGGAAGGTGTATTTTCAATAAAAACAATGGGCTCGATTACCTTGAAGGTTACATCGAAGACATAACTTTAAAAAAACAGGCTGAAAAAGAACTTCGGAAAATTTCTCAGGCTATAACGCAAAGTCCGGTTTCGATTGTGATTACAAATGCAAATGGAATCATTGAATATACTAACCCGAAATTTACTGAAGTAACAGAATTCGAAGCTTCGGAAGCCATAGGGAAAAACCCCAGAATGCTTAAGTCGAATATGATGCCTCCTGAGTTTTACACTGAATTTTGGGACACAATCAGTTCAGGAAAAATATGGACAGGTGAACTGATTAATAAAACCAAATCAGGGAGACTTTATTGGGCCAGTAAATCTGTTTCACCTATTTTCGATGAAAGGGGAAAGATTACCCATTACGTTGCCGTATGCGAGGACATTTCTGAAAAGAAAAAAACTGAAAATGAATTAATTAAAGCAAAAGAAAAAGCTGAAGAAAGCGACCGGCTTAAATCGTCTTTCCTGGCCAATATCAGTCACGAGATTCGTACCCCGATGAACGGGATTCTGGGTTTTGCCGAATTGCTTAAAGAACCTGATCTGACTCCGGATAACCAGAAGGAATTCCTCAATATGATCGAAAAAAGCGGTTTGCGAATGCTCAATATCATTAACGATCTGATCGACATTTCGAAAATCGAAGCTGGCGAAACGACACTGAGAATAAAGAAAACAAGCATTAACAAGATGCTTCGTGAGTTGCATTTATTTTTCATCAGAGAAAGTAGTCAGAAAAATATAAATCTGGATTATCACTGCGATTTACCAGAGGAAGAAAGTTACATAGAAACCGACAGCACTAAGCTAAGTCAGGTATTGACCAACCTGATCAAAAATGCAATAAAGTTTACTGAAGAAGGATCGGTTGTGTTTGGGTACAAACAAAAAAACTCTATGTTCGAGTTTTTCGTTGCCGATTCTGGCCCGGGCATTCCTCCGGAACAAAAGGATTTAATCTTTGAGC
>JAJZSZ010000067.1 GCA_021849365.1 Bacteroidota bacterium | reverse complement strand
TCAATACTTTCCTGAGTAGGGCCGGTCAATTCGTTAAGCGCTTCAGCTCTTGACAACAGAATGTCTGCATAACGTATCTCAGGTAAGTCGATTCCGGAGTTTGCAGCAATTGAACTTGCATCTGATCCATATTTGTTACACAACGACTGATTTATTCCATATCCCTTGACTGTTGCCCCTGATGAAGTACTGACATAACTGGTAACAAATACGTTTTTTCTGGTATCGCCCGACTCAAATGAATCCAAAAATGAATCATACCAATATGTTCTGGTAGCATAATAAGATGCAGAGGCCGGACGAGGAAAATCAGTTGGGAAGTTCAATGCTTCAACCATTTCTGCATGGTTTACAGGATCCGCTGGATGTGCCCAGATGACTTCCTTGTTGGCCGCACCCTCATTTGCCACACCAAAAGCATTAGAATAATTCGCTTTCAATTCATATTTTCCCAGATCAATAATCCTTTTTGTGGCATCTGCACATTTTTGCCATTGTTTGGTTTGTAAATAATATTTGCTTAAAATACCCAAAGCCGCACCTTTCGTCAATCTCCCATATTGTGAAGCAACAACTGGCAAATCGGCAATGGCTTCGGTCAGATCGGTTTCTATCCTGCTTTTCATTTCGGCTTCAGTAGCCCTTGGGCGCTCCAATTCAGTTGTTAACGTACTTGTAAAAATAGGAGTCGTTCCAAAATAATTGTAAAGGATAGCATAAGCTTGTCCTCGTATACCTTTGGCTTCAGCAGTAATCATTTTTTTGTAAGCATCCGTAAAAGTGACTTCTCCTAACTTATCCAGCACCAAATTGGCATTTCGAATAATGAGATACAATTCTGTCCATTTTGCAGAAAAATGTCCATTGTTGGCATCCCATGTAAAAGACTGAAATGGGGCAGATGTCGCAGTTTCCCATGTTCCACCTTTTCCCCAGGCATAACCTGACATATATGAACTTACAAAAAAGTCGCGAGGGAAATTTAGTCCGACAGTATGGGCACTACTATACATCGAATATACCAATGTGTTCATTCCATCCTCAGTTTGTAAAAAAGTGTCGGAAAGTTCAGAGTATACTGTTTCTTCTAATGTGTCAGTACAACTGAAAGGAACAAGTGATACAAATAGTATTATGATTGATGTTAATATCTTATTTTTCATCCTTGAGTAATTTGTTTTTAAGTTGTAGGATACCCCTCTGACCAGCGCAACCGGGCAGGCAACTCGCATATCTGTTTTTTCATGCAAGTTTGTATGTTTGTTGATATATGCTCGTTTCATGATGATTATTTTTAAAATTGAACATTTAGACCAATCATCCAAGTTCGTACCAAAGGATATGAACTATAGTCGATTTTTACATTTGATTGACCGAAGGCATTTGATTCAGGATCATATCCGGAGTAATTGGTAATCGTAAATACGTTTTGGCCGGTAACATATACTTTTGCTGAATTGATACCCCAGAACTTCGTCGGAATATTATAACTTAACTGTATCGTTTTCAGTCGAATATAAGACGCATCCTCGATAACCATGTTTGTAACTTTACTTCCACCCCATGCACTGAAGTTAATTGGTGTAGGATATTTGGCATCCAGATTAGTAGGAGTCCAACGATCTATTACCTGACTAACAAACCTGTTTCTGGTTGCATTTGCAGGGTATAAACTTTCAATCGCGTTACTGTTCAGCAAATCGGCACCTGTCTGACCCTGAAAGAAGAAACTCAATTCCATATCTTTATAAGTCAGCGCGTTATTGATACCGAAAGTAAAATCGGGGAAAGGATTACCAATGATTTGCTGATCGGCGGTTGTAATCTTATTATCACCATTCACATCTTGGAATATAGGAAAACCAGGTTTCGCAGTAAGCTGTGCACTATTGTTAATTTCATTTTGATCACGGAATAAGCCTAATACATTATAGCCATAGTAGGAATCAACAGGCGACCCTGGTTTAATGATCGTTGTATTTCCGCCGACTACCTGCATATTGCCTCTCTGAATCAGACTTAAACTGCCCAAAGAGATTACTTCATTCCTGATAGCGGCGAAATTGAATGAAGATTTCCATGAGAAGTTGCCTTTATTAATGTTTGTAGAATTTACTAAAAATTCAAAACCGTAGTTTTTCATTGACCCAACATTCCTGGTTATACTGGCATAACCTGATGACGTTGGTAACGGTAAATCGAGCAGCATATCCGTCGTCTTTTTGTTAAAATAATCGATCGATCCGCTAATTCTTCCTTTCAAAATACCAAAGTCAATTCCAAAGTTTGCTTGAGCTGTCGATTCCCATTTTAAATCGGGATTGGAGAGACGGGATGGAACTGTGCCCAGAAATGTTTTACCATCAAGAATGGCCGAGCCACCTGCATTATAAGTGGTAAGCGATAGGTAATTACCAATCTCCTGATTACCGGTTATCCCCCAACTTGTTCTAAGTTTCAGGGTATTAAAAAATTCCGGAATAAAATTTTCATCAGAAAGCTTCCATCCAAATGCAAACGATGGGAAATATCCATATTTATTATTTGCTCCAAAACGTGAAGACCCGTCGGCTCTGATCGATGCCGTAAAAAGTAAATTGAGCAAAGTGTAGTTTGTGCGGAAAAGATAAGACAGCAAAGTATTATTTTCCTTAGTACTTGCTACCGATGCTTTTGATGGGCTGCCCAATGCCAGGTTATCGGTCCCCAAATTGTCGGAAGGGAATCCACTGGTGCCTGCAGAAACGCTCTTTCTGACAAAGTCCTGATAAGTAACACCACCAAGAATATTGATGGATTGCTTCTGACTGATTTTCTTTGAATAATTCATGGTATATTCAACAAGTAAATTGGAGCGATCGAGCGAAGAAACATTACCATATCCTTTTGCTGCATATCCACGGGTAGTCATAGTTGAATTATAAATATCCCTTCGCATTCCCTGGTTATCAAAGCCGATATTTAATTTTGCACTTAATGCAGAAGTCAAACTGTAATCCAGGGTCATATTTCCAAACATCCTGGTGGTTTCACTTTTACTTGATATACCATAAACAGTAGCCAAAGGATGGTTTATGGTAAGTTCTGACGATACACTATAACGCCCATCGGCTCCATAAATAGGCTCAGTGGGGTCGTAAAACAATGCACAATAAACCGGTCCGGCATTTTCATTGGTATTTATACCGCCAATGTAGTTGTCGCTGTATTCTTTGCTATTGTTTAGATTCAAACCGAATTTTACTTTTTTGCTAATTTCCTGATCAAGATTCATCCGGATTATATACCTTTTAGTGCCTGTTTCTTTAACAACGCCATCCTGATCAAAATAACTCAACGAAACATAGTATTTTGTCTTTTGAGTGCCTCCTCCCAGTGTCAGGTTATGACTTTGCATTAATGCTGTAGTAAAGATTTCATCCTGCCAATCAACGCCAGCTCCAATTTCTGCAATATCTGATGATGAATATCTCGGTGACAAGCCTTGTTCATTATATATCTCATTCATATATTTGATATATTCCGAGGTCGATAAAACATCAATTTTCTTTGCTCTTGTCTGCAAAGCGCTATATCCATCATACGAAATTTTTACACCACCTTCAACTCCTTTTTTAGTTGTAATCAGAACCACACCATTGGCGCCACGCGAACCGTAAATTGCGGTTGCCGATGCGTCTTTTAATACTTCAATTGATTGAATATCATTAGGATTCAATGCATTTAATGGATTGGCAACATTCATATTTGTACTAACTTCAACACCAGTAGCTGAAGCAGCTAGCCCACCACTGTTATCAATTGGCAATCCATCAATAACATATAAAGGCTCGTTACCAGCGTTAACAGAACTGGCTCCACGAATACGCATGGACAATCCACCACCGGGCTCTGAACTGGTTTGGCTAATCTGGACTCCGGCAATACGTCCCTGCAGTGCCTGGTCTACGGAAGTGACGGCACCTTTGTTCAGATCTTCGCGCTTAACGGAAGTAACAGAACCTGTCAAATCACTTTTCTTAACTGTACCGTATCCAACAGCGACAACTTCATCAATACCAATTGACTCTTCTGACATGGAAGCATTTATCACTGAATTGTTTCCAACAGCAATCTCCTGGGTTTTCATCCCAACAAACGAAAACTGTAAGACCGCATTTTCAGCAACTTTAGTGAGCGTATATTTGCCGTCTACATCGGTAATCGTTCCGTTGGTAGTTCCTTTAACTATTACAGTTACTCCGGGAAGAGGCTCTTTTGATGTATCGGTCACTTTCCCTGAAACCGATTTCTGCTGTTGGACTTCATTTTTGACTTCCGAAACATTCCCGAAAGTGATGACAATATCCTTATCAATAACGCGATAAGTCAGGCCTGTTCCTTCCAATATTTTACTCAGGATTACGTCAACCGCCTCATTTTGATATTCTACTGAAATCTTTTTATTGGCTGGAATCTGTTCATTTTTATAAAAGAAATCAAATTCCGATTGTTCCTGAATAGTTTGAAAAACTTGCTGCAAAGTCGCATTATTAACTTTTATGTTCACTTTTGTTTTTTGAGAATAGACCGATGCAGATACGTGAACAAGCGACACGAAGAATAGAAATACTATTAGGCGCATAGTCATCAAAATTTTATGGACTTTCCCCTGATCAGGGAAAATGTCCATGATTAATTTTTTTTTCATAAATTTGTGGTGCTTTAAGAAAAGTTTTAAATGTTAATTTTAAGACTTGAATAGAAACGGGGGATGGTGGTGCATTCTCCGTTTTTTGTTTGTTAATTTCTTAGTAAACCTCCTTCTTTTGATTAGTTAGTTATTGTTATTTAATAGTATTATTCTTTCTTGGATATATCTTTATTTTATCGGCATTAATTTCATAGGCGATTGGCACTGTATTGTTAAGTAGCTCGAGAAAATGCTTCGTATCTTTATTTCTTTTGATTACGCCCGAGAAATGCATATTCTTAAAATAATTTTCATCAGCACTGATTTCCACGTCGTACCAACGTTCCACGATCTTAAAAACTTCTGTCAGGTTCTCATTTTTAAATTCAAACCGGCCATCCTTCCAAGTGCTAAACGCTTCCGGTTCAACCGTGCTAACTATTAACTTATTGTTTTCTTTGTTATAAAGACATTGATCCCCGGGTTTCAGAACCGTTGTTTGACCATTCGCAAATAATTTGATTTCGCCTGTTTCGAGCGTTGTCTCTATTTTATTCGAGGTATCATACGCCCTCACATTGAATGATGTTCCTAAAACTTTTATACGCTGGCCATTTACATCAACTATGAAGGGATGCTTTTTGTCTTTTGCCACTTCAAAAAACGCTTCTCCTGAAAGTTTAACAATCCGCTCATTTTGCGAAAAAATTAAAGGAACTGTAAGCCGTGATTCAGAATTTATCCAAATACGGGTTCCGTCGGCAAGAAAAATCTGGTTAATTTGCCCTTTCGGCACAAAAATATCCTGGGTCGCCACATCCGCTTTTTGCGTGTCTTCAGTGTGCGACAAGAATTGGCTGGACCAACCTAACCCAAAAGTAATTAACAAAATAGCAGCTATTTTTAATAATTTGCCAAATCGAATCAGGCGACTGGATTTCTGTGGAATAAGCTGTTTTTTTAATACGTCTAGTTCAATATTTGAATCGTATTCTTTTTGATTTGTTTTAAATCCGTAGACATCCCAAATATCCTTTTCTCCAAAGAGACGCTTCTCATTTTCGGGCGATTGTTTGATCCATTCAAACAAAAGCAAATTTTCTTCTTCGGTTGTCACACCTTGAAGGTATTTTTGTATAAGGGAATCTATTGTGGTCATCTTTTTTCTAATTTTTATACACCTATGATCGGGAAAGATGAAAAAACCCTACCAGCAAAACAAGATTTTTTTTAGAGGTTTTCGGGTTAGAATCATTAATGAAAAATCACGACATGAAATTCATGAACTTCTAATTTTCTTTTGCCTTCCGATTTTATTTATCTAAGAAATGTAAATATATGAGCAATGGAAGATAATCTCTTAATTCACTACGAATTATGCTTAATGCTTTTGTGATTTGCTTTTCAACAGCTTTAACCGATATATCTAGCTGTTCTGCTATTTCTTTATTTTTAAGATTTTCAAACCGACTCATTGTAAAAACCTGATGGCATCTTTCCGGTAAATCTGTCAACACCTGATTTAGCTTCGCTTCTAATTCTTGTTCAATCAGGCTTGTTTTTTCTTCCATGTAAAAATGAAGCTCTTCCCTTATAAGAGCCATTTTTGCCGATTCGAAATATTTTTGCCTGACCTTCTGTTTTTCAAGATGTTGAAGGCACTGGTTTCGAACCATGGTAAATAATAGAGCATTAAGCGATTGCTTTATCTGGAGATTCTGGTTGGTCCATAGCTTAATAAAAACATCCTGTACAATATCTTTCGCAACCTCATCCTCAATAAACTTTGCAGCATAATAAAATAAAGGTTTGGAATACTGTCTGAAAATTTCATCAAACAGTTCAAAATTATTGCCAGATTCAAAAAAGTTGCTTTTTCCTATTGGGACCATCAATGGTGAGTTGTTTTTCTCATCTAATGTATGAATATTGATTTACGTTTCAAATATTTTTTTTAAAACTGCTCAATTTTCTGGTTTAAACAGGAATTACTTGATTGATCACTAAAAAAAAATAATTCATGTTGTCTTTAAATAAATTGAATTTTTGGGTTAAAAGCTAAGAGACACTTTTCCATTGATTCGAGAATACACGACATTCAAAAAATCGGAATAGGCACTCCAGATAACAAAAAAACTTACATCGTAATAAAGTCTTTATTTTCAAGGTGGAGAATATCGGAATTGAATCGGTGACCTTTGGGTTGCCAATTTGAAGGAAGAATTATTCGCCATACCGATTTTTATTTGTAAAAATTTATCCATAGGGGCTAATAATTACTGTTATAGAAGTAATATATCAAACAAATCAATTCATATTGTTAAAAAAGTATTTATAATACTGCTAAATCAGGAATTTTAGTCGAATTGCTTGATATTTAAATTAAATTAGGTATTTTTACTGTCTAAACGGTATAAGCATGCTCGATCCTCATATATTGTCAAAAGTTATACGGCAGCACCGTAAGATTGCCGGATTAAGCCAGCTTCAGCTAGCTGAGTTGGCTGGCGTTGGGAAGACAGTGGTTTTCGATCTTGAAAAAGGTAAAGAAACAGTTCAACTGGATACTCTACGAAAAATCCTGAATGCGCTGAATATTAAAGTTGAGCTAACAAGTCCAATCATGAACCAAATCCATTTTGATGAGATCAGCTAAAGTATACGTCAATAGTATAGAGGCCGGAATTCTTTCAGAACTTGACTTCGGTAAAAAGTACCGATTCGAGTATTTAGAAGGATATTTCAGCGACCCGGTTTCTGTTACAATGCCTATCAGTCAAAAGAGTTATGAATTTGACAGCTTCCCTCCTTTTTTTGATGGATTGCTTCCTGAAGGTTATCAACTAGATGGTTTGTTAAAGTTTAGGAAGATCGATCGTAATGATTTTTTCTCTCAACTTATGGCTGTTGGTGATGATTTAGTTGGCAATGTAACTTTGAAGGAGGTGACTCTATGAATCGTTGTCCGATTACTTATGACTTTTGTGACGACAAGCGTTATAGTGCTCGAGGTTTAAAACTTTTATCGCCAACATTAAAGGACCTGGCGAAACTCGATTTTTCTGCGGAAGAATTAAGGGCTGAAGCCATGCTTAGGGCATCAAAAATGTCGATACAAGGTATGCAACCAAAGCTCAGTGCGGTTCTGAACGTTTCAGACAATCGATTCGAAATTGTTGATAAAGGCGGGAAATATATCCTGAAACCGCAACATCACATTTTTCCGGAGCTTCCTCAAAATGAGGACCTCACTATGCGTTTTGCAGAAACTATAGGTATTGAGGTTCCATTTCACGGCCTGATCTATTCAAAAGACGATTCACTCACTTATTTCATCCGACGGTTTGACCGGAAAGGTCACAAGGATAAGATTGCAGTGGAAGATTTTGCGCAGTTGGCAGGAATGAGTCGCGAAACAAAATACAATTATTCTATGGAGAGGCTTGTAAAGCTAATCGATGAGTATTGTACATTTCCGGCTATCGAAAAAACAAAACTTTTCAAGCTGGTAGTATTCAACTTTCTTGTTGGAAACGAAGACATGCATTTAAAGAATTACTCAATTATTGTTAGAAATGGCAAAATTGAACTTTCTCCGGCATACGACCTGTTGAATTCAACAATAGTTTTGAAAGGAGACATAGAAGAAATCGCTTTATCGCTGAAAGGAAAAAAAAGTAACCTAAGCCATGATGTTCTGATTAACTATTTTGGACAGGAAAGATGCGGCCTGCCTGATAAGATCATTGAAAGGACAATTGCGGCTTTTCAGAATGCTTTACCTTCCTGGTTTGACTTACTTGAGGCTAGTTTTTTATCAACAAAAATGAAGGAAAAGTATGAAGTGTTGCTTCGAAAAAGGATAGGAATTTTGGGAATATAGAATTTACGATTCCAACCCTAGAATCTTTTACGATTATAACCTAGCATCGTAAAAAATGACTATAATTGTATCAAAATCTGAGTATTAAACTCGACGTTCTTTATTCGTGAACCAAGAGGTGACCTGGAAAAAATTATTTCCACAACTGTCTGAAAATCTGCTATTTTAGGTCAAAAAAGTATAATCTTCTCACCCCGACATCAATAAAGTCACTATAAGCCAATTACTTATGGTGATTTTTATTTAAAAATTCCGCAAATACTCTATTTTCCTCAAAAAAATGAAGAAATGTTTGATGGGTAAGTTATTACCATTACAAGCAAAGTTTAAAACTCTTTATTTATTCCATTGACTGTCTGAAAAAATATCAAGAATTAGTTTGTATTGCTCTGAACAAATGTACTTTGAGCCTCATGCTTCCAACGACGAGTTAAAACTATCCCCTGATAATTTCAAATACACAACACCACTTTTTTGCTATAATATTTTCTTTCTATAAAATATAAAAAGACCTAAATGTCTTTTTATATTAAAATTTTATACCTTTACTAAAGAAATTACAAAACCATTCATTCTCGGTTAAAGCCAGATTTAAGGTATAGCATATTATTTGAATTCAGAAATTGAATTCATCGAGCCAATGACGAATTAAAAACAAATAACTAATGCTGGGTAGAACAACGGAATATGCAATCAGGGCAATGGTTTACATCTATATCCGGAATAAAGAAGGAGGAAGGCCAAGCTTTAAGGAAATCGCAAAGAATATTGATTCTCCTGTACAGTTTACCGGCAAAGTACTGCAAAATCTGGCCCGCTCAAACATTGTATCCTCTGTAAAAGGAAAAGGAGGAGGATTCTTTTTCTCCGAATCATCAAAACCGATAACCTTATATGAGATTATAATGGTTGTAGAGGGAGATGAGTATTTTTCGAAATGCGGCCTAGGATTAAAACAATGCGACTCATCTAACCCCTGCCCTATGCATGATGATTATTCTGAAATACGTAAAGCTTTCTTTCAGCTGGCAAATAAACAAACCATACAATCATTGGCTGAAAAAGTCAATCAGCACAAGGCTGTTCTAACCCGATTGCAATTAACATGAATACAATGAATTACATATCCATAGCTGTCATTCTCTTTTGGGCAGGTTTTGTAAGTTCCATCAGTTTTATGGAAGCATGGCTAAAATTCCGAATTGAAGCCATACCCCTGAATGTTGGACTTCGCATTGGCAAAAGAATTTTCAGAGCCTTAAACCGCATGGAGTGGTTATTTATTGCCAGTTACAGCATATCATTGATTTTCCAGTTTAATATCTTAAACACATTAATCGCAATTTTATCCATATTACTTCTCGTGATATTGGCATCTCAGACATTCTACCTTCTTCCCCGACTCAAAAAACGAATTGATTTGATTCTGGCCGGAGAAAACGTAATGAAATCGAAACTTCACCTTTATTTTATTACCGCAGAGATTCTTAAAGTCAGTTCTTTAATTGGTCTGTCTTACTACTTGTGGACTGCAAGTATTTCGAACGTATAACATTAAACATCAGAAGCATGAAAACAATAGGAATTATCGGAGGTTTAGGACCTGAAGCAACAATAGATTATTACAAAGAGATAATCAATGCCTTTAAAAATGAAAAGGGCGACTTAGATTACCCTGAAATCGTTATTTACAGTGTGAACATGGCGTATTTTATTGGGTTGATGCGGAAACAAAAATATGAGCAGGCAACCGCCTATATTTCTGAAAAAATAGAATGTCTGAGACAGGCTGGTGCTGGTTTTGCAGCTCTCAGCGCCAATACACCACACCAGTTATTCGATCAGTTACGCGAACGTTCAGCAATCCCGTTGATCAGTATTGTCGAAGCGACCTGCAAAGAAGCTCAAAGAAAAGGATTAAAGAAGGCCGGACTTTTCGGAACCGACTTGACCATGAAAGCCTCATTTTTTCCGGATGTTTTCAGGAAACAAAATATTGAAGTAGTTGCCCCGGAAAAGGAAGACCGTGAACTCATCAACCACAAACTATTCAGTGAAATTGAACTTGGCATTTTCAAAGACGAAACGCGCGAAATACTGATCGGGATTATACAAAAAATGATCAAAGAACAACAAATTGACTCGCTGATCCTCGGGTGTACCGAACTTCCGCTTATCCTTACCGAAGATACTTATGCCGGGATACAGATTTTAAACACCACACAAATTCATGTAAAAGCAATAGTAAACTACTACAATGAAAACCGATTTTAATCCGGTTTACCCCATCTACTATGAAATATTTGCCGATGAACAGGAAAAAGCATTCAGCAAGGTATTTTATTTTAGAAACGGAACTGAAATTGAAGATGCGAAGGGTAAAATCACAGAATTAGTAACCAAAGAAAACAAGGAGGAATACCTCGTTTTTAGTTCGGGAGAAGAAGTCCGAATCGATCGTATTATTTCAATAAATGGAATACCCGGTCCGGCTTACGACGAGTACGACGCATTCTCACTGGCCTGCCTTGATTGCAATGTTCCGGGAGATTAATCCAATAAAACTGAACCATCATGATCAAAATCAAAAGGGCATATCTGGAACCTGAAGCTGGAGATGGCACACGAATCCTGGTCGACCGGCTCTGGCCACGCGGACTGACCAAAGAAAAGGCAAGCATCGATCTTTGGATGAAAGATGTTGCGCCAAGGACAGAACTTAGAAAGTGGTTCGGCCATGACATTGAAAAATGGGAAGAATTCAAAAACCGTTATTTGGCCGAGCTCAACGAAAACAAAGAGTCAATGGCGATTCTGAAAGAACAGTTAAACAAAGGAAATGTAACATTAATATTTGGTGCAAGAGATGAGCGACATAATGAGGCGATTATCCTCAAGGGACTTTTGAGTTGAGTAGCGGCTCAAGAACCGGTACTACAGACTTTCAACATCATTTAATCAATGAAAAATAACGACCATGAAAAAAGAAATATTTCTTACCATAAGCCTGGTTTTATCGATGAGTGTAACCTTTGGTATATCGAAAAAAGAAACCAGCACTAACATCGAACAAGTATCCACAAGTAATACAAAAGCAATAAGTAATTCGGAGAAAAATCTTCAGTCTCCCGCTAAAGTTGTGAGTCCCGGAGAAAAACTCTTTAAAGATAAAGGCTGTACGGTTTGCCACCAGGTAAGTACAAAATTGGTAGGACCTTCATTAAAGACCATTGCAACGGCTTATGTCAATAATAAAAAGGGATTGGTGGCATTCTTAAAAGATGCAGGCAAACCCATCGTTGATCCGGCCCAGGCGTCCGTCATGCATCCGCAAATTGCAATTACCAAAGCATTGCCGCCTAATGAGCTGGATATACTTGTAAATTATATTTTATCGGTTAAGTAATAATCTGGTTTAAGCAGTTACAGTTACCAACACGATTGAAATCTCAATCACAAATAATTTTAGCGATTGAATTATATCACTCTGCAGAAGCTGGATATCGCTTTTACAGACCATGCGGATTCGGCTTGATAGGCATTTTAGCCATTTTTTCCACTTCCAGACTTGGAAAACCAAATTCTTCAACAATCTGTCCAAGCAAAAGGTAAACACCATCACCCCGGAACGGATATTGTTTTAACGATGGCGGGAAATGCACGGTATCGAAAAATTCACCATAAACATCAGTAAATGTTCCAAAATGCATAATCTCGTTTCGTGTTGTCCTGACATATTTAATAGTCACCAAACGCCCCAGCATTCGCATTTTTCGTCCTACATGGTTTATCATATCTTTGGCAAATACCTCGCCCCTGAAACTTGTTTCGAGCATTTCAAACGGACTGAGCGTAACCGGGAAACCCAACAATTCAAATTCGTCGTACGCATCAGCCAGCGGCAACTGTTCAAACCGGGGCAGCTGGAATTTTCGTTCCTGAGGCTGAAACATCGGACGGGTTTTCGCTACCGCAACTGGCCGACCTATTAACATATGAACCTCCCAAAGCAACTCGGCTTTTGTTTTTCCGGTGAAACGGAAAGCTCCCAGCCGAATCAGAATAACCAGCTGTTCTTTCGAACTGTTTACACGGCTGACAAAATCGGTCAGCGACAAAAATTCCCCGTTTTGCGCCCTTTCTTCGAGCAACTGTGCAATTGTATTTTGTTCCAGATTTTGCACATGAACAAAGCCCGTATAAATGGTTTTACCAACAATACGGGTTTCGCTGCGGCTATGGTTTACGCAAGGCAATTCAATGGTGGCACCCTGCCGCTTGGCTTCGTTAAAATACACCCAGGTGCGGTAAAATCCGCCAAAATTATTAATCACCGCCGTTTGAAATTCAAGCGGATAGTGGGCTTTCAGGAAAAGGCTCTGAAAACTCTCAACAGCATACGAAGCGGAATGTGCTTTCGAAAACGAATACCCGGCAAACGATTTAATCTGCCGCCAGACTTCCTGGCTGATCGAATCAGGGTAGCCCAAACTCCGGCAATTGCTGAAATACTTATCCTCAATCCGCTGAAACTCATCTCTCGATCGTGATTTTCCGCTCATTCCGCGACGCAACACATCGGCTTCGTCCAGATCGAGCCCGGCAAAATGATGCGCCACTTTAATCACATCTTCCTGATAAACCATCACGCCAAATGTTTCTTCGAGTTGTTCTCGCATTTTCGGGTGTAAATAGTTTATTTTTTCAGGATGATGAAACCGTTGAATGTATTGCTTCATCATGCCCGACTGAGCCACTCCGGGACGAATGATGGAACTGGCGGCCACCAGCGACAGGTAATTGTCGCAATGTAGTTTCGTGAGCAGCCCACGCATGGCCGGACTTTCGATGTAAAAACAGCCATTGGTTTCGGCTGTGCGAAGCTGAAATTTTACATGTTCGTCCTGAAAAAAGTGTTCGACTTGGTGGATATCGACTTCTTCGCCACGGTTTTCCTGAATAATTTCAACAGCTTCTTTGATATGCCCTATCCCACGCTGGCTGAGAATATCCAGTTTTTCGAATTTTAAGTCTTCGGCCACATACATGTCCCATTGGGTGGTTGGTAAACCTTTCGGGGGCAGATCCAGCGCAGTATAGTAAGTAATTGGTTCTTCGGAAATGAGTATTCCACCTGCATGAATACTGCGATTATTAGGAAAATCAACCATTTTAGCGCCCAGCGATTCGATGATTCGCGCAATCTTATTTTGGTTGCGAACATCGTCGGGATAATCAATCATCAGATCAATCTCCTCCTTCGGGAGACCAAAAACCTTACCCAGTTCCCGAATAATCGACCGGTCTTTAAACGTGGTGGTGGCACCCAGTAAAGCCACATGATCGTGTCCGTACCGTTGAAAAATATATTGCTGAATGTGTTCACGGTCGCGCCACGAGTAATCGATGTCGAAATCGGGTGGGGAAGAACGTCTCGGATTCAGAAAACGCTCGAAATAAAGGTCGAGCTTGATGGGATCGACATCAGTTATCTTCAGGCAATAAGCCACAATGCTGTTGGCACCACTGCCGCGTCCCACGTGGTAAAATCCGCAAGACATGCCGTATTGTACAATGTCCCAGGCAATCAGAAAATACGACGAAAACTCCATGTTGTGTATAATTTCCAACTCATGCATAACGCGTCGTCTGGCTTCAGCGTTATCGTTTCCGTAGCGGTAAATCATGCCTTCAAGCGCCAGTCTTTCAAGCAACTGTTTATCTTCATAAACCGATCCGGAAAATACCTTCTTGTTTTTATTCTGCTTAAAATCAAAACTGATGCTGCAATCGTCAAGCAGTTTTTTTGTGTTTTCAACAATCTCCGGATGATTTTGAAACTGGTTCAGTAAACTTTGATAATCCATATGGTCGGCCTCATCGGCAAACTGTTTGGGTTGAAGTTTGCTGATCAGCGTGTTGTGAGCGATGGCACGCAATGCCTTATGCAAAAACCGGCCTGTTGGGTTTTGAAAAGTTACCGGCTGCCAAACGACCAATTTTTCGGGAAAATTGCGGTATTCGGAAGTAAATAATTTATTGAGCTGTTTGCCATTGATACCGGTAAATTCATTGCCGTTTAACTTGGCTACCGGTTTACGTCCAAAAGGATAAACAACATAAACATGATTGAATTTAGGAGCGTCGGCCGGGTATTTTTTTTGCTGAAGGTTGTGTTCGGTTTGCCAGTCGTTCAGTTCTTTTAGCCCTTCACGGTTTCGGGCAATAGCTATATAAAGCAGCTCGTCGTCGTTTCGGAACTCACATCCGGCAATGGGTCGTATGCCTTTTTTCTGAGCCTCCATCACAAATTCGGGAATCCCCATGGTGGTGTTGATGTCGGTCAGCACAACCGTTCCGATGCCGTTTTGCACGGCCAAATCGAGCAGCTCGCCAATGCTGAGCGTTCCGTAATGGAGACTGTAATATGAATGGCAGTTTAAATACATTTTCTAATTGTAGCGGGTTGCGTGATACGGGTTTACAAATGGTTAAATGGTTAAATTGTTGAGTTCCCATTTTAACCATTTAGCAATACAACCATTAAACCATTCATCTTCAAATCCTCAAATTTTCACATCTTTAAATCGTGCAGTTTGCAATTGAATGCTGCGACTGGCAACTTTTTCTTTCTTTTCCACTCCCGAGGCGCGGTGGATGGAGTTGGAGCCGTAGCGGAGACGGATTTTGTCCATCGACAGGTAAAGTTTGATCATTTTTTCGTTGTTGTCGAACAAATCGAGTTGTTGCACCCCGCCAATCAGCCCACCCAGCTTTACACCAATCAGGCGAATGAGCATTCTCCGCTCGTACAATCGCCGGAACAGGTCGAGCGCGGTATCCATCAGCACATGGTCGAACGAAGTATAGGCAATTTGCTTTTGCAAAGTGTGTGTGTCGAAATTCGAATAGCGGATTTTCACCGTAACCACCGATGCCAGTTTTTGCTTCTTCCGCATTTTAAAGGCGATTTTCTCGACCATGGCAATCAGCAGGCGTTCGAGCATCTGTACGTCAATTGTATCAGTTTCAAACGTTCGTTCGGTGCTTATCGATTTTTCTTCGGAATAGCGTACTACCGGAGAAAAATCGATCCCATTGGCTTTTTGCCAGATATCAATTCCTGATTTTCCGAATACACTTTGCATCATTTCAGGGGGAATAATGCTGAGCGTGTGAATGGTAAAAACGCCCATCGAATGAAGTAACTGTCGGGTTTTATCGCCCACTCCGGGAATTTTTTTAATCGGGAGCGGATCGAGGAATGGTTGCACCAACTCGCGCGGAACCAGTTTCTCGCCATTCGGTTTAGCCTCGCCGGTGGCAATTTTCGACACGGTTTTGTTGACCGACAAGCCAAACGAAATGGGCAGTCCCGTTTCGCGTATGATGCGGGTTCGCAACTCGTGCGTCCACTTATACGAACCAATAAAACGGTCCATCCCCGATATGTCGAGGTAATGCTCGTCAATGGATGCTTTTTCGTAAACCGGTGCGCACGAAGCAATCACTTCGGTTACTTCGCGCGAGCGTTTGCTGTATTCGTCCATGTCGCCGCGAATAACCGTGGCGTCGCGGCACAGGTTGAGCGCCATACGCATGGGCATGGCCGAATGAACACCGAATTGCCGGGCTTCGTAGCTGCAACTGGCTACCACGCCGCGATCG
>JAJZSZ010000489.1 GCA_021849365.1 Bacteroidota bacterium | reverse complement strand
CAAACTTTAACGATCCAGGCGATATCCGCAACGACCAGTGGTTGACCGGCCTGCAGTTTATGAACGACGGAGTAACTCCGGTTACCGTAACCACAACCAAAAAAGGATATGATCAGTTTTATACAGGTGCCGATGGCGGTGCATCTTATACCTACCAGGTTAACCTTACTCCTGACATTGTTTTACGTCAGAATGCTGATTTGTTTGATTGTGGAAACGATGAAATTGCATGGAACATGGGTTACCGGAATATCAAATTCTATCCTGACAAAACTTCGACAAGCCGTAACCAGAACAACGACGTACCTTACCTTCGTTATTCCGACGTTATCCTGATGAAGGCTGAAGCAATTCTTCGCGGCGGTACACCAACATTGAGTCATACCGCATTATCGTTGGTAAATATGGTGCGGAGCAACCGTTCAACTTCTCCGGCATGGACAACCGTTACGCTGGAAGATCTTTACAAAGAACGTAGCCGTGAGTTCGTTTACGAAATGTGGCACCGCAACGATATGATTCGTTTTGGTAAATATGAAGGCAAATGGGGCTTCAAAACCAACTCCGATACATACCGTCGCATTCTGCCAATACCAACCGATGCAATGAAATTGAATCCACAGTTGGTTCAAAATCCTGGTTATTAGTTCGTAGTAATATGTAGCAATAGTCGCTGCTACTCATGTAAAGGAGGAGAAGGTTCAAATCTTCTTCTCCTTTTATTTATAATATAACTCATCAAGTATCATAGATCATGAAGAATAAAAATAGGTCGGTTTTTCTGATTTTAATTTTTCTCCAGACCATACTGAATTCTGGTGTTTTTGCTCAGAATGCTGTACAAGATATCGTTGAACGAATTCTACCCGGACATTCTTCGCAATTTGTCGCTAAGGTTCAACCTTCGCAAGGCAGCGACTGGTTTGAGATTTCGTCGGTTGGCGACAAAATTTTGCTGAAAGGGAATAATGGTGTTTCAGTGGCTTCGGCATTGTATTATTACCTCACCGAATATGCGCATTGCCAAATTACCTGGAATGGTACCAACCTGAATCTTCCGGCTAAATTACCGGCAATTTCACAACCGGTAAAGAAAACAACGCCCTACGAATACCGGTATTACCTGAATTACTGTACGTTCAATTACAGCATGAGCTGGTGGGACTGGAACCGCTGGGAAAAAGAAATTGACTGGATGGCGCTGCACGGGATAAACATGCCGCTGGCCATTACCGGTGAGGAATATATATGGGACGAAGTGTACCGCTCGTATGGATTTACCGACGCCGATCTGGATTCATTTTTTAGTGGTCCGGCCTATTTTTCGTGGTTCTGGATGGGAAACCTCGATGGCTGGGGCGGCCCATTGCCCAAAAACTGGAAAGAAAGTCACCGCGATTTGCAACTGAAAATCCTGAAGCGCGAACGTGAATTGGGCATGAAGCCAGTTTTGCCGGCGTTTACTGGTCATGTTCCTGCATCGTTTAAGAAGTTTTTCCCGAACGCGAAACTGAAACAAACCAATTGGGGCAACGACTTTGGCGATACCTATATTTTGGATGCCAACGATCCGCTTTTTGCCGAAATTGGCAGGAAATTTCTTGAAATGCAGTTGAAAATCTACGGAACTGATCATTTGTATTCGGCTGACACGTTCAACGAAAATACACCTCCATCAGATGATCCCAAATACTTATCGGATTTAAGCCGCAATGTTTTTGAGGGCATGAAAGCAGCCGATCCTGAGGCGGTTTGGGTGATGCAGGGCTGGTTGTTTTACAGTCACCGCGAGTTTTGGAAAGCGCCGCAAATACAAGGATTGCTCGATGCTGTTCCCAACGACCGGATGATTATTCTGGATTTGGCTGCCGAAATTGAACCGGTTTGGAAACGCACTGAAGCCTTCTACGGAAAACAATGGATTTGGAATATGCTGCACAATTTTGGCGGCAACATCAGCCTGTTTGGCCGCATCGAAACCGTGGCCGCTCAACCGGCTGCTGCGTTGAATGATCCTGCTTCGGGAAAACTGAAAGGTATTGGATTGACGATGGAAGCCATCGAGCAAAATCCGGTTTTATATGAGCTGATGACCGACAATACTTGGCGGAACAGCCCAATAGAGCTGAACGGCTGGCTGAAAAAATACATCAGAAACCGGTATGGCAACGAAAACGAAAAGCTGGTAAAAGCCTGGGATATTTTGGTGAAAACGGTGTACAATGGGCAGACTATTCGCGACGGTGCCGAGTCGATCATCGTTTCGCGGCCAACTTTCGAAGGTTTCCGGCGTTGGGCACGCACTAAGCTGAATTATGCGCCTGCTGACTTACTTCCAGCCTGGAAATTGTTTGTCAATGCCATTCCTGAATGCGAAAAATCGGATGGTTTTCAATACGATTTGGTTGATGTCACCCGGCAGGTGCTCGCCACTTACGCCTTGCCGCTTCAGCAGGAAATAGCCAAAGCCTACCGCGAAAACGACAAAACGAAATTTAATAAGCTAAGCGCTGAGTTCATCGAATTGATCGATGATATGGATCGCCTGTTGGCTACACGTCAGGATTTTCTGTTGGGAACATGGGTGGCCGATGCACGCAATTGTGGTACAACTGAATCTGAGAAAGCGCTTTACGAGCAAAATGCCAAAGATTTAATTACGCTTTGGGGCGATGCCAATAACCGGCTTTTCGAATATTCGAACCGTCAGTGGAGCGGCTTGCTCACCGATTTCTACAAGCCGCGCTGGGAACAGTTTTTTGCTGATGTAAAAGCGAACTGGGGCAAGTTTGATCAGACTGCTTTCGACGGAAAAATAAAGCAGTGGGAGTGGAGTTGGGTCGTTTCGCGGAAAGATTACCCGGTAAAACCCGTTGGCTCTTCAGCAAAAATTGCTGCCGAGCTTTATCAAAAGTACGTTACCCGAATTATTCCGCTGACTCAGATTATGGCTCCAATAAAATACGATTACTAATAT
>JAJZSZ010000488.1 GCA_021849365.1 Bacteroidota bacterium | reverse complement strand
GACTAATGCAATTAAACCTTGGTTTCTCCTGGAACTTCTCTTCCAATGTATCGGTCATCTTTGGATACGACATTTACAATGACAGCAAAACATTGTACAACTCAACCAATACAAATAAAAACACCTTTACAACTCAGTTAGACATTAATTTTTAATAGTTCTTTCAATTCCTTTCATTGATTTATTGAGGCTTGTTTGACCTCGCAAACCAAATTTGACAGATCTACAGTGGGCCGTTTTTTAACCTTGGTTTCTGGGAAATTTAAACCAATAGTTGGATTTGTTGTAAATGGGGGAATTAATTTTTAGATGTAACCCTATTTTGCTGTTTTATTCTTTACAAAAGTAATAACTGGCACTTTAGGAATTATCTTTCTGGTTCTGGCTGTATTTTTCGTTATTTCAAGCCTGATAAGTTTTTGTCGATTGTATTTCTTGTTTCAGTACAGGCAAGAAACAAAATTGAATTGTCTTAAATAAACAACATTAGTATTCTTTACATATTTTCCAAGTTGATTTGTTTATGCTGCCAAAACATCTATTAAAAGTTTTAAATCGGCGATTAAATGGTTCGAGTTTTGTACCAGAGGGGTCACCTATACCGCTGTAATCAATTGATTATTAGCAGTATTTTTTATCTAAGCACTCTATTACACACGACAGAACCAACTAATACCAACCACCAAAGCAACAGCCAGGCACACATTTCTGTTTGCTTCCCTTGCTGCAAACTCTTATCTATTTTGTAATCGCACCCGCTTCGTTGATTGGTTTTGTGCTTAATTCGTCGAACGATACTCATTGGGAGTATAACCGGTTTCGTTTTTGAACAGACGACTAAAATGCTGAGGATATTTAAATCCCAATTCAAAGGCAATTTCATTCACCGTTTTATCGGAAACAAATATCTTGTTTTTGGCCACATCAATAATTTTGTCATGAATGTATTCCTTTGCCGATTTCCCTGTTTCTTTTTTTATTAAATCACCAAAATAGTTGGCCGACAAATGAAGTTCGTCAGCAAAATAAGCGACTGATGGCAAACCGATATTTCGTGGTTTATCTGATGAAAAATAGCTATTCAGCAGTTCTTCAAACCTCTCTAAAATTCCCTTGTTGACATTGTCTCTGGTAATGAACTGCCTGTTATAAAATCGTTCGCAGTAATTCAGGAACAATTCAATATTTGAAGCAATGAGTTTCTTGCTGTGCTTATCAATATTTTGTTGTAGTTCGTATTCTATTTTTGAAAAACAATCCAGGACAATCTGCCTTTCTCGTTCAGACAAATGCAATGCTTCATTTGCATGATAACTGAAAAAATTATAATCATTAATGCTGTTAGCAAGAGAAGTCCCGTGGATCAGGTCTGGATGGAACACAAGCGCATAGCCTTTGGGCTGATACACCTGGCCGTCCGTTTCAACTTCCATCACTTGTCCCGGCGCCACAAAAACCAAAGTCCCTTCCTGATAATCATAATAATTACGACCGTATTTTAAATCGCCGCATTTTAAATCTTTTAAAAAAATACAGTACATGCCATAATTAATTCTAACGGTCTTTTCCCCTCCCCACGACCTTGGATTCGCCTTTGAAAAATCAATGACGCTCACCAAAGGGTGAAATGTCTGGTGATTGTTCAGCGCATTGTACTGTGCTACCGTATCAAATTTGAAAATCGGTTCCATAGCTGTTGTTGTTTTTCAGAAGCAAATTTAATGATTCCAACCTTGCTGTAAACATTCAAAAAGTCCGATCAGTAAAAATGGTAGAGGATTCCGTATTCTGTATACCAATACCTGATTTGCAGGTGCTTACATTTGTGGAATAAATAGAACTGTAAAATGAGAATTGAGAGATACGATAAAAAATCTGTTCAGTTAAGCAGTGCCTTCATAGTTGGCAATAAGCGCTCAAATTTGGTGAGTGCTCTCTTGTTAATTCTGACTGTCGCCAGTCTGACTGCTTATGCAAAAACCAAGGAGAAGCCATTGATGATTCTGGAGCAAGGCAGCTTTGCAGTTGGAGGAACAGTGGTGTCAAATGCCGGGACATTCAATCCCTATCAACCCACCCCGGATGGTCAAACTTTTCATGGTGATCACGCTTATGTATTTTACCAGGTTCCGGTGGATGCACGCAAATACCCGTTGGTGATGTGGCATGGCATCGGACAGTTTTCCAAGACTTGGGAAACCACACCCGATGGAAGGGAAGGGTACCAGAACATCTTTTTGCGGAGGCGTTTTGGAGTCTATCTGATAGACCAGCCACGAAGAGGCAATGCCGGCCGAAGCACGGTCGCAGGAACAATCTCACCAACGCCCGACGAACAACAATGGTTTGACACTTTCCGGATAGGTATCTGGCCCAACTATTTTGACGGAGTGCAATTTGCGCGCGATCAGGCTACCCTGAACCAGTATTTCCGTTCCATGACACCCAACGTAGGACCTATTGATATAAATGTTAATACGGATGCGGTTTCGGCACTTTTCACTCAAATTGGCCCGGCAATTTTGGTTACTCATTCACATTCTGGTGGCATGGGCTGGGCAACTGCCATCAAAAATCAAAATATCAAGGCCATCGTCTCTTACGAGCCGGGAAGTGGTTTCGTGTTTCCTGAAGGAGATGTGCCCGCTCCTATCCCAATGGCTGGAGGCACAATGCCCGCATTAGGAGTGCCATTGGTTGATTTTATGAAGTTGACCAAAATCCCAATCATTATTTATTACGGCGATAACATCCCCGATCAGCCAAATGCCAATCCCGGGCAGGATGGATGGCGGGCACGCCTCGAAATGGCCAGGTTGTGGAGAGATGCAGTCAACAAGCATGGTGGAGATGTGACAGTGGTACATCTGCCGGAGATTGGAATCAAAGGCAATACCCATTTCCCGTTTTCAGATTTAAACAATGTTCAAATCGCGGATTTGATGTCGGCTTGGCTGAAGAAAAAGGGGCTGGACAGGTGA
>JAJZSZ010000487.1 GCA_021849365.1 Bacteroidota bacterium | reverse complement strand
CGATCTCTGCATCATTCACTCGGTTAACCGGAACAAATTGCGGCAACTGCTGAACTTATCGGAACAATACGATATTTTGTATGTGGTAGCTCTGGGCAAACCAAAAGAAACCGTGGTTCTGGAAGAGATGCAAAACGGTGAAATCAAATACTGGCGCGACGAAGAACAGGTGCATCATGTCCCGAAAAGGGCTCTTGATGAAATTATTCTGGAAGTAAAATAGGTTATAGCCTGCTGATAGAAATAAAAGAGACCGGAAAAACTTAAATTTTTTCCGGTCTTTTATTTTACTCCCTATTTCCTCAGTAACTGTATTTGCCGTTCAATCTCAGTACTGTACATTTTTGCTGAATCAAGTGCTATCCCTTTATTCATTCCGGGTCGCTTATGCCCTATAGCCGTGAGCCAGGCATCCTTCGTTACAGCTTGCCGCTGCGCCACCATTTTTAATATCTCTTCACCATGAGGAAATCCGGAAAGTGCCTCGTGAATAGTTTTTGCATTATCCACTTCGTTCTCGCCCAAAAACAAGAGTATTTGTTTGGCCATTACCCAATGTCCCAAATCGCCGGGATGCACGCCATCTTTGGCAAAATAGAAATTCGAATCAGCTGCACGATATGTTTCAAGAGCCTTCTGCATCGGGAAATGCACATCTGCCACATCCCACTTTTGAGCTTTACGTTGGTCGAGCAACCATCTCGAGTATACATCGAGTACACCCGAATAGCCTTCAACGGCCCACTGTTTTTCATCGAAGACAGGCGGCGTAAGGTGTACAATTCGGGCGCCCGATTTGATTACTTCAGTGTGTAACCAATTGATTCCGTCCTTGTATTTCTGAAAACGGATGCTGTCGAGCGGCATATAAATCGCGTCGTTCATGCCATAACTCGCAAACACGAGATCCGGTTTTGTCATCGTTAAAACGCGGGCAAGTCGTTCATGCAAATCAGGGCGCGGAAACTGACCGTTTGCATGCCCTTCTTCCGAAAGTCCTGAAACGGTTTCGCTGGGAAGACCAACATTAATAATTTCGAAATGTCGTTTGGGGTATTTGGCCACGAGGTAAGCCTCAACATCGGTAACATACTGCCCCGCATAGGTGATGCTATTCCCCAAAAATACAATGCGATGCACATTCTTCGGAATCGAATACTGAGCCTGGGCAAACAGAGGAATAACAGCCCCAAACACTACAAAGAAAAATGGTAATACAATCTTTCGGATAGTTGTTCTTAGATACATATTGGTTTTACTTAGGTTTAGGAAGCAAAATTACACAACTATTTTACTGCTAAATCCCAAACTTTCGACATTCTCGATTTTCCTGCGGGGCCTTCAATATCCAGAATGACTATGAATTTGCCAGGCTCTTTATACTGATGTACCGGATTTTGCTCTGTGGAAGAAGTTCCGTCGCCAAAATCCCAATGCCAGCCGGTAATCGTACCGCGGCTTTCGTCCTTAAAAGTTACTTCGTGCTTCGTAGTGTCGGTCACCGCGAACGACCATTGCGCTGCAAATGCTTTTTGATATTTTTCTTCGAGCGGCATCAACGTAAAAACTGTTCCGAGGCTCGAATTCCCATACATTTTATGGTTTTTCGACAAATTCCAGAAGCCTTTTTTCGATTCGTCCACCACATCGTCGTAATCAATCACCGCCCAGGTCAGTCCGATTTTCTTATTTTCTGAAAGTACCGACTCAACCGATTTATCAGGACCTTCGGCGCTTGCCTTGTCAAACGGAGTTATCCAGAATTCGGCTATAAGTTTTCCCGGTTCTCCCGGTTTGAAATTGTACGAATAGGCAATGTTGGAATAAGGCAAATTTTTTATCCAGTTTTGCGGCCCCCAGTACAAAGCCCAATCCTTTCCTTCGGCCGGTGTAAAAATGTGGTAATTCTGTGCATGAACTCCTTGGAAATTAAAGTAAGTCTCCATTCTATTGGGCGACGGATTGGGATGTTGCTCAACAATCAACGGCCCTCCGGAAAGATCACCATCAACTACCAGCTCAAAAATGTCGTTGTGCAAGCCGGGTAACGAAAAATCCCAGTAATTGTCATATGCCTCGTACAGGAAATACAAGCGGTTCATGCCTTTCACCCAAGCCACCCGAACTTTTACATCCAGATTTTTCGGATCAACTTCCGGATAATGTTTCGAGTCGTCCCAAAGTTGATCAGTTCCCACCACATATTCAGCCGGAAAGTCAGCCCAATCATCTGTGTTTCCATCGATTCGCGGAATCATATTAGCCGGAAACTGGTAAATCTTGTAACCACGATCTTCCTGAGCCACAGTTTTCAGGAAAAAGAGAAATGCCAGAATCAGGAAGATACTATATTTCAAATGGTTCATACTTCTTTATTTTCGCTTGAGCCATTCTTCGGGAACAGGCACGATGCAAATGTTCATCGACTTATTGTCTTCGGAAAGCATGGCCGATTGAATCTCAATGCGCGTTCCGTCGGGACTAAAAGTTGGATGCGGATGATCGGCTGCCGTGGGTTTGTGTCCGGTGGTCAGCAAAATCATTTCGTGCGTTTTGCGGTCGATCAGGTAGAGGTTTCGGTCGAAGTCATCACCTGCCACAAAACGCTTGTCGGCTGAGCCATTCACATGCCAGAAGCCGCTTCCGAACGGGATTTGCCCTGCAAGGATCATTTCGCGGGTGTTGATGTTGACAATGCCTAATCCGGTTGGCTTCTCACGGGTTCCGCTTGGTCCCCACTCCGCTTCCTGACCAGGATTTGCACCTTTCACATCAGTTCCTGGTTTTGTTTCAGTAGATGTATTCGGAATTTTGCGGTGTCCCATGATGGCAAAAGCCACTTCGTCGGGACTGATAACCGCTTCGTGGGTTATCCATTCATAAGGTGATTCGGGATAAAGCGGACGCAAACCGGAGCCATCGGCATTCACAATCCAGGTGCGTTGTGGCGACTTTCCTCCGGTTTCCCAGCAAAATAAGATCG
>JAJZSZ010000486.1 GCA_021849365.1 Bacteroidota bacterium | reverse complement strand
CAAACCGAGCCGCCACAACTTTTATATACCGATCACAAGGAGGCATTGTTGGACCGCGCAGACTATAAGTTACTGCAAAAAAGCACAGAAGCCGAAAAGTATCAAACCAAACTACAGCAGGGTGAAGACAGGCCACAGGTTGGTGGGGGAGTCGGAGCCCAGTACCTCGATATCATGAATGGGAAAGGAACTGGTTACGGAATGGTTTTTGGATCGGTTAACATCCCGATTTCGGGTTGGTGGGAAGCTTCGCACAAGCTGAAAGAACGGCGTTTCAAGGAAGAACAAAACCAGAATATGGTGACCGACAATACAGAGAAACTGTTGCTCCAAATGCAACTGGCACGTAACACGCTCGATGAAGCTTTCAAGCAAGTTCAGCTGGCTGAAAGCTCCATTGCTCAGGCCGAAGAAAACCTGAAAGTCAGCCACGATAATTATATTGCAGGGTTAATCAATGTTTCAGATTTACTTGAAGCACAGGCGCTTCTACAATCGTCGAAAGATAAACTGGTCAATTTCCGTGGCAATTATCAGATCGCCAAAGCCAAATATTTACAGGTAACGGGCAAATATGAGCAATAATCAGATAGGGAATAAAAGTATTGAGTGATTTAACAGATTCTAGTACGTACGATTATGAATAACACCAAAGAATTTATTATTGAACAGGCATACAGCCTTTTTTTAGGTCGCAGCTATGAAGCTGTTTCAATTAAAGACATTAGCGAGGCCATTAGGTTTACCAAAGGGACTCTGTATCACTATTTCAGAAACAAAGAAGAACTGTTTAAGTCGGTAGTAGATAAATATTTAATAATTACTGAACTAAGTATTCCAAATACAGAAATTACTATGGTTCAGTTTATTGAAGAAAGTCTAAAAAAAAACACGAAAATAATTCACGATATCTGCGGAGAGACACCTGGTTTTATACCTATTAACTATATGTCGCTTACTATCGATGCTTTCAGGCATTATCCAGGATTTGCCAATCGTAAGGAAGATCTTTTAGCCAATGAAATTGAGAAAATTAAAACCATAATGGATAATGCAATTGCACGCGGCGAAATACGGAAGGATATTAACACTTCTATTATGGCTGCCAATTACGTTTCCATCACGATGGGTATGGTGGCGCCAATTTTATTGCACAATAATTTGCCAGGATTAGTAATTGAATCCATGCGTGATCAAATGTATGAACTTTATAAAATTCTTAAAATTTAGTTTTTTAATTATTTGAAAAATATTTTAATATGAATAACAAAGCCATTCGATATTTCCTATATTCATTGGCATTTTTACCAATTTTCATTTTCCGCGACTTTTCGCCCAATAATGAACTTCGGTACTTGAGTATAGCCGATGAGGCGCTGCACAATGGCTCGATCTTTACATTTTACAACCACGGATTAATTTATGCCGATAAGCCGCCACTTTACCTCTGGATTGTGATGTTGGGCAAAACAATTTTTGGGTATCACAGCATGTTTTTCCTGAGCATATTTTCATTTGTTCCCGCATTAGTTGTTGTTTGCATTATGGATAAATGGGTCGAGAACCTCCTCTCAGAAAAGGAACGCCTGATTGGTGAACTGATGCTGATGACCTGCGGCTTTTTTATTGGAACGGCCATTGTTCTCCGGATGGATATGCTGATGTGTATGTTTATCGTTCTGGCACTTTATACCTTTTTCAGGAGGTATAATGGTGAAGGAAAATCTGGCGATTCGTGGCTGTTTCCAATCTTCGTATTTATGGCCCTGTTAACCAAGGGGCCGATGGGAATAATTGTGCCTTTGGTTTCTATAGTAGTTTTCTTGATTCTGAAAAAAGAACTGAAAACCATTGGCAGATATTGGGGCTGGAAAACGCTGGCTGTATTATTAACGCTTTGCGGGGCTTGGTTTGCGGGAGTTTATGCTGAAGGAGGAAGTCAATATCTCAACAATCTGCTCTTTAATCAAACGGTGAACCGTGCAGTGAATTCGTTTCATCACCAAGAACCATTTTATTATTATTTCGTGACGATTTGGTATTCGCTGGCACCATGGTCGTTTCTGGTCATCGGAATTCTTTGGGCCGGGCTGAAAAAACGAATGGCTTCAACCGATCTGGAGCGCTTCTTTCTGTCGGTTACGATTTCAACATTTGCGATTTTATCACTGTTCAGCTCCAAACTGGCGGTGTATCTGCTCCCGGCTTTCCCATTCTTTGTCTATCTATCATTGCTGTGGTTCAAAAAGTTAGGTTCGCCACGATGGATATACATTCTTGTGGGCATTCCGGCCGGTTTGCTATGCATTGCTTTGCCGGGAATAATCATCGCGCAATATTTCATCAACATCAGTGCATTAAGTTCCTCTTACATGGTGCTTTTCGCAGCCTTTATACTTTCCGGAACTGGAATTTTGACACTGAGGTATCTGTACAAACACCATTTGAATGTTGGAATAATAACAATGGGCACCGGTATGTTGCTTGCCGTTTTTACAGTATCGCTAGCTGTGCCGCAGTATAATTCAATGATCGGGCTCAACCAGTTGTGCAATCAGGCAAAAGAAACAGCGATAAAAAAAGGTGGGGTAAACTACTATTATTGCGAAATGACCAGGGCTAGCAATCTTGATGTTTATCTTGGGCAGGAACTTAAAAAGCTTAGAATATGTGATTTGTATAAAACAAATCGTATCAAAACGCCAGCAATCTTATTCACATTTAACAAAGCCATTGAGCGAAATGACTCCATTCAGGTATTTATTAAAGGTAAGAAAACCTGCCAGACAGGAATTTACTACTATGTTGAAATAGAATAAAAAGTAGACTATGAAGATTTTAGTAACAGGTGCCGCCGGTTTTATCGGATTTCATACGGTAAAGCATTTTGCAGAAAAAGGGAACCGTGTCTTCGGGATCGACAACATCAACAATTATTACGATGTGGAATTGAAATATGCCCGTCTGGCTGAGACCGGAATCA
>JAJZSZ010000066.1 GCA_021849365.1 Bacteroidota bacterium | reverse complement strand
AACACCTTTTGAACTTACCATCGGTATTATGGGTATTCCGATAAGTTTCCCAAGACTTTTATAATCGAATTTCACCTCGTTTTTCAGTAACTCGTCGTACATGTTCAATGCGATGACAACCTTAATATCCATGTCAATTAGCTGGGTTGTCAGGAAAAGGTTGCGCTCCAGGTTCGACGAATCAATCACATTAATTACAATGTCGGGAGTTTCATCCATAATGAAATTCCGTACATAGATTTCTTCGGGAGAATATGCTGTTAGCGAGTACGTTCCGGGAAGGTCGAAGATATTAAAGTTATAGTCAGAATTAGTAAAAGTGGCTTTCTTGGCATCTATAGTTACGCCGCTGTAGTTTCCTACATGTTCTTTTGATCCGGAGAGAAAATTGAATAGCGTTGTTTTTCCACAGTTGGGATTACCAATTAAGGCGATATTGATTGTTCGTTCTTTTTCTTTAGCCGATATTTTGAGGCTTTCATAATCGATAACCCCTTCAAAGTTTTGGGTAACAAAATCAGGTGCCTCTGCCTGGCTAACTACCTCAATTAGATTAGCCTCGGTACGTCGAAGGGTTATGTTGTAATCGAGAATCTTATATTCAATCGGGCCGTTGAATGGAGCGTTTTTAATTACGGTAACCTCTTTCCCTTTTACAAATCCCATTTCAGTGATTCTTTTACGGAAAGAACCATGGCCTAAAACCTTGGTAATTATTACAGTTTCTTTATTTTTTACTTCAGAGAGTCGCACGCTAATCTATCCGAACCAATACTAATTTAAACTAAATAAGAATAACTTCACAAAGATATTTAAGTTTTGACAAAACTCTCAAAAAATATTGCTTTCTTGAAAAATCATAATTGATTCAGTTACTTTTGCAGAATATGAACAAAGGGATGGAAGAAGACAATATATATAAGAAAATTCAGGAGGCAATTTCTTCGTTGCCCGAAAATTTCAGCATCCTTGAGGAACAGATTGATGTTGAGCTACAAATGGAATATTTTAACTATAGCCGTGATATAAAAGCAAAATTTCCGATTGAAATGGTAATGCAACATCAGGTGGATTTGTTTAATCCTGAAGTTTCAATTGAGGAGAAAAAGAATTTGCTTGTTTTGCTTGCTTCTCAGGAAAAGGTTGAAGCTTTTAGAACAATTGAAAAATACGCACGAAATCCTGATCCGGAATTAAGAGAGTGGAGCATTCTGGCTTTGCAGGAAAGCCGCATGGTTATTCAAAGTTCACTTATGGACGAGCAGCAGGTTTATATCTCAACCGGGCTCGGTGGAAAGGGACAAAATCTGCGCTATTTTGTAGTGTTTATTTCAAAGGAAAACTTCGACGAATTTTCTTCGGTTCAGCGCAAACTGATTCAAGATGAGTTAGATTATGCATTGAAGCATAGTAATGGCATTTTGGAAGAAATACGTTTTGAAAAAGATCTCGCCATTGCTGTTCTCCTTTTACCCGTTAAATCAGATATTCAAGGTGTATTCAGCAGCGTGATAAACGAATGCAATCAATATGGCGATTTTATTCGTCAGGATATAATTATTACCAATGTTAAACGAATGAGTGTTGATGAAATCAGGAATTTCATTAATCGGGAAAAGTATTAAAAATGAAAAATCAGATTAATTTGGCGATCCAGGTATTACCTCGGGCTAAGGATAAAGGAACTTACGAACTGGTTGATGTTGCTATTGAGTTGATCCAAAAATCGGGACTTAATTATCGTGTTTGTCCGTTTGAGACGGTAATTGAAGGCGGTTACGATGAGATTATGACGCTTGTGAAAGACATTCACGAGGCAGTTTATGCAAGTGGTGCCGAAGAAATGATTACAAATATTAAAATACAAACACGTCATAATCAGGATGTTTTTATTGACGATAAAATGAATAAGTACAATTAGTCAAAAAAACTGTTTTGTAGGGTTGTTTTTATTTATTTAAGTACTATATTTGCATCGCTTTTGCAATGGCTCCGTAGCTTAATGGATAGAGCATCTGACTACGGATCAGAAGGTTGCAGGTTCGAGTCTTGCCGGAGTCACGTAGAGTACAAATTATTTGAATTAAAAAGCCGTCAATCAAAAAGTTGACGGCTTTTTTCGTTTCGCAGACTTGAGAAACTATGCAAGATTTGCGTAAAGCGAAAAAAATTCACTGGTGTAAATCGTTATTTCCAAAATCCAATCTTCTTTGGTCATTCTAGTATTTTGAAGAACTATTCAATAATAGTGAATCTGAAGTTTAGGTTGACATACCCTGACGACCGCCTACTTTAATTGTTTGAAAAGCCTAAATTTGTCCGAACCTAAAATAAGTCCAAAATGAAAAAAAAGTATGCAATCCTTGTTCTCCTGATTATTATTTGTTTGAGTCTGCGCGCCCAAACTCCATTTTCTGCAGTTGCCAATCCTAATGAAAAAGTAACCTATCATAATCCGGTTATCCCGGGATTTTTTTCAGATCCAAGCGTATGCCGGGTTGGAGACGATTATTATTTGGTAAACAGCAC
This sequence comes from Bacteroidota bacterium, assembly GCA_021849365.1. Lineage (GTDB taxonomy): Bacteria > Bacteroidota > Bacteroidia > Bacteroidales > Prolixibacteraceae > Aquipluma. Next base: position 13,815 of record JAJZSZ010000066.1, on the reverse strand, counting down.
TTTCGAGTATTTTCCCGGCGTTCCAGTTTTTCATAGCAAAGATCTGGTAAATTGGGAATTGATTGGCTATTGTATCGATCGTGCAACACAACTCCCTAAAGGACTCAACATTTTTGCTACTACCATTCGCTATCATAATGGAACTTTTTACATGATAACTACCAATATAGGTGGTGAAGGTAATTTTTATGTAACAGCAACCAATCCGGCAGGTCCGTGGTCCGATCCGATTTTTACTCAGGTACAAGGCATCGACCCTGATTTGTTTTTTGATGAGGATGGGAAAGTATATGTCATATCTTCAACATTTGAATTGCACGAAATCGACCTAAAAACCGGTAAGTTTCTTTCGGAGGGAAGAACCGTTTGGAATGGAATAGGAGGTCGTTATGCAGAGGGACCACACATTTATAAAAAAGATGGCTTTTATTACCTGATGGCCGCCGAAGGTGGTACCGAAGAGGCTCATTCCGAAACCATTGCCCGAAGTAAAAATATTTGGGGTCCCTATAATTCGAATCCTGCAAATCCAATTTTGACTCATGTGAATGCTGCCGGGCAAGGTAATCCCATTCAGGGTGTGGGGCATGCTGATATCATAAATGCTCACGATGGTTCGTGGTGGATTGTTTTTCATGGCTATCGCTCGAACGGAGATGGAACCCATCATGTTCTCGGACGTGAAACCTGCCTTGCACCGGTGTCGTGGCCAAAAAACGGATGGCCCGTGGTAAATGGCAACGGAACCGTAACTATTGACATGACTTGCCCAACGCTTCCGTTAAAACCTGTTGCTGAAAAGCCAGCCAGAACAGAATTTGATACAGATAAACCTGGCCTTGAGTGGAATTACATGCGCTATCCGGTAACTGAAAATTATTCGCTGACTACGCGTAAAGGATTTTTACGCCTGATTGGATCAGAACAGACTATTGAAGATCAGAAGTCGCCAACATTTATTGGGCGGCGTATCCAGGATATGAATTTTACAGCTACGTCTCAAATGGAATTTAACCCGAGCAAAAGCAATGAGGAAGCCGGAATGACCATACTTAACAATGGTGCTCATTTCGATTTGCTTGTAAAGCAGTTGAATGGTAAACGGGTGCTGATTTGCCGGTTACGCTTTGGCAATATAATTCACGATTCTGAAGAAATAACCTTGAAATCCGGGCCGGTAAAGCTTATGATTAAAGGCGAAAGGTCGAATTTTAGTTTCTGTTATGCTCAAGGAAACGAAGCGATGAAGGAAGTTCAGAAAGTAGCGTCAAAATTTTTGAGTTCGGAAACTGTTGGTGGTTTTACAGGGGTGTATGTAGGACTTTATGCAACTGGGAATGGGAAAAAATGCTCGGCTAGTGCCGATTACGATTGGTTCGAATATGTGAAGCAATAAATCAGCAAAATATGCTTCCAGAATAATGAGATATTAAATAACGTCTATCTGTTTTTTATCCCCTTGCCCAAATTTTAGGCAAGGGGATATTTTTTTTGAACTTGTGAATAGCCATAATATTAGTTAATAACCAAAGTGTTGATTGAGTTGGCGGCTAGTTTGGGAGAATAAACAGTCCCATTTATTTTAATATTTACCAATTTTTCAGTTTTTTCCTGGTTAAAATAAAAACCATCACAACAATAGTTCGAGGTGGTATAACCATCCCGATAATGTGGTTTCTATTTTATGTAAATTACCATTCCAATCTGTTTAGCCAACCTGAAATTTATCGGGCAAATCCGGCAATAAAAAATGCACTGATATGATCGGGAAAATGTTGGTAGTTGAAAACATTACTGCCAAACGAGTGTTGTACAGTTATTTGTATTTAATCGGTAGTGAAAATTAATTCTCAATTGAAAATACGACAACAAGATAATTAACGACTAAATCACTAAACTGGAAATTAAAATTTTCAAACTATGGCAGTTTTTAATTTAAAAATCAACAAAAAGACTTATCGTGTAAATGTAGATCCCGATACTCCAATGCTTTGGGTACTTCGGGATCATCTCAATCTGGTAGGTACCAAATTTGGGTGCGGAGTTGCACAATGTGGAGCCTGCACTATTCATCTGGATGGAGAGGCTGTCCGCTCCTGTATCACTTTCGTCTCGGAAGTTGGCGACAAAGAAATTACCACCATTGAGGGACTCTCTGAAAATGGAGATCACCCGGTACAGAAAGCCTGGCTTGAAGTAGATGTTGCCCAATGTGGGTATTGTCAGACCGGACAAATTATGACTGCGGCTGCTTTGTTAAAGAAGAATCCTCATCCTACTGATCAGGAAATTGAAGAGGCCATGAGCGGAAACTTATGCCGTTGCGGTACTTATACACGGATTAAGAAAGCAATTAAAACCGCCGCCAATTCTTAATGATTGATTCAAACCTAAAATGATTGAAAAATGACAACAGCAAAAATAAATTTCGGAAGAAGATCTTTCATTAAAAGCTCAGCTTTGGCCGGTGGCGGACTGATGCTAGGTTTTAACTGGTTTGCATCATTAAGCGCACAAGGAGCCGAAGAGGCTGATATGCCTAAAGAATGGTTTAAAATAAACGGTTATCTTAAAATTGGTGTAAATGGTGAAGTAACTATCATGTCACCTAATCCCGAAATCGGACAGAATGTAAAAACCTCGATGCCGATGATTGTGGCCGATGAACTGGATGTAGACTGGAAAGATGTCTTGGTTGAGCAGGCACCTTTGAACACCGAGATTTTTAAGAGACAATTAGCAGGAGGAAGTGATTCGATAAAGCAAAGCTGGGGAGGACTCCGCATGGCTGGCGCTTCAGCACGTAAAATGCTGATGGAAGCTGCTGCAAAAAAATGGAATGTTCCGGTGTCAGAAATTACAACTGAGCAAGGTATTCTGTACCATAAAAAAAGTGGTAAAAAGGCTGGTTATGGCGAATTAGCATCAGCCGCTGCTCAGATACCCGTTCCGAAAGAAGTAGAATTGAAAGAACTGAAAGATTTTAAAATTATCGGAACTTCACAAAAAAATGTTGATGGTCATAAAATCGTGACTGGTCAACCGCTATTTGGGCTCGATTACAAAAAGGAAGGAATGCTTATCGCTATGGTCGTCCATCCGCCGGCTTTTGGTATGAAACTGAAATCGTTTGATGCAACGGAAGCCAAAGCTAAGCCCGGAATCAGGGATATTTTCAAGATTAAAACCTATAATGATGATTATAAACCCCAATGGTGCGATACCAATTCGTTCACTGAGCTGGTGGCTGTTGTTGGCGACTCGACCTGGGAAGTAATGAATGCCCGGAACTTTCTAAAAGTAGAATGGGAACCCTTTGCTGATTATAAAATTGCTATGGCCGGCTGGGGAGGCGATCAGCTTGTTACCGTTCCGGCTGGTCTGGAAAGTACGTCTGATCACAGTGCCAAAATGGTTGCTGCAGCAGCAAACCCCGGTAAGATTGAACGAAAAGACGGTAATCCGGAAGAAGCCTTCAAAAATGCAGCAAAAATAATTGAGCGAACTTATACGGCACCATTTCTGGCACACACGCCGATGGAACCCATGAACTTTTTTGCTGATGTAACAGCCGACAACGCCGTATTGGTTGGACCAATTCAATCTCCGGAATACATGGAAAAGACCTTGTCGGCACGACTTGGTTTGCCATTGGAGAAGATTGACATTCAGATGACCCGCATGGGTGGTGGCTTTGGCAGGCGATTGTATGGACACTTTATGGTGGAAGCCGCGTTGATTTCACAAAAAATGAAAGCTCCGGTTAAGCTGATCTATTCACGCGAAGACGAAATTACCTTTGGTATTTATCGTCCGGCTTATCATGCCTTGTATCGAGCCGCACTCGATGCCAATAATAATCTCATAGGTTTTCATGTTAAAATGGGTGGTGTTCCTGAAAATGCGCTTCATGCCAACCGGTTTCCAGCCGGAGCTATTGATAATTATATGGCTGAAAGCTGGGAGATAGAATCAAATATTAGCGTTGGGGCAATGCGAGCTCCAGGCTCCAATTTTAATGCAGTAGCCGAGCAGTCGTTTCTGGATGAAGTAGCCGAAGCGATGGGCAAAGATCCAATTCAGTTCAGGCTCGATCTTTTAAAACGGGCAAAGGAAAATCCTGTGGGAGAGAAGAACGATTATGATGCTGCCCGTTATGCCGGAGTTCTGGAATTGGTGCGCGAAAAATCAGGTTGGGATAAAAATTCATCTGGAAAAAATCGCGGAGTTGCTGCATATTTCTGTCATAGTTCGTATGTGGCAAATGTGTTGGATCTCACCGTTGAAAATGATACGCCTATCGTTCAAAAAGTGTATGCCGCTATTGATTGCGGAATTGTTGTGAATCCGGACGCTGCAATTAATATGACAGAAGGTAGCATTGTGGATGGAATAGGACAGGCCATGTATGGACAGCTTACTTTTACAAAAGGAAAACCTGATCAGGATAATTTTGATTCCTACCGACTAATCAGGCATAATGAGGCGCCCAAGGAAATTGAGGTTCATTTTGTCGAAAATGAGATTAATCCAACCGGGCTTGGAGAACCTCCTTATCCGCCTGTGATGGGAGCTTTGGCAAATGCCCTATACAAGGCCACCGGAACCCGTTATTATCATCAGCCTTTTATTAAAAACCGTTTCGAATAACATTAAATTATCCGATAACTGAAACCCTCTTTATAGTTATGACACACGAAATAAGATTTTTGTTTCAGACTTTAAAAAGCTGGCAGGAAATTGGCAAAAAAGCTGTGTTTATATCGATAGTTGCATTAGACGGTTCATCGTATCGTCGTCCTGGAGTTTGTATGATCATGAGTCAGGATGGCGGGATGGTCGGGGCGGTGAGCGGCGGATGTGTAGAAACCGAAATTGAACGACAGGCACAACGGGTTTTCCAAACAGGTAAAGCCAAAGTAATTGTTTATGACGGGCGTTTTCGAATCGGTTGCGAGGGCATTGTTCATATTTTGATTGAACCGGTTTTTATCTCTGATGAATTGTTTGCGGCATTCGAAAAACAGATTGAAAAAAGGCAGTCTTTCCGGATGGAAGCATGGTTTTACCGAGAAGTTGGGGAATATAGCAATGTGGGAACAATGGTGCTTTTGAACGGTAGGAAATATTCGTTGAATCCTTCATTTACAATTGACCAGCTAACGAACCAGGAATGTTTTGCTCAAACATTAAAACCTCTGTTTCAGCTCTTCATATTTGGTGCCGAACATGATGCCGTTCAGCTGTGTCAGGCTGCAAGGTTGCTTGGCTGGGAAGTTACGGTTGTTGCCTCGCCCGACGAATCGAAATCGTGCGAATATTTTCCCGGAGCCAATTCACTTATTGCTCCAACCTTCAACGATATCGACACCTCTGGAATTGATGAGCAAACTGCAGTAGTCTTAATGACTCACAGCTTCAATAAAGATGTTCAATACCTGATGGCGCTGAAAGACACCCACCCGGCTTACCTTGGGTTGCTGGGTTCGAACAACCGGAGAGAACGCGTCCTTTCGATGTTGCTCGATTATATGCCCGATATCTCGACCGATTTCCTGGAACAGATTCACGGACCTGCAGGAATTAGTATTGGTGCAGAAAGTGCTCCGGAAATTGCAGTGTCAATTCTTGCGGAAATACTGAGTGTGATTCGCCGGCAGCAACCTGTTTCATTAAGCGAAAAGGTGGGTTCAATTCATGGCTGATATTCCGATTATATTATTGGCTGCGGGTGTTTCGTCGCGGATGGGAAATCCCAAGCAGTTGTTGCCTTGGGGTGAACAAACACTCATCGAACATCAGATTCAGATGCTTATGCAAGCAGGAAAATCCGTAATTGTTGTTTTGGGTGCATATGCTGATCTGATTTTACCTGTTATTCAAAAATACCCGGTAATTGTAGTTGTCAATGAGAATTGGAAATCAGGAATGGCCAGCTCTGTTGCCTGTGGAATAAAAGAAATAGAGCGATTGGAATTAACGGCTGGGGCTGTATTAATTACTCTGGTTGATCAGCCGTTGATTCCCTTCATTCATTTTGAAGCTATTTTGAACGCTTTTGAAGAAGGACATCAACAAATTATTGCATCCACATCAGCTGAAGGCTGGCAGGGAGTTCCGGCACTTTTCGACAGGTGCTATTTTACCGAACTTAAAAATCTTCATGGGGAAAAAGGAGCCAAAACGATAATTCAGCAATATCCCGACAAGGTCAGATTGTTGTTATGCAATGAGATAATAAAGGATGTCGACACATTGGAATCGTATCGCGAATTATACCTGAATCACTTTAATTGATGGAATTATTCTTTTGTGAGTTATTCTGGAGCCTGAAGTTTCCAGATTGATTCAGATTTTGATTGATGTCCGTCAGCAATGGAAATGAATCGGTTAAATCTTGAAAAGATTAAATCTGTTTTCCTGAATGTTAAAGACTAACAGTTTCCCGCTGATAACTTCGCCGTATCCCGTAATGATCTTGATGATTTCGTTAGCCTGAAGTGTTCCTGTAATTCCCGGCAAAACGCCTAACAAGCCAATTTCATTTTCTTTGTAAATTCCATCTTTAGGAATGTTGGGATACAAATCGTTAAAGGCTGGTCCACCCTGATAATTAAACACACTGACTTGCCCTTCGTAATTCAAAACTGAAGCAAAAGCCAATGGTTTACCCAATTTTGTCGCGAATTTTCCGATAAGCGCTCTCGTTTTGTAATTATCGGTACAATCGGCAATTACATCATACTTTTTGAAGATTTCTTCTGCATTTTCCTCGTTAAGTCTTAAATCGAAAAGTTGGATTTCAATTTCAGGATATAATGCTGACAGTTTTTGCGAAGCTAACGTCACCTTTTTTAAACCCACCTCGGCAGTCGTATATAGGATTTGCCTTTGAAGATTTGATAGGCTTACCACGTCGTCATCAACGATGCCAATAGTTCCAATTCCGGCTGCCGCAAGGTATATCAACAGCGGACTTCCCAAACCACCGGCTCCAATAACCAAAACCCGTGCATTTTTTAATTTTTCCTGACCCTTCTTGCCAATTTCTGCCAGAGAAAGATGTCGGGCAAATCTTGATGAATCCTCATTACTTAGCTTTCTCATGTTGGTGATTGTGCTTGTGTTCGTCTTCGTGAGTTACGCAATCGCAATTTTGACCCCATTCGCTGGTTCCATCTGTAAAGAATTCGTGTTTCCAGATTGGCACTTCATTTTTTACCCTGTCGATAATGTATCGATTGGCATCGTATGCTTCTTTTCGGTGGCCGGCCCCGGTAATGACAACAACAGCACATTCACTGATTTCGACCCGCCCCAGTCGGTGTAGGCAAACGGCCTGGTTCAGCTTAAATCGCGAAATGGCTTCTCTAATAATCTCATCAATCATTTTATTGGCCATAGGTTCGTAGGCCTCGTATTCCAAATGAGTAACTTCCCGGCCCTTGTTATTGTTTCTTACCTCGCCGCTGAAGAGCACCACAGCTCCGCTGTTGGGATTTCGAAACCCATCGAAAAGTTTGCTATAATTTAACCCTGTATATTGCAAATGTTCCATAATGCTTAATGTTTAACCTCCACTCGATGGCGGAATCAGAAATAAAGTGTTTTCGGTTTTTAATGGCTCTTCCAGCGATATAAATTCTTCATTTACTGCAATTCTGCAGCTCAATAAAATTTCAGTAGCATCGGGGTTAATGCTTTTCAATTCGTCAATTATTTTTGAATAGCTGGCTTCGGGTTCGACATGAACCGTTGTTTCGTTGCCGAAATATTTCCGGAGCCCGGCAAAACAGATTATTTTGATCGATCTTTTATCCATATCATCCTCCTATGTTTCTCATTGATAATTCACTTCCATGAAATTTAACCGGTTGCTTAAGTCGTAAAAGCCCTCTCAGTTTTTCGGTCAGCAGAAAATCGTCGTCAATATATTCCGAGAGTTTTTCGCCATGCGCATTGCTGAGGCAACCATAGAAAAAGCCGTTGCTGTCCATTCTCAAGCGATTGCAATCGTGGCAGAACGGTGTTGATTCGTTGGCAATTATGCCGAAGATTCCACCATTGGAAGCACGCCAGTAATTTGCTGTTTCGGCATGTCCGCGTGGTAGACTTTCGATCGGGTACTTTTTCTGAATTATTGTAAGTATTTCCTTTTCTGAAAAGAAGAGACCGTTCTCGGAGTGGTACAAATGGCCCATTTTCATTAATTCAAGGAAACGAATTCTGACACCCAGTTCGGTAGCATATTCAAGTAATGGGATGATTTGAGAATCGTTTTTTCCACGCATAATCACAGCATTCAGTTTTACATCCATTCCTATTTTTACGGCAGCTTCAATTCCTGAAAAAACTCTCGCAGTATTTGGATGTCGCGAAATACTATTGAAAATATCCTGATCGATGGCATCGACTGAAATGTTGATGGATTTAATACCGGCATCAAATAGTTTTGAAGCTTTTTCTTTCAGGTAATATGCATTTGTTGTAAGCCGGATATCGGATATGCCAATTTTCTGGATATGATTGATTAACGGGAAAAGATCGCTGTAGAGTAGTGGTTCTCCACCGGTTAATCGTATGCTTTTCAGGCCAGTCAAACGATGTACAGCTTCAATTAGTCTGATGAACTCATCTGGAGTAAGGGGCCGGTCGGCAGTTGATAGGCGTAATGTATCTGCAGAAATATTCTGGAAATTTTCGGCGACACAATATACACACGAAAAGTTACATGAATTCAATAAACTAATCCTCAGTTTCTCGAATCGCCTTCCCAGATTGTCTTCAAGCTTTACCATGCGTAAAATAACCATCGATAAAATGATTTGTTCAGGTATTGCTCCTTTAAGAGAGAGACTTCTGTCCTATAGGAAGTTCTACTACTATTTATGTGGCTGGATCAAATGGAAAATTGTCACTGAAAAAACTAAGAATTTCAATAATTTAGTCATGCATGATTTACAAACAATAAAATTGTCGGATTAAAATTGAACCAGACTTGTCGATCGTTTTATTTTGTGAATGATACGCCGGTTATCTCCTTACAAACATCGAGTAATTGCTCCTGAAGTTTAATGTCGTCAGCCAAATAATTATACCTGCTGGTTTTCTGATGGAAGAAATAATGGCCACTTACAAGAGCTTGGGCATCATTGCTTGCAGCAAGCCAAGCCTGGGTCTCAAATCCTTTCTGCAGGTCATCGGGCGCTCCGGGACCACCCATTTTTGTGGGTACCCAACCTGGATCAACAGCATTCGAGTAAACATCAGGCCATATCCGTGCGACAGCTTTCGCGAGCATCAATACATAACGCTTTGAATCAGAATAGCTGATACTCCTTCCATTCTTTAGGTTTTCAAAGTTAACTCTACCACTTTGGTGCATGCCCGAACTTAAGTAAATCAGGCGCTTCGGTTTTTGGATCAGGAAAGTTAAAATGTATGGTGCCAGTACGTTCACATTCAGTATTTCTTCTGTTGAGGCCTGATAAACACCAGCATTGTGAACAATAGCATCAAAAGGGTCCAAAGCATTAACCTCTTGTGCAATTCTTTTTGTTGCCTCCAAATCGGATAAATCGCCCGTAATAACGGAAATAGCATGGGGTACTTTTCCCGTAGCATAAATTGCCCGGTTTGCATTTCGGGCATGCAATACTACTTCATTGCCCTGATCGGCAAGTAATTTAGCCGATAATTGTCCTAGTCCGTCAGCTGATCCGGTTATGAATATTCTTGCCATCTGCTAATATTTTCAGTAAAAAAATGCTAACCCCGACTACAAAGCTAAGCAATGTCGCTTAAGAATACTGTTATTTGGAACCTGTTGTTGGTGCCAATTTTATAGCGTTTTAACAACTTTCGCCGGAACACCTGCCACAACCGTATTGGCAGCTACATCTTTGTTAACTACTGAACCCGCTGCTACAACAGAATTTTCTCCGATGGTTACTCCCGGCAAAATAGTAGCTCCTGCACCAATCCAGACATTTCGCTTAATAACCACTGGTTTTACCAGCAATTTTTTCCGTTCCTGCGGATTGAGCGGGTGACCTTCGGTAGTTATACAAACTTTTGGGCCAATCAGTACGTCATCTTCAATCGTTATTCCACCCATATCCAGAAATGTACAATCGTGATTGATAAACACATTTTTACCAATTCGGGTAAATTTGCCCAGATTGATTTGAAAGGGCAGAAATATCGTGGTGCTTGAATCAATGGCTTGTCCGGTTATTTCGCCCAATAATTTACGAACCTCGGAGCTATCGGCAGAAGCGTTGAGTTCTGCCAATAGCTTCATGGTACGTGATACGATTCCGAAGATTTCTGGATATTGCGGATCGTCAAATGGAATTGATTCACCAGCATGTAATCGTTCGAATAGGATCATATCTTTCTTGTCATAATTTGTTATACTCCTCATCGGCAACAGGTTCTCTCCACTCTGTTTTCGCACCTTCTGCCGGTACCATAAGGGCAATATGCGAAAACCAACTACCTTTTGTAGCTCCGTGCCAGTGATTGACTCCCACCGGAATATTTACTACATCCCCTGGGTTCAGTAGTTTTGCAGGTTTCCCTTCTTCCTGGTACCAACCGGTCCCGGCAGTGCAAAATAGTATTTGACCTCCTTTATGATGAATGTGCCAGTTGTTGCGACAACCGGGCTCGAAAGTCACATTATAGGATGTTACATTGTCCTTTGTTAATACTGCCAGATAACTCTGACCTGTGAAATATTGTGCGTAAGCGTCATTTTTCTCTCCCAATGGGAATATTTGTTTGAATTCGTTCATTTCCAATATTATTTTATTTCGCATTTTCCAATACGGTGGTTATCATCTCTTTCGTATATAAGGCTTCAGCGCCCCACATTTTTGCAACAGCCAATAACTTTTCAACCAGCATTGGAATATCTTCTTCCGGAATGTTTCCTTCTTTCAAAGTTACAGGCGTGCCAATTTTTGAGTACCAGTTTTTCAACGCTTCAATACCTGCATCGGCGCTTTCCACATCAAACATGTTTTTGGCAAATTGTACGAAGCGTTCAGGCAGATTGTTTTTTTGCCATTTCATCCAGGCTGGCATCACAATCGACAGCCCGGCGCCATGAGCAATGTTGTACTCGGCCGATAAGGTGTGTTCGATAAAATGCGTGTCGAAACGGTTGTTTTCAACGCCACAGAAAGTGGTGAAGTTCAACGCTTGCGTGGCAGCCCAGGCAAATTCGGCACGGGCTTCATAATTGTCAGGATCGGTCAACAAAATTTCGGTGGTTCGGATAACTGTTTTCAGGATATTCTCCACGTATCCGGCCATATATGAAGGCAAATAAGTGGCCGACAAATACATGTCGAGGCTGTGTGCAAATATATCGGCTGCCGAATACACCAAATATTCATTAGTTACGGTGGCCTGAAGTTCAGGATTGATTACTGAAACGGTTGGGTAGGTCGCCGCTCCGGCCAGACTGAATTTTTCCTTAGTTTCTTCCTTTGTTACCACGGCAAAGTTGTTCATTTCGCTTCCTGTGGCAGCCAAAGTTATAATATCGAAAATTTTCAAAGCTTGGTTCGGAACCGCTTTATAAGTAAAGAAATCCCAAACATCGCCCTCGTAAGCGGCTCCGGCAGCAATGGCTTTCGATGAGTCTAGTACCGATCCGCCGCCAACCGCCAGAACGGCTTCGGCCCCGGTTGATTTGGCCAAAGCCACACCTTCGTAAACTTTGCTTAAAACCGGGTTGCTTTGCACGCCGCCCAAGGCTTCAAAACTAATTTTGTTGTTAGTCAGCGCCTGGGTTACGGTATCGAACAAACCACTTTTTCTGATACGTTCTGATCCATAAACAATCAAAACTTTTTTTACGCCGTATTCCGCAATGTACTGTCCGATGTTTTTTTCTTTTCCTTTTCCGAATTCAATCCGGGTTGGATTGTGATAAGTAAATGCTTTCATTATTTCTATTTAAAATTGACATTGCAAATTTCGATGGAACAATCAGGAATAAATTACCCAAATTACGGGTTTAGCTACCATTATTCCTGAATATGATATGGAGGTGCAAGATGTTTATAAAGTCTTGCTTATTTTTGAGCTTCAAATATTTAATGCAGTTGCTATGAACATGATTGTTAGGTTGAATACGGTAGCCGAATACAACAACAAAGTAGGGCAGGAGACCATGCATCCGCTGATCAGTATTGTCGATTTTTCGAAGACAGAGCCGTTTTATTATTTCCGGATGCAATTAGGCTTTTACGCCATATTTTTGAAAGACGTGAAGTGTGGCGACATGGTTTATGGCAATAGTACTTACGATTATGAGGAAGGTACTTTGGTTTTTGTGGCACCGAACCAGGTTTATGGGTTTGAAGACAGGACTGAGAAGCGCCGGGGAAAAGGCAAAGCACTGCTGTTTCATCCCGATTTGATTCATGGTACAGCCTTGGGTCGGAATATCCGGTATTATAGCTTTTTCTCTTACGAAGTAAATGAAGCGCTGCATCTTTCAACCAGGGAAAGAACGATTATTGATGATTGTTTGGAGAAGATTGGATACGAGTTGGAACATGCCATTGATTCGCACAGCAAAACGCTGATTGTTTCTTATTTGGAATTGTTCCTGAATTACTGCAAACGCTTTTACGACCGACAGTTTATTACCCGCAGCAATGTGAATAAAGATATTCTGACCAAATTCGAAAAGGTTATCGACGACTATTTTGCTAAAAATATGGCTTCGGAATTAGGGCTTCCATCGGTGAGTTACTGCGCTGATAAACTGTTTTTATCGCCCAACTACCTGGGCGATTTGCTAAAAAGAGAAACCGGCAAATCGGCACAGGAGCATATTCAGCTTAAACTGATTGATATTGCTAAGGAAAAGATTTATGAACCTGGAAAATCGATTAGTGAAATTGCCTACGAACTGGGCTTTAAGCATCCGCAGCATTTTACCCGCATGTTTAAAAAGGAGGTTGGCGTTTCTCCGGTTGAATACCGGTCGATGAATTAAACATAGACTACTATAAAGGCTTGATTGGTGTCGATAATGAAAAAAAGAGAGTCAATATATATACATATTAACTCTCTTTTTGTGCCCAGAACAAGGACATATATCATTATTGTATATAGCTTAAATTCAATCTGTTATCGAGTGTAATTTTTAGCTGGTCTCGATTTTTTCACTTCAAAGAATTTGAAAACTTTTCTCGCAGTAAATATACAAAATAGACTTCGTTAGTTGGATTTGATTAACGCAAAATGTACCTAAATCCAGATATTTAAATAATAAATAGATTACCAGCAGTACCGGTGTAGGTAAAAGTTATTTGGCAACAGCACTCGGTTATCAGGAATGTATCCAGGGCTACAACGTAAGTTACTTCAATACATCAAAGCTTTTTGCCAAACTAAAAATGGCAAAAGCCAATGGTTCATATTTGAGGGAACTGGCTAAAATCGAAAGACAAGATGTTTTTATCCTCGATGATTCTGGGCTCCAGGCTCTTGACAGTCAGAACCGGATAACCCTGCTGGAAATTATTGAAAGCCGGTACAACAGAGGTTCCATTATCGTTGCCTCACAAATACCGGTTCAGGGTTGGTATGACATTATTGGTGAAAAAAACATTGCCGATGCGATATTAGACCGGCTTATCCACCAGGCTCGCCTCATCGAACTATATGACGAGTCAATGAGAAAGAAGACGAGCATCAATAAAGAATAATTTTACATTTTTGATTATCAATTACGACATTGAAAAAAAAGTAGTTTTTAGATGGCTCTTTTTAGGTGGTCAATTAAAA
>JAJZSZ010000485.1 GCA_021849365.1 Bacteroidota bacterium | reverse complement strand
TTCGAATTAATTTTTCGGAGATACTATGTCCGTTTATGTGGTTTTGCCAACAAATTCATTGCCAACACAGCTGAAGCGGAAGAGATTGTTCAGGAGGTTTTTCTGAATATCTGGGATAAAAAAGACCGCTTGAAACTCGATGACGAAATCAAACCTTACCTTTTTAAATCGGTTCAAAATCTTTGCTTTAATTTCATTGAGCACCAAAAGGTGGTTGATAATTATTATTCGGTAATTGAAGTTGTTTACAACAATAAAAAAGAAGATTTCGACAGCTACGAGTCGGTACTTTTTACTGAATTTCAGGCAAAAGTTGACGAAGCAATTGACTCATTGCCAGAAGAGTGTCGTAAAATATTTAAAATGAGCCGTGAAGACGGGTTGAAATATGCCGAAATTGCCGATAAGCTGGGGCTGTCGGTGAAAACGGTTGAAACCCAAATGAGTCGCGCCTTGTCAAAATTAAAAACAGAGTTAAAAGATTACCTCTGCATACTAATTGTAAGCCTTTTCCTGAACAATTAGCAAAAAAATGAAATTAAGCAGAATAAACATCTCAACTGTTTTATTCTGTATTTCAGCCGTTTCCATTTTCATCCATATCGGGACAAGCGTAACACCCAAATAATTTTTTCAACCCTTTGTAAGGGTAAAACCATAATTCCCTGTATTAGCTTAATGAAAAGCATAAAAATGGAAAAATCAATAAACGAAACTTTATTGTTCCGCTTTCTGGATAAAGAGACTTCCGAAGAAGAAAATGAGGTTATTTTGCAGTGGGTTTCCGACTCTGAGGATAACCGCACTGAATTCCAGCGGATACATCAGGCTTATCATTTAAGTAAGCTCCGCAGTTTAAAATCCGAAATAGATGTTGATGAAGCCTGGAATAAATTAAATAAAGTCCTCCCCAAAGTAAGAACCGAAAAGAAATTGATTTATCCAGCTATTTTATGGAAAGTGGCTGCCTCTATTCTGCTTGTTGTTGCCGGAGGCGTTGGCAGTTTATGGATGAGCGGCTATTTTTCTCATCAGCAGCAATCGGCTGTTATTGAACTCAAAGCATCGAAGGGCGAAAAATCGCAGGCAATTTTGGCCGACGGAAGCCACGTTTGGCTTAATTCACAAACGGTTTTAAAATACGATGCACTCAATCCACGGAAAGTAACCATGGAGGGAGAGGCTTTTTTCGACGTAAAGAAAGATCACGATCAACCTTTTGAAGTAACTACCCCCTCGGGAATGAAAGTGATTGTTACCGGCACCAAATTTAACCTACGAAGTTTCGCCGATGAACCTTTTGTTGAAACAACCCTGGAAGAAGGCGAAGTACTGATCGAAGGAGAAAATAACCAGCAATTAGCCCAGCTGGAACCCGGACAGCAAGCCCAATATAAGGCCGGAGAAAACAAAGCCAGCGTAAGAAATGTCTCCACCGAACTTTATTCACTCTGGAAAAACAATGAGCTTCGGTTTGCTGATATTTCATTTGCCGATTTGATTCCACGGATTGAACGCTGGTACGGAGTAACAATTACACTGAACGCCAAACAAAAAAACAACGACAGATTTACGATGACAATTAAAACAGAGAGCCTCCGGGAACTACTGAATATGATGCAATTAACCTCAAAATTTAACTATGAGATAAAAGGCGAACAAGTAAAAATAAACTTCTAAAATAAAAGAAGGAAAGTGTTGCAGACTTTCCTTCTAACAATCACAAGGTGATTGTATTAATTTTTAAACATTAACACTTCAAATTTATGAAAAAAAAACGATGGAATTTCCGGTGCGGGAGAATACCCTGCTCGAGACAATTGTGTAGAATTATGAAACTGACAACCCTTCTTTTATTTGTCCTGTTTTTTCAGGTTTCGGCCGGTGTGTTTTCACAAAACAATGGCCGCCTCAGTTTAAAAGCTGAAAAAGAATCGCTTAACAACATTCTGAAACGGATCGAAGAACAAACCGAGTTCCGTTTTATGTATAACGCAAACAACATCAATGTTGAGCGTAAAATCGACGTCAATTGCGATTCAAAAAGTATAACCGAAGTATTAGACCTGCTTTTTAAAGGTACTGATGTAAAGTACCGCTCGTTCAATAACAACTACGTTCTATATACCGATACCGAGAATGCTACGGAGTCTGCTCAGCAACAAAAATCGGTTTCAGGTAAAGTAACCGACACTACAGGAGCCCCGCTCCCGGGAGTTTCAGTGGTAATAAAAGGTACAACAAGCGGTGTAATAACCGATATGGATGGAAAATTTACACTGTCGAGAGTTCCTGCTGACGGCATTCTGACCTTTTCTTTTGTTGGAATGAAGACTCTGGAAATACCAGTTGCCGATAAAAACACAATCAATGTAACAATGCAGGAAGAAGCTATTGGCATTGATGAGGTTGTGGCCATTGGTTATGGAAGCATGGAAAAGAAACAGGTAACAAGCTCCATCTCATCCCTGGCAATAAAAGATTTACCTCTTGGTGTTGGAGGTTCGTCGATTGCCACAGCGCTGCAAGGTAAAATTGGTGGTCTGGTTATGTCGGGAACTGCAAGTCCTAACTCGGGCAATACCTTCCAGTTGCGTGGGATGGCGTCAATCAATACTTCACGCACTCCGTTGATTGTTATCGACGGTATGCCAGGCGGCGATATCCGCACACTTGTTCAGGAAGACATTCAATCAATCGACGTACTGAAAGATGCTTCTGCCGGCGCAATTTATGGCACACGAGCAACAGGCGGTGTAATTCTTATCACCACCAAGCAAGCCAAATCGGGAGCGTTAAAAATGAGCCTGACCAGTGAAGTACTATTCAAAAAATCGTTCGGAAAGCCTGACATGCTTAGTGCTGCAGATTACGTAGCCACTTACGGCGCAGCAAAAAACAACGATGGTTACAATACCGATTGGTGGGATGAGGCAATGAACGACAATCCTACATCGAATCGCCACGTATTCACTCTGCAGGGCGGTTCCGATGCTGCACGCATGT
>JAJZSZ010000065.1 GCA_021849365.1 Bacteroidota bacterium | reverse complement strand
CGATGAACAAGACCTTGTCGCTTTCGCCCGACGTGAACGATCCTGGATTCCGGTCGGTAAACTTTGATGAGGTAAAAGCTTCATATAGCGAACAGATCAAAGGCTTACTGGATGGTGGAGTTGATTTGCTTTTAGTCGAAACTATCTTCGATACCCTGAACGCCAAAGCTGCACTTTTTGCGATTGAAGACGAACTGGAAGAACGCGGAATGCGGCTTCCGGTCATGGTTTCAGGAACGATTACCGATGCCAGCGGACGCACCCTTTCGGGACAAACCGTGGAGGCTTTCCTGACTTCGGTTTCGCACATCGACCTGCTTTCCATCGGGCTGAACTGCTCGCTGGGTGCCCGCGACTTGCGCCCGTACCTGGAAGAATTGTCGAAAAAAGCGCCGTTCTTCATCAGTGCTTATCCCAATGCCGGACTGCCCAACCAGTTTGGCGAATACGACGAGACGCCCTTGCAAATGGCGCATCAGGTGGGCGATTTCCTCGACAACAAATTTGTAAACATCATTGGCGGTTGCTGCGGAACTACGCCCGATCACATTCGCGAACTGGCGAAAATTGCCCTTCAGGCTGAACCGCACCACCGTAAGAAACAAGAAAAAAGCACCAAGCTGAGTGGTTTGGAGCCGGTTACACTGACTGCCGAATCGAACTTTATGAATATCGGTGAGCGTTGTAATGTGGCCGGGTCGCGCAAGTTTGCCCGGTTGATCCGCGAAGAAAAATACGAGGAAGCCCTGGCGATTGCCCGCCAGCAGGTGGAAGAAGGAGCTCAGGTGATCGACGTGAATTTCGACGATGCCATGCTCGATGCCAAAAAAGAAATGGTGACTTTCCTGAACCTGTTGATGGCCGAGCCCGACATTGCCCGTTTGCCCGTGATGATCGACTCGTCGAAATGGGAGGTGATTGAAGCCGGGCTGAAATGTCTGCAAGGCAAGGCCATCGTGAATTCGATCAGCATGAAGGAAGGCGAAGAAGTTTTCCGCAGACAAGCGCAATTGCTGAAACGGTATGGCGCAGCAGTGGTAGTGATGGCTTTCGACGAAAAAGGCCAGGCCGACTCGTTCGAGCGGCGCATCGAAATCTGCCAGCGTGCCTACAACATTCTGGTGAACGAAATCAACTTTCCGCCGCAGGACATTATTTTCGACACCAACGTGCTGACCATCGGCACCGGAATCGAGGAGCACAACAACTACGCGATCGACTTCATCGAGTCGGTTCGCTGGATCAAACAGCACCTGAAACATGCCAAAACCAGCGGCGGGATTAGCAACCTGTCGTTCTCTTTCCGCGGAAACGACCAGGTACGCGAGGCCATTCACTCGGTTTTCCTGTTCCACGCCATCCGCGCCGGACTCGACATGGGGATTGTGAACCCCGGCATGTTGCAGATTTACGACGAGATTCCAAAAGATTTTCTGGAGAAAGTGGAAAATCTGGTACTGAATAAAAAGCCCGAAGCAACCGAGGAGTTGCTCGAATTTGCCCAAACGCTGAAAGAACAGGATGCGAAGGAAGAACGCAAAGATGAATGGCGCAGCCTGCCGGTTGAAAAACGCCTGGAACATGCGCTGGTAAAAGGTTTGCCTGATTTTGTCGAAGAAGATTTGGCTGAAGCTTTGCCGCATTATTCGCCAACTTTGAGCATCATCGAAGGTCCGCTGATGGACGGCATGAATGTGGTGGGCGACTTGTTTGGCTCCGGAAAAATGTTCCTTCCGCAGGTGATCAAATCGGCACGCGTGATGAAAAAAGCGGTTGCCTTTTTGTTGCCTTACATTGAAGCAGAAAAGGACTCGGTTGACACCACCGACAACCGCAAAACCGTGCTGATGGCCACCGTGAAAGGCGACGTGCACGACATTGGCAAAAACATCGTGGGCGTGGTTTTGGGCTGCAACAACTATCGTGTGATCGATCTGGGCGTGATGGTACCAACCGAAAAAATTCTGGACACCGCCATTCAGGAAAAAGTGGACATCATTGGGTTGAGTGGCTTGATCACACCGTCGCTCGAAATTATGGTCGAAGCGGCTGCCGAAATGGAACGCCGGGGAATGAATATTCCGTTGCTGATTGGTGGAGCAACCACCTCGAAAATACATACAGCGGTGAAAATCGCGCCGCAGTATAAAAATCCGGTGATTTATGTAAAAGACGCCTCGCGCGCAGTGGGTGTGGTGGCCAATTTGCTTTCCGGAAACCAGGATTTCCTGAGCGAATTGCGCAAGGATTACCAGCAGACTCGCGAAATGCACGGTCAGAAAAAGGCGAAAAAATACCTGACAATTGCCGAAGCCCGCGAAAATAAGCTGAAAATCGATTGGAAGCATGCGCCGATTTATAAACCGAATTTTGTGGGAGTGAAACAGTTGATCGACTTCCCGATTTCGGAATTGCGCAAATACATCGACTGGACGTTCTTCTTCTTTGTTTGGGAACTGAAAGGTAAATATCCTGAAATTCTGAACGACGATCTACAAGGTGAGGAAGCCCGCAAACTATACGCCGACGCCAATCGCATGCTCGACGAAATCACTGAGAAGAAAATGATTCAGGCCAATGCGGTTTTCGGGATTTGGCCGGCCAATGCCGATGGCGACGATATTGCGATTTACGACGACGAAATCAGCAAAAAAGAAATTGGACGTTTCTATCATTTGCGTCAGCAGGAAGCCAAAAAGCCAGGGTCGCCGAATTATTGTTTGTCGGATTTTGTGGCGCCGGTTGAAAGTGGCCGTACCGACTATTTCGGGGCATTTGCCACTACCGCCGGAATTGGCATCGAAAAGTGGATTCAGCAGTATCGCGATAATCATGATGATTACAGCGCCATTATGCTCGAAGCGCTGGCCGACCGTCTGGCCGAAGCTTTTGCCGAATTGCTTCACGAGAAAGTGCGCAAGGAATATTGGGGCTATGCTGCCGATGAAAAGTTGTCGCTCGAAGAAATGCTACATGTCGATTACCAGGGAATCCGGCCAGCACTGGGTTATCCGGCCTGCCCCGAGCACCACGAAAAAGGCAATCTGTTTACCATGCTGCGTGCCGATGAACTGGGATTGAGTCTCACCGAACATTTCATGATGACACCAACCGCATCAGTTAGCGGTGAATTTTTTGTACATCCAGAATCCAAATATTTCAGTGTAGAAAAAGTGGGCAAAGATCAGGTTGAAGACTACGCCCGTCGCAAAGGAGTTTCGGTTGAAACAATAGAGCAGTTTATGCCGTCGAACTTGAATTATAAGGGGATTTAAAAAGTCAGGAGGAGTTGCAGTTTTCAGTTGTAAAAAGTTTCAATGATCGAATGAACTTCAGTCATCTGATTATTGAAACTATACCTGAAATTGATTGTAGAAAAGTATTTTGATCAAATATCTCAATGAGAATAATTTTAGATACAAATATACTTAGGAATGACTATTTCTTTAACTCCTACAAGTTTAGAATCCTACAGGATTTTGCACGCAAAACATTTTCAACAATTGTAATTCCAGAAATTGTATTTGACGAATTAGTTGCGCTTTACAGGCGGGATTTGTTGTTCCACGAAAGAAATATTCGAAAATCACAAAATAATTTGGAGTTGTTACTTGAAGGAATAAACATACATTTTGAAAAACTGAATTTAAATGTTGATGAGGCAGTTAAAGAATATTTTGAATATGTTAAAAATTGGCTGGGTAAGTTAAACGCTGAAATTCCTGAATATCAAGAATTGTTTCTTAAAGAAGTTGTAAGAAGATCTAATGAACGAATCAAACCTATATCTGATAAAGGAGAAGAATTCAGGGACACCATATTATGGCTGACAATATTGGATTATCTGAAAAAGGAAAGATTTGACGAAGTAGTGTTTATTTCAAACAATACAAGAGATTTTGCTGATGAAACCCAAACATCTCTACACCATCAGCTTCAAGACGATCTGAAAAGTCAAAATTCGACATTGACGTATTACAAGTCATTAAATGATTTTATTGACTGCAGGGTAAATGAAATAATCTTTATTTCGAATGAATGGTTAGTTGAGCGTTTGAATTGGGCAAAATTGAATGAGGATGCGCCCTTTGTTGTAAAAGGAATTAATGCTACTTTCTTTTATGAATATTATTATCGAAGTAACTTCGACGAGAACGACGTAAAGCATTGGGATGTTATATCCGCTACGTTTAAAAAAGACGCATCAGATTTTTTTGTTTATAAGCCAGATTCATCAGATTTATACAGTGTTGAAATCCACTTGGAGGGAGTCTGTACAATAAGATTTATTAACGATATGCAAAAATTTACTGATAGAGAGGTTGAGTTCTTTACAAATATCTATGTATCAATGAAGGCCGGAAATATTATCGGATATAGTGGGTACTATGAGGAGGATAGCATGTTATGCTTACCAGATTAAGGTTATAATCAATCTTATAATGTTAAATTACCTTGAAAATCTAAAGTTGCAATTTAGAATTTCAATGCTAATTTGAATTAATTATCTTGAAAATCTAAAGTTCCAATTTAAAATCTCAATATAAATTTTATCTTTGCAGGACAAAATCAAATCCAGATGTACCTCTTTCGTCCTGAATATGAAGCAGAAATAAGAGGATCACTGGGAGTAAACCCAGTGACCGCAATATTGGGGCCGCGCCAATCCGGAAAAACGACCATTACTCGAAAACTGGGCGCAGAAACACTTACGACCTTTTTCGATCTGGAAGACCCCGACGATTTTGAACTGCTGAAAAATTCGGCCAAACAAATCCTTAGTCAGCAAACCGGACTGGTTGTAATTGACGAAGTACAGCGGCTTCCAAAGTTATTTCCTTTACTGCGCGTGTTGGCCGATCAACAAAACGTAGATCGCAAGTTTTTGCTGTTGGGCAGCGCTTCACCCGAACTGATGCGTAATTCGTCGGAAACGCTGGCAGGGCGAATCGGTTTTGTTGACCTGACTGGATTTACACTGGATGAAGTAGGGGTTGAAAACCTTTCATCGCTTTGGCTGAAAGGCGGTTTCCCGCGTTCGTATCTGGCCGAAGACGATCAGCAAAGCTATCAATGGCGGCTGGATTTTATCCGAACCTTTCTGGAAAGAGATCTCGGCCAATTGGGGTTTAATCTTCCTTCACAAACCATGCGCAGGTTTTGGATTATGTTGGCCCATTACCACGGACAAATCTGGAAAGCATCAGAATTTGCGCGTTCACTGGGTGTTTCGGAACCTACGGTAAAAAGCTGGCTCGATGTTCTATCCGGCGCTTACATGGTTCGTTTGGTTCAGCCCTGGTACGAAAATCTTCAGAAACGACAGGTGAAAGCGCCCAAAGTATTTATTCGCGACAGTGGAATGCTTCATGCATTGCTTTCGCTACCCGGCTCCGAGATACAAACCAATCCGAAACTGGGCGCTTCGTGGGAAGGCTTTGTGATTGAGCAAATCCTGAACCGGATGAAAACCCGTGATTATTATTACTGGCGCACACATGCCGGGTTAGAACTCGATTTGTTGGTGATGAAAAATGGGAAAAGGTTGGGTTTTGAAATCAAATATTCGGAAACACCTAAAGTGACCCGTTCGATGCACCAAATCATTGAAGACTTGAATCTGGATCAGTTTTTCATTGTTTATCAGGGAAAACATCGGCTGGAACTTGAAGCAAAAATTCAGCTGTTGCCGGTTATCGACATTATAAAAGAAAATTTCTAGACCCCTTAATCTTAAATGAATGAGAAAAGGAAGCTCTAAAACTGCTGTTATTTATTTTTTACTGGGTTTGGCTGTTATGTTTGTACTCGATATGATTTTTCATTTCAACAATTCGATTGAAACTCAGTTGAAGCGCGAAATGAATAAAGCAGAAAAGAAAATAGAGAACATTTTTAAATAATATTTCGTTCAAATTCAGAAAGTCTGATCAACTTTTGAACCACTAAATACCCCTGAAATGAAAGTAATTGACATTATCAATCAAAGCGATAAAACTGTTTTTTCGTTTGAGCTTTTGCCCCCGCTCAAAGGCAACGATGCCAGCAAAATTTACAACACCATTGAAACGCTGATTGATTTCAACCCGAAATACATCAATATTACCACGCATCGCGACGAGATGGTATACGTTGAATTGCCCGATGGACGGATAGAAAAGCGTATTGTTCGCAAGCGTCCCGGAACGGTGGCCATTGCGGCCAATATCCAGCACAAATACGGAATACCTGTTATTCCGCATATCTTATGCGGAGGGTTTACCAAAAGCGAAACCGAACATGTGCTGATTGACCTGAATTTTATGGGCATTAAAAATGTGTTGGCTTTGCGTGGAGATGGCAACAAGGGAGAACATGTTTTTCGCCCTGAGCCAAATGGACATGCCAATGCCAATCAATTGGTTGAGCAAATTGTGAACCTTCGCAATGGTAAATATCTGGAAGCTGACCTGAAAAATACAGCTTCGATGGATTTTTGCATTGGTGTGGCCGGTTATCCTGAAAAGCATTTCGAATCGCCAAATCCTGAAATTGATTTGCATTACCTGAAACAGAAGGTTGATGCCGGGGCTGATTACATTGTTACACAAATGTTTTTCGACAACCAAAAATACTACGATTTTGTCGATCGTTGCCGTGCAGCCGGAATTACTGTTCCGATTATTCCCGGAATCAAACCGATCAATCTGCGAAATCAGTTAACCGTGTTGCCAAAGCTTTTCAGCATTGATATTCCTCAGGAACTGGCTAACGAGCTGGCCAAATGTAAAACCGACGACGATGCCAAAGTTGTGGGGACAGAGTGGGCCATCCAGCAATCGAAAGACCTTGTAGCACATAAGGTTCCGAGTTTACACATTTATACCTATGGCGTTTCGGATAATACCCGCAAAATTGTTGAGTCGGTGTTTTAATCCGGCGAACATATCCTGAAGGATGATTCGTACTGTTAATTTGTTTTAATAGTGCTTGTTGGTTTGTAATTTTCAAAAGCGGTTTTACCCTGATTCAGAAAGAATGTACTATCTTCGCACCCGTTAAAATGTGCTCTGAAGAAAGCCTTCGGGTTTGACAATTAAAATTTTAGCGCACATTGAGCAAAATATTAAGAATAGTTCTCATGCTGCCGGTCTGGTGGACGGGTGTCAAATAAAAATCAAATTCATGCATTCATGAAAAATTTCAAACAACTGAACAATATCGTTGGCTGGCTTACATTTCTGGTTGCCGCTGTAACTTATTTGTTGACCATTGAACCAACTGCGAGCTTTTGGGATTGTGGAGAGTTTATTACTACGTCGTATAAACTTGAAGTTGGCCATCCTCCGGGAGCACCGTTTTTCATGATTCTGGGACGATTTTTCACCATTCTGGGTGGAAGTCCGTCGAATGCGGCTGTCATGATCAACGCAATGTCGGCTCTGGCCAGCGCATTCACTATATTGTTCCTTTTCTGGACCATCACTCACCTGGCAAAAAAATTAATCAAGCCACAGGGCGAAACTTATACAATGGGTCAAACCATTGCTATTTTAGGTGCCGGAATTGTTGGTGCTTTAGCCTATACTTTCTCTGATACATTCTGGTTTTCGGCTGTCGAAGGTGAAGTTTATGCTTCGTCATCGTTATTTACCGCATTGGTTTTCTGGGCTATCCTGAAATGGGAGAACGAAGCCGATGAGCCTCATGCCAACCGCTGGATTATTCTGATTGCTTACCTTATGGGACTCTCCATCGGGGTGCACCTTCTGAACTTACTCGCTATTCCGGCTATCGTATTTGTTTATTATTTCAGAAAATATCCGTTAACCCGCAACGGGATTCTTATCAGTCTTGCTGCATCATTGCTGATTTTGGGAGTCGTGATGTATGGAATTATTCCCGGGGTTATCACTGCCGCTTCGTGGTTTGAGCTAATGTTTGTAAACGGCGTTGGATTACCTTATAATACAGGCGCAATTATTTATGCATTTCTGTTGATTGGCGGTCTTGTTTATGGCATACTTTATACCATCCGCAAGAAGAAAGTACTTTGGAATACCATTTTATTAGGTGTTACTGTGATCCTGATCGGGTATTCGTCGTTTGCGATGATTGTAATACGTTCGTCGGCCAATCCGCCAATGGATCAGAACAGTCCTGATAATGTATTCGCACTGCTTGGCTATCTGAACCGCGAGCAATATGGCGATCGTCCGTTGCTTTACGGACAGTATTACAATACGCCGCTTGACAAATATGTTGACGACAAACCTTATTACATTCAGAAGAATGGGAAATATGTGGTTGCCGACATGCGCCAGAAACCGGTTTTCGATTCAAATCTGAGTACTGTTTTCCCTCGTATGTACAGTCGCGAGAGCGAGCATATCGAGGCATACAAACAATGGGCTGACATTAAAGGTCGCAAAGTTACGGTTACCGATGAAGACGGGCAGGCCAAAACTATAGAACTGCCAACTTTCAGCGAAAATCTTACTTTTTTCCTGAGATACCAAATTGGACACATGTACTTCAGGTATTTCATGTGGAACTTCTCCGGAAGGCAAAGCGACATTCAGAGCAACGGTGAAATCACCAATGGAAACTGGATTACCGGTATTAATTTTATTGATTCTATCCGCCTGGGCGACCAGAAAACACTTCCGCAGGAATTTAAAAACAACAAGGCGAACAATGCCTACTACATGTTACCATTTATCCTCGGAATTATCGGCATTGTTTTCATGTACAACCGCGGAATTGAAGGAAAGAAAGATCTTTGGACAGTTTTCCTTCTGTTCATCATGACCGGATTGGCCATTGTGGTTTATCTGAACCAAACGCCTTTGCAACCCCGCGAACGTGATTATGCTTATGCTGGATCGTTCTATGCGTTTACCATCTGGATCGGAATTGGCGTACTGGGCATCTACGAATTGCTGAAGAAATATATGCCTGATTCGACCAGCGCAGGTATTGCCGGAGGGTTATCGCTTCTGCTGGTTCCTGTAGTTATGGGAGCTCAAAACTGGGACGACCACGACCGTTCGAACCGTTACACCTGCCGCGATTTTGGCGCCAATTACCTGAAAACCTGTGCCCCGAATGCAGTGATATTTACCAACGGCGATAACGATACTTTCCCGTTATGGTACAACCAGGAAGTTGAAGGTGTCCGCCGCGATATGCGCGTTTGTAACCTTAGCTATTTCCAAACCGACTGGTACATTGATCAGATGAAACGTAAAGCTTACGAATCGGCTCCGCTGCCAATTTCGTTTGAACACGATTCGTATGTTCAGGGTAAACGGGATGTGATTTACCTGATGGAAGACCCACGCTTAAAAGGTTCGGTTGAGCTGAAACAAGCTCTCGATTTTGTGAAGGATGATAATCCACGTACCAAGCTGGAGCAAGCTGAAGGCGCAGCTTACATCCCATCGAAGAAACTTTATATGGTGGTTGATAAGGAAGCCGTAATCAGGAATAAGGCAGTTAATCCTCAGGATTACGACAAGATTGTTGATACGCTGAAGATTGACCTGAGCAGCAGACATTATATTACAAAAGATGAACTGATGGTTCTTGATATGATTGCGACAAACAACTGGGAGCGCCCATTGTATTTCGCGATTACTGTTGGACGCGACAAATACATCAACCTTCAGGATTACTTCCAGCTCGAAGGGTTGGCTTACCGCCTGGTTCCAATTAAAACCGAGAATAACGATGGTGGGCTGAATATGGGTAAAGTTGATTCGAAAGTGATGTACGAAAACGTGATGAACAACTTTAAATGGGGTAATATGAATGACCCGAAAGTTTACATCGACGAAAATAATGCCCGCATGATGATGAATATTCGGAACACCTTTAACCGGTTGGCAGAGACATTGGTTGCCGAAGGCCAGACCGACAAGGCAACTCAGGTTCTCGACCGTGGTGTTGAACTGATTCCGCATAAAATAGTTCCGTACAACTATTTCTCGATGATGATGGCCGAGACTTATTTCAAAGCCGGAAAACCTGAGAAAGGAAAAGAAATCATCAAAACCATAATGACTGATTACGAAGAGCAACTGGATTATTTCTTCAAACTGAACCGCCCGATGCGCGCTTCGGTTGACGAAGAAATCCAGCGAATTCTATATTTTATGAGAGAAATGGGAATGGTTTGTGCTCGTGGACAACAGGCCGAATTAGGCAAGGAAGTTTCAACCACGTTTAACAACTATCTGAATAAATACAGTTCATTGAAATAATGAGGCGTTTTGATCCCCGGGTTCGCCTGCCCGGTTTTCTGACCTCGATGGCTAAAAGCGCCGTGTGGAGGTTTCCGGAAACCGAACGGGTGGTTTACCTGACTTTTGACGATGGTCCGATTCCGGAAGTGACGCCCTGGGTACTCGACCTTCTCCGGAAGGAAAACATGAAGGCTACATTCTTTTGTGTGGGCGAAAATGTAATGAGGTATCCAGAAGTTTACCGGCGGGTTTTGGAGGAAGGTCATTCCGTTGGAAACCATACTTATAATCACTGGCAGGGGCTTAAGCACAGCGATCAGGACTATTTCAGGAATATTGAGAAGGCGGGGGAGTACATCGATTCTGATTTATTCAGGCCACCTCACGGCTGGCTGAAAACTTCGCAGTACCGTTTCCTGAAGAATAAATTCAGGATAATAATGTGGGACCTGATTACCTGTGATTACGACAAGCGGCTGACACCGGAAGAGGTCTTAAGTAATGTTACCGATTTTGTTCGTCCGGGTTCGATTATAACGTTTCATGATTCAATAAAGGCGCAACCCAATCTTACGGTTGTTTTGCCGCAGGCAATTCGCTGGATGAAGGAACAGGGTTACCGTTTCGAAGCTATTCCGTATAATAAAATAAATAACAGGCAGTAAGGTTCTTGCTGCCTGTCAAAATTTAAAGATGATGAATATTCTTATTGTTGGTTCAGGAGGAAGAGAACATGCCATGGCATGGAAGATTAAGCAATCACCTAAGCTCAAACAATTGTTTATTGCCCCGGGTAATGCTGGCACTTCGCTTTTGGGAACCAACCTTCCGGTAGGTGTTACCGATTTCGAAGGCCTGAAAAAAGCAGTGCTCGATAACCAGATTGATTTGGTACTTGTCGGCCCGGAAGTCCCACTATGCGCCGGATTGCACGATTTCTTCAGTACCGACGAAAGCCTTAAAAATGTACTTGTAGTTGGCCCGCATCAGTTGGGAGCTCAACTGGAGGGCAGTAAGGATTTTGCCAAGGAATTTATGATGCGTCATCAGATACCAACAGCTAAATACCTGGCTGTTACTTCTGAAAACCTTGAGGAGGGTCTCTCATTTCTGAAAACCCTGAATTCACCCTATGTTCTGAAAGCGGATGGTTTGGCTGCCGGAAAAGGAGTTTTGATTCTGAGCGAACCTGAGGAAGCAGAACAATCGCTGAAAGAAATGCTCGGCGGACAATTTGGCGCAGCCAGCAGCAAAGTCGTAATCGAGGAGTTTTTGAGTGGTATTGAATGTTCGGTTTTTGCCATCACCGATGGAAAAGATTATAAGATTCTTCCGGTAGCAAAAGATTACAAGCGTATTGGCGA
Organism: Bacteroidota bacterium; assembly: GCA_021849365.1. Classification (GTDB taxonomy): domain Bacteria; phylum Bacteroidota; class Bacteroidia; order Bacteroidales; family Prolixibacteraceae; genus Aquipluma. Next base: position 4,783 of record JAJZSZ010000065.1, on the reverse strand, counting down.
AGGCGATACCGGTTTGAATACCGGTGGTATGGGGGCGATCTCGCCTGTTCCGTTTGCCGGCGAAGTATTTATGCAAAAGGTTGAAGACCGCATCATCCGCCCAACAGTTGAGGGTTTACAGAAAGATGCTATTCTATATAACGGGTTCATTTTCTTTGGACTGATCAGCTGTGCTGGTGAACCAATGGTAATTGAATACAATGTGCGTATGGGTGATCCGGAAACTGAAGCGGTAATGCTAAGAATCAAATCAGACTTTGTTGATCTGCTGGTCGGGGCTGCTGAGGGAACTCTGGCTCAAAAAAGCATAGAAATTGACCATCGTACAGCTGTGACTGTGATGCTCGTTTCGGGTGGTTATCCGGGTGACTATGAAAAAGGTAAAGTAATCTCCGGACTCGATAAGGTTGAAGACAGCATTGCTTTTCATGCAGGCACGAGTTTTAAAAACGGAAATGTTTGTACCGACGGGGGACGGGTGATTGCTGTAAGTTCGTATGGCGAAAACATGAAAGAGGCCCTGGCTTGTTCGTACAAAAATGCCGGTAGAATTGAATTTGAAGGCATTTATTACCGGAAAGATCTGGGTTTCGATTTATAAGCCTATTGGCAAATATAGAAGGAACACAGAGGTAAAGTGAAAAATACAAGACATGTTACTTAGAGCATTAAAATCCAATCCGACCTATCATTTTTTACTGATACCGTTTATTGCGGTGGCCCTGTGGGTTAAGTCGTTTCTAAACCCTGCACTGTTTCCGTTTTATCAGGGCGAGAATTCAATGATTCTTTACCAGCCAGTCAATTATCTGTTGGGTCAAAATCCTTTGGCAAGTAACATCGTCGCCCTGTTGTTCACTATTTTGCTGGCATTCCTAATTTATAAGATCACTGTTCAGTATTCTTTCATTCAGGTCCGGACAGTTTTACCCTCGATATTGTTTGTTTTATTCACCAGCGGACTAGACGATTTGCATGCCATGCATCCGGTGTATCCGGCAGCACTGTTTCTCATTTTGACTATCGATCGAATCTTCAATTCATACGAGAAAGACGTCATTCATTCCAATGCTTTTGAAGCCGGAATCTTTTTAGCCATCGGATCACTCTTTTACCTGAATCTGGTATTCTTATTTCCTTTTTTGTGGATAGGTTTTATTATCCTGAAACAAAAAGTGAACTGGCGTGAGTTTGTGTTGACAACCCTGGGGTTTATATTTCCGTGGATCGTTGCACTGGCTTATTACGGAGCAACTGGGAATCCCGATGAGCTGATGGTTACAATAAAGGCAAACCTTGGTTCGCGTGCTTCGCTTCTCTTAGAGAATCTTCCGGTACAGATTTATTCCGGATACCTGGCCCTTATAACACTGTTGGCAAGTTTCTTCCTTATTTCGCAATACGACTGGAAAAAGATCAGCTCCAGAAAGTATTTCAAAGCATTTTTCTGGGTATTTCTGATCACCGGCATAACAGGAGTAGCCAATCCGGGCGTATCTCAGGAAATTATAATTCTATTGTCGATCCCACTGACTTATCTTATTTCGAATTACCTGATTTATATGAAACGGCAAATCTGGGGTGAACTATTCCTGTACATTTTGCTGGCAGGAATAATCGCTTTGCAATTTGTATAATTACTAATCAGAACCAGTTCTTTCGTTTGAAGGTAAATATCCCAATCAAAACCAAAATGATTGAGATGGAAATTACATAGCCAAAGGCCAGGTGCGAATCCTCAAACCCATTCGGAACATTCATCCCGTACATACTGGCAACCAATGTTGGGATCATCAGGATAATGGTTACAGCTGTGAGCTGCTTCATGATCACGTTCAGGTTATTGGAGATAATCGAGGCAAAGGCATCCATCATTCCACTCTGGATGTCGCTGTAAACATTTGCCATTTCCAACGCCTGTTTGGTTTCAATGATCACGTCTTCCATCAGGTCTTCGTCGTGCTCAATACCTTGCAGGTTTCGGCCATTACGCATTTTGGCCAGAACCATTTCGTTCGATTTCAGCGAGGTGATAAAGAAAACCAGGCACTTCTCCATGCTTAGCAAACGATGAAGTTCTTTGTTTTTAGTAGCAGTTTCCAGATCTTTTTCAATGAGGGCAGTCTGGATATTGATTTCTTTCAGGAACTGAAGGAACCAGACTGCAGAGATGAGAAAGATGCGCAGTACATAGTCGAACGGATTGGTGATGGAGATTTTATTCTCGTTCACCGCTTTTATAAGCGAAGAAATTATTTTGGTTCGTCTGGAGCAAACGGTTATAATCTGGTTATTGGTAAAAATAATGCCTAAAGGCACCGTAATGAAGGGAATCCCGTTGTTTTGGTTACTCAGCGGAACACGCAAAATAATCAGCACATTATCTTCTTCAACTTCGATACGCGAGCGCTCGTCGGTATCTAAAACGTCCATGATAAAATCACGGGGCACATTGTGGCTGTTAATAAGCAACTCAACTTCTTCGTTGGTTGGTTCCTGCAGGTTGATCCAGCAATTGGGCTGATACTCGGCCAGGCGGGTAAATGTAGTTCCGGTTTCCCAAAATGTAATCATAACTGTCACCCTTTATACGATAGACCAATCGTTGATGTGCGCTGTTTGGCCTGTCTGATTTATAACTTACTTTCCGAAGATTGGTATCAGTAAAAGAGTCGCTGATAATCCAATCAAGATAATAATTGTAGTCCAACCAATGAAATTATTGATCGGTTTATTTACGTATTTACCCATGATTTTTTTGTTATTCACTAACAAAATCATGCATACCAGAACCACCGGCAAAAGCATACCGTTTAAAACCTGCGACCACAGCGAAATCAGGATAAGCGGAGCGTTAGGTAATAAGATAATTCCGGCCGATAAGATTAAAATTCCGGTGTAAAGGATATAGAATTCACGGGCTTCGTCCCACTTTTTATCAATTCCGGCTTCAAACCCGAAGGCTTCGCAAACATAGAATGCTGTTGCCAAGGGAAGAATGGTTGCCGAAAAAATTGATGCGATGAAAAGGCCGAATGCAAATACCTGCGACGCCAGTTCTCCGGCAAGTGGCTTCAAAGCCATGGCGGCATCTTTGGCTTCGTTTATCTCAACTCCATTTACATGCAGTGTTGATGCACAAGCAACAATGATAAAGAATGCTACCACCACTGTGGCGATACAACCCACTACAATGTCGATGAGCGAGTATTTGTATTGCTTCATGTCCAGTCCCTTTTCGATGACTGAAGATTGCATATAAAATTGCATCCAGGGAGCAATGGTGGTACCGATAATCCCGATAACCATTGCCAGACTTTTTGAGTTTACTTCCAATTGCGGATGAACGATTGCATGGCCAATTTCGCCCCAGTGCGGCTTACCCATCAGGGCCGAAACAACGTACATCAGCAGTGAAACACTAAACAGCAAAAATATGCGCTCGGCAATCTGGTAAGTTCCTTTCACAACAAGAAACCAGATCAGGATCCCGATTATAGGTACCGAAATGTACTTACTCACCCCAAATACTTCCATACTACCTGCCACACCGGCAAATTCGGTAGTAGTATTTCCAACGTCGGCAATAAGTAACCCGATGAAAATAAAGAAAGTAACTTTCACTCCGGCTGTTTCACGGATAAGATCGGCAAGACCTTTTCCGGTGACAATCCCCATTCGGGCATTCATTTCCTGAATAACTACAAGCACAATGAATGAAGGGATAAGCGTCCACAAAAGGTTATAGCCGTAAACGGCGCCGGCTACCGAATATGTTGTGATTCCACCTGCATCGTTATCGACACTTCCGGTAATAATTCCCGGACCAAGTATGGCCAGGAATACAGCAAGCCGCTGGAAAAATGATTTTCTATTTTTAAACATTCTCGCCCCCCACAATATTATTTCATCCTACGTTTATCCAGCAAATCGTCAATTACGTCGTCGATAACAACCATTCCCTGTAATACTTCGCTGCGGTCAACAACCGGAATAGCAAGCATATTGTATTTCGACACAAACTCGGCAATTTCATCCACCTCCTGATCGTCGTATAAACGGACTGGCGAGGGTTTCATGATCTGGCTAATTTTTGTTTCAGGTGCTGAAACAACCAGGTCTCTAAGCGAGAAAGTTGCAATTAATACGTCATTCTCGTTGATTACAAATAGATTATATAGCGATTCAGCCTCGGGTTTCTGAGTTCGCAGTACCGTGAAGACCTCTTCTATGGTCGCATTTTGGTTGAACGACAAGACTTCGGTTGACATGATACTTCCAACTTCGTTGTTGGGGTAATCGAGCAGCTCGCGAACTTCCTGCGAAGCGTCTTTCTCCATTTCATTCAGCAGAAGTTCAACTTTTTCGTCGCCCAACGCATCGAAAATGTCGGCAACTTCGTCGGCAGGCATTTTGTCGAGTACATCGGCCACTTTTTCAATGGGCAAACTTTTGATGATATGGAGCTGTGTTTCAACTTCAAGTTCTTCCAAAACGTCGGCTGCCTGTTCGTCGTCGAGAGCCGAAAATACTTCGGCGCTGGCAGTCCGGCCCAAATCCTCAATGATATCGGCCAAATCAGAAGGGTGCAGGGTTTGAAGCTTTTTATAACTTTTCGAGAGTTTAATGTTCAAATTCGACGAATCAATGGTTTCAACATCCTCCCAAAGAATGAACTTGGCCGGAATACTTCCCCTGAAAAGCGAAGCTGTATATTTCAACGGTTTGGCAATCCCAATGCGGCGCAAGAGTCCTTCAATGCCAATGTCAACAGCTACGGCAT
>JAJZSZ010000064.1 GCA_021849365.1 Bacteroidota bacterium | reverse complement strand
GATCTGAATCCAACATCGAATGCCGAATTTTCGTTGCTTTACCGGAATATCAACAAGTCGTATTTCAGTTTTTTTGCCAATGCATTTAGCGAATCATCGCGGGTAAATGACGAGCAGGGCTTGTATCTGGGACTCAAAGTTTATCCTGCCTCCAGCTGGATAGTGCAGGCATATGCCGATTTGTTCAGGCACCAATGGCTGAAATATACAACTGCAGCCCCATCTTCCGGAACCGAATATTTTGTTCAGGTTTCGTATAATCCTTCGAGAATGACCGGATTTTACCTGAGATTGTTTCAGGAAGAGAAAGGTCAAAGGTTAATTGATGGAATGCAACGTTATAATGTGCCGCAAATGATTAAACGGGCAAGGTTCAATTTTTCGCACGACTTTAACGAGCAGATAAGTACTAAAAGTAGACTCGAATTCTCATTTTACTCGAAACAACAGGCTGAACGTGGAATGCTGATTTATCAGGATTTTGCATTTAAACCTCAGCGAAAGTCGTTTACTGTGAACGGACGGCTGGCTTACTTCTCGACCGATAGCTACAATTCGCGACTATACGCTTACGAAAACGATTTACTGTATTCCTTTTCAGTTCCAGCGTTATATGGCGATGGGATTCGGGCTTATTTAAACTTTCAGCAAAAACTTGGAACAGGGTTATCTCTTTGGTTCAAAGGTGCTATTACCAATCAGTTTAATAAAGGAGAAGGTGAGACAAGTGGCGATTCTTCAACTAAAGCAGAAGTGAAAATTCAGGTTCGATACCAATTCTGATATATCCTGTGTTGATAATTTTATTTCCTGTAAATCAGGTGTTTGTGTGATTTGTGGTTTGTTATATGTGTAGTTCGATCTCAATTACTATATTTGCACGTCATAACAGGAAAAGGGATGGTTCATAAAATTAATTTCGACGACATTCGTCCGTTTGATGATTCAGAAGTTAAACATTACCTCGGATTATTGCTTGAGGACGAAAATTTTGAAAACATTTTGAAGTTCGTTTTCAAAGATCAGTCAAAAGTAGATCAGGCCAAATTCGCCATATCAAATATTAGTACCGTAAAAGATCTTCAGTTGAAATTTATGTACAGGCTGATTGAAGACCTGATCCTTAAAAAATCGACTGACGGACTAAGTTCAAGCGGTTTAGATCGGCTCGATAAAAATACAAGTTACCTGTTTATCTCGAACCATCGCGACATTATCCTCGATTCGGCCATCATGAACTTTTTGATTGTTCTGGAAGGCATGAATACTACCGAGATAGCCATTGGCAATAACCTTCTTATTGAAAAATGGATTGAATATGCCGTTAAGCTGAACCGGGCCTTCGTAGTTCGCCGTAATTTGCCGGTGAGAGAATTGTTGATGGCATCTAAAAAACTGTCGGAATATATTCGCCGCGACATTACTCTGAAAAATACTTCGGTTTGGATTGCCCAGCGGGAAGGCCGGACCAAGGATGGCAACGACAGAACACAGCAAGCATTACTAAAAATGCTGAATTTGAGTAATACTAAAGAGGTTTGCGACGGATTTAAGGAACTGAAAATTGTTCCTCTTTCGATTTCGTATGAAATTGAGCCGTGTGGACTTTCGAAAGTTGCCGAATTATACAAAAAGCAAACTGAAGGTTTTGAAAAAACTCAGGAAGACGACCTCCGGAGTATGGGCGAAGGTCTGATTCGACCCAAGGGAAGGGTTCATTTTGGGTTTGGCGAGCCAATTAATGCCCGACTTGATCAGATTGGCAGCGACGAACCTATCCAGAATCAGATCGAAAAAATAGCTGAAATTATTGATGACCAGATTTACAATAACTTCAAGTTGTGGCCCAATAATTACATTGCTGAGGATATTTTAAATAATGCCAGCAATAATCTGGATCAGTACACGGCTGCGCAATTCGATCATTTTGCTGCTATGCTTGACGAAGCGGTTCAAACCATTCCGGGCGATAAAGCGGTAATCCGAAATATGTTCCTCCAGATGTATGTAAATCCGATAATTAACAAACGCAAATCGCTGGCTTAAGCCATGGTTGGAAGCTTCAGTGGTATAATCTGGGATTGGAACGGCACCTTGCTGAACGACGCGAGGTTAGCTGTCGAAACCATGAATCAGATGCTTGAAAAACGCGGACTGCCAGCGCTCTCGATGGATCAGTACAAATCGGTATTCACGTTCCCGGTTAAAGATTATTATCAGAAAATAGGTTTCGATTTTGAATCTGAGCCTTTCGAAATACCTGCAATCGAATTTATCGACGTATATAATAGCCTCGTGCATGGATGCGAGCTGCATCAGGACTCCATAAGAGTTTTAAATTACTTTAAGTTGGCAGGAGTGAAGCAGTATATACTTTCGGCCATGGAACAAGAGGTGTTGAATACTTGCCTGAAACACTACCAAATAGAGCAGTTTTTTGAATATGCCTCAGGTCTTGATAATTTTTACGCTGCATCGAAAGTTGAGAACGGACACCGATTAATAACCAGACTAAACCTGAATTCAAGTGATTTGGTTTTAATTGGCGATACTGTGCACGATTTTGAGGTTGCTTCAGAGTTGGGTTGCAGGTGTATTTTAATTGCCGACGGACATCAGTCGAAAGAGGTTTTACAGGCTACCGGAGCCTTGGTGATCGATTCAATCACTCAATTGCTGGGGAAGCCGTTGGGAACAATTTAGCAGATAGTATTAATTTGCAGGAACTATACTCGTAACCTGAATTACAAATGAAACAGGAAAGAATACCGGTTACAATTATCACAGGATTTTTGGGCGCTGGGAAAACAAACCTACTCAATAAGCTCATCAGAAAACATCCGGAAAAGAAATTTGCCATTATTGAAAATGAATTTGGAGAAACAGGTATTGATGGCGGATTGATTGCTTCAGCTTCGGAATCGATTTTTGAATTGAATAATGGGTGTATCTGCTGCTCGTTGGGCGAAGATTTTTTGCTGACTCTCGAAAAGTTATTGGGCAGTTCTTACGAATTCGATCATTTATTGGTTGAAACTACCGGGATTGCAGATCCTTCAGGAATTGTTGACGCTTTTGTTTCGGGAAGTTCTATTCAGGAACGGTTCAAAATAGACAGTGTGATTTGTGTGGTTGATGCCGAAAATATGGAGGATTTATACGAGGAACAACCAGAAATCAGACTTCAGCTGGCATTGGCCGATTTGGTGCTGATAAACAAAACCGATTGTGTTCATCCGGAATACCTTGCTCGCCATAGCGATTTGATCAATACTGTAAATCCGATGGCCCGTCAGGAGAAGACAATTTATTGCACTGTTGATAATATCGAGGTATTGGGCACCAATTCGTTTTCAGGAGAAGTTATCGGAAAATCTACCTTGTCGTTTTGCGGGATTGATGTTCCTTCAAAAGACCTGTCCGCGCAACGGTCGTTTATTCACAATCCGCGTCTAGGCCAGACAACGCACAAACACGATATTTCATCGGTTGGTTTTACGTTTAATGGTAGTTTCGACGTCAATAAATTTGGATTATGGATGCAGAATTACCTCTATTTCAATCGGGAACGAGTTTTTAGGGTAAAAGGCGTTATGAGTTTCGATCAGACCGAAGATCAGTTTGTTTTTCATGCGGTACGCAGTTCGTTTATGTTCGAAGTAGGAAAGCCCTGGGGAGATAATGAGCGTTTCAGTAAGCTGGTTTTTATTGGAAAAAACATTTCAGGGAAAGAACTTGAAGCCAATTTACTTCAGCTCCTCGCCCGATAGCCAAACTAAAAAATATTTGTTTCAGAGTCAGGATTCTACTTGAAGTAGAGTCCTGACTTATTTTTTGATATGTTGAAAACTGACTAATATCTAATTGTTTTTCGGGAAGATCAGATTCAAAACTATTATTATTTTCATCCGATTTTAACCAAATCCAAATAAAATCAATTGTAAAAACTAAACTTTAATCAAAGGAGAATCACAAATGGCAAGACGAATTATTGGCATTCACGAGAAGCTGCCTGTATTGGAAAGCTTACCGCTTAGTTTTCAGCACTTAACAGCAATGTTTGGTGCCACCATTCTTGTTCCAATTCTTTTAGGAATTGATCCTGCAATTGCGCTATTAATGAATGGTATTGGTACCATTATTTACACCTTGTTTACCAAGGCTGGAATTCCGGCATATCTCGGCTCCAGTTTTGCATTTATTTCACCGGCATTGCTTGTTATTGGTACTTATGGAGGATTTACACATGCACAATCCGGCTTTATTTTCTTCGGATTATTCTTTGTTGCCATTTCGTTTGTCGTAAAATACTGGGGTGTCAAATGGATTGACATTGTGATGCCACCAGCTGTGATGGGTGCTGTAGTGGCCATTATCGGGTTGGAGCTGGCTCCTGTTGCTGCTCAGCAGGCTGGGTTGGCTGCCAGTGCAGGTCAGGAATTTGTGATGAACACGAATACTGTGATTGTTTCAATGTTTACTTTGTTGGTAGGTATCGCCGGATCGGTTTTGTTCAGAGGATTTCTAGCTGTTATTCCGATTTTGTTTGCTGTAATTGCAGGTTACCTGCTCGCTTTGGGTATGGGTATGGTTGATACCGCTGCCATTGCCAATGCTGCTTGGTTTGCGCTTCCAAAGTTTCAAACTCCGGTTTTTGATTTGAATGCCATTTTAATTATTGCTCCTGCATGTATTGTTGTGTTGGCCGAACATATTAGTCACCTTATTGTAACCGGTAAAATTACAGAATCGGATTTAATGGAAAATCCAGGCTTACACCGGTCATTGCTTGGCGATGGCGTTAGTAATATATTGTCAGGATTTGCAGGTTCTCCTCCAAATACCACCTATGGCGAGAATATTGGAGTTATGGCTATTACCCGTGTTTACTCTGTTTGGATTATTCGCGGTGCTGCTTTACTGGCAATTGCATTCTCTTTGATAGGGAAAGTTTCTGCGGCTATTTCAACGATTCCTGGTCCGGTAATGGGCGGAATCACTATGTTACTTTATGGTGTAATTGCAGTTCAGGGGTTCCGTATGTTTGTAGAACAAAAAGTTGATTTCAGCAAAAACAGCAATATGGTGCTTGGCGCAATCACTTTCGTTGTTGGTGTTAGCGGTGCCAGTATCAGCATTGGTTCAGTGCAATTAAAAGGAATGGCATTCGCAGCTGTTGTGGGTGTTGTTCTATCTCTGATTTTCTGGGTGCTTCGCAAAGCAAATTTGATGAATGAATAAACAACTGATATTGTTATAAAAGAAATGCCTGCATTCAGATTCGAATGCAGGCATTTCTTTTTAGATGAAGGGCTATTTTTATTTTGCCGGAGTAATCACAATGTTGCGGAATTCAGCCGGACGGTGATCGCCTTGAAGCATAATTGGTCCGGGTTCACCTTCTTTACTGTCAATAGCACCTCCGGTTATGCCGGGGATGATTTGGTCGGTAATGATGGCTTTGCCGTTGGCAACAATGGTCACTCGGCGTCCAATAAGTGTAATGTCGTATGTTTGCCACTCGCCAGGTGCTTTGGCAACATTTTCATTTGGTGTAAGGAACCCATATATTCCACCTAGGTAAATCGATGCAGGTTCTTTCCTTTTACTGTCTTCAACCTGAACTTCATATCTTCCTCTCAGATAAATCCCAGTATTTCCTTCTTCAGGGTAACGGAATTCGATATGGAGTTTAAAATCGTCGAATTTTTGATCAGTAATTAAGTTGGTCCCGGGTTTTGGACTTTTCAGGATTCCACCTTCAGCCACCCATTGGTTATTTGGCTTTTGAGGATGCCAGCCATCCAAATTTTTCCCATTGAAAAGGGTAATTGGCTTTCCCCATTCTGGCGATGTATTTGCTCTTTTCAACAATGGTGCACGTTCGCCGGTGAAGTTATATTTTGTTCCCGAACAGGATGTGATTACTCCGGTTAGTTTGTCGTTTTCAAGGGTACCTTCAAAAACCATATCGTTATCGGAGTTGTCCCATTGTGGAGGAATGCTAAAAGAAACTTTTCCATCCTTAAAGTTTACTTTCGAGATTGGGCGGGCACTTCCGGCATCTCCTACGAAGTATCCAACCAGTGTTTTTATACCTGAAAGTTTTACTTCGAGCCACGAAGGTGCCGATTGATTGTTCATTTGAACGGTAAGATCCCAGCGGCCGATAATGGGTTGTTCTTCCGCGTTGGTATTGCCGCCCTGCGAATAAAACGGAATGACAATAAGCAAGGCAAGTGCGAGCATCAGGCCGTGGAACTTGCCACTAAAACCTGCGCAAAATGAATTATTTCTCATGGTGAATTAATTGTTGGTGAATAATACCCAAAAATACAGTTTTTATAGTTCAGGAGTCAATTTTATTGGCACTTCTGAAATCCTGAAAAAAGAAAATAAGGAGGGAGCAGACCTTTTAATACGATTTGGTCTTGATGTCGCGGATATAAAGCTGAAGGTTTGTTTTTCCGCGGAATTCATTTTCGGCAATCGAGTAGCAAATATCGAATGGTAATCCTTGGTTGATCGACTCGAAATGTTGTGCCTGGTTGAATGCAATGCCCGAGAATTGAGAGGACGTGCTTGTGGGTTCAATCAGATCGAGTTTCAGGTGTTCCATGTTTTTTCCAACCGGACGACTGGTTCCACTGTCGAGCACATTCTCGGTAATAAATACCGGAACCATGTTGTGTGGACCAAATGGTGCAAATTGCTTCAGAATGCGGTAGAATTTTGGCGTAATTTCCGAGAGGTAGATTTTAGCATCAGCTTCAATCGCCTCGGTTTGCTGCTGGTTGGTTATTTGTTTGGTAACTATTTCCTCGAAACGACGCGAGAACTCATAAATATTCTCAATTTTCAAGGTTAGTCCGGCAGCGTACATATGACCTCCGTACGATTCGAGCAAATCGCTGCAGGCTCCAATGGCCTCGTACAAATCAAAATCGCGGATTGACCGGGCTGAGCCAGTAGCCAGTCCGTTCGATTCGGTTAAAACCACAGTTGGTCGGTAGAAATGCTCGGTGAGGCGCGATGCCACAATACCAACAACTCCTTTGTGCCAGTCGCGGTTATAAAGTACGGTTGCATTTTTCGATTCGTGCTCCGGGTCGCGTTTAATCATTTCCAAGGCTTCCTGGGTAATGTCGCGGTCAAGAGTTTTACGGATTTCATTGTACGAGTTGATTTCGTCGCCCAAAAGCAACGCTTCCTGCTCGTTGGTAGCCGTAAGTATGGCAACTGATTTCTTCCCGTGTTCAATCCTTCCGGAAGCATTCAGACGAGGACCAATTTTAAAGACAATATCACTCACTGATTTTTCTTCAGTATTCAGTCCCGAATATTGCATGATGGTTTTAAGTCCAATACTTGGAGAAGTGTTGAGTTTTTTCAGCCCAAAGTGTGCCAATACGCGGTTTTCTCCGGTTACCGGAACAATGTCTGAAGCAATACTTACCACAAGTAAATCGAGCAACTCAGTCAGTTCTGCAAACGGTATATTATTTCGCTTTGAAAACGCCTGAAGTAATTTGAAACCTACACCACAGCCCGATAATTCTTTGTATGGGTAGGAACAGTCTGGCCTTTTGGGATCAAGCACTGCAACAGCATTTGGAATAACATCACCTGGATTGTGGTGGTCGCAAATAATGAAATCGATGCCTAAATCTTTAGCCATCTGTATTTTTTCAACTGCTTTAATTCCACAGTCCAAAACAATGACCAGGCTAATCTTTTGCTCGGCAGCATACAAAATACTGGTTTTCGAGATACCGTATCCTTCGGAGTAGCGGTCGGGAATATAGTAATCGAGATTTTTCAGTCGGCTGCGCAAAAACTGGTACATCATGGCTACCGAGGTGGTACCGTCAACGTCATAATCGCCGTAAATCAGGACTTTTTCCTGGTTGTCGATTGCCAGTTCGAGTCGCTCCACAGCTTTATCCATATCTTTCATCAGGAATGGATCGTGCAGGTCGGATAGCTTTGGTCTGAAAAAAGCCTGGGCTTCGGCATAATTGGTAATGCCTCTTTGTGCTAAAAGATTGGCAATTACCATATCAACATTTAACGCAACCGATAAATGCTTGATGATGTTAATATCGCCTTCTTTTTTAATATTCCAGACTTTGTCCATTCGCGTTATTTCAGAGCAACCCTATTTTGAGTAAAAAATTTCTCAAAGATAGAAAATGAACTTAGAACGCGAAATTAAATTCAGGCTCATTAATTCACATTTTGTTAACAGAATCTGGCGCTTTCTGTTGTAATGTTCATCGCCTCAAAACCTTAGCTGTGCTAATTAATTCTGCATGATTTTTCGATATTTTTCAAATATTTTTTTGTGCTCTTTTGTGGCAAAAAAACGCAATCGGAAATACAGTCCTGTTGCTCTTTTCAGAAGCTTCCTATCCAAATTTTAAGTGTTGAAAAAACACAAATTACGCATATTTGAAACTCAGCGATCATGGTCATTTCTAATATGCAATAATTGCTATCTTTGCCGAACATTTTTCTAAAATTCAAACAGTCTGAACGAAATGAGCATATCTGAATTAAGCGAACAGGAACTTGTAAGGCGTAACTCCTTGCAAAAAATGCGGGAAATGGGAATTGATCCATACCCGGCAGCTGAATTCCCCGTAAACGTAACCACTTCGGAAATAAAAGAGAATTATAAGCCTGAACTGAATAACTATCAGGAAGTAGTTTTGGCTGGCCGTATTATGAGCCGCCGTATTATGGGAAAAGCTTCGTTTGCCGAGTTACAGGACTCAACCGGAAAGTTGCAGCTGTACATTAACCGCGATGAAATTTGTCCGGATGAAGACAAAAGCCTTTATAACGATGTATTTAAGAAATTGCTTGATATTGGTGACATCGTTGGGGTTAAAGGTTTTGCCTTTATTACCCAGGTAGGTGAATTGTCGATTCATGTGAAAGAATTTGTTGTTTTGAGCAAATCGCTTCGTCCGCTTCCGGTTGTTAAAGAAAAAGACGGCCAGACTTTTGATGCCGTGACCGATGCCGAGTTCCGTTATCGCCAGCGATATGTCGATTTGATTGTGAATCCGCAGGTAAAAGATACTTTCCTGAAACGGACGAAGATCATCAATACCATGCGTCAGTTCTTCAACGAACAAGGTTATCTTGAAGTTGAAACTCCGATTTTGCAATCCATTCCAGGAGGAGCAACTGCCCGTCCGTTTATTACGCACCACAATGCTTTAAATATCCCGTTATATCTCCGTATTGCCAACGAACTTTATCTGAAACGCCTTATCGTTGGCGGATTCGATGGTGTTTACGAGTTTGCCAAAGACTTCAGAAATGAAGGAATGGACCGCACACACAATCCTGAATTTACGGTAATGGAAATTTATGTAGCTTACAAGGACTACAAATGGATGATGAACTTTACCGAAGAAATGATCGAACGAGTTGCTTTGGCTTTACATGGAACAACTCAGGTTCAGCTTGGCGACAAAGTGATCGATTTCAAACGTCCGTTCAAACGTGTAAGCATGTACGATGCCATTAAAGAGCACACCGGATATGATATTGCCGGCAAATCGGAAGATGAACTTCGTGAAATTTGTAAACAGCTTGGATTGGATCCTGATCCAACCATGGGAAAGGGAAAACTCATCGACGAGATTTTCGGCGAAAAATGCGAACACCACTATATTCAGCCAACATTTATTACCGATTACCCGGTTGAAATGTCGCCGCTTACCAAGAAACACCGCTCAATTGAAGGATTGACCGAACGTTTTGAGTTGATGGTAAATGGAAAAGAGCTGGCCAATGCTTATTCTGAATTGAATGATCCGATTGATCAACGCGAGCGTTTTGAAGACCAGATGCGTTTGTCGGAAAAAGGTGATGACGAGGCCATGTTTATCGATCAGGACTTCCTGCGCGCATTGGAATATGGTATGCCACCAACTTCAGGAATGGGAATTGGTATCGATCGTTTGACCATGTTTATGACCAATAACTTGTCGATTCAGGATGTGTTATTCTTCCCGCAGATGAAACCCGAGAAGGCTGCTGAAACCAGTGATTCGGACGAAAAGTTCCTGGAATTAGGCATTCCGGCCGAGTGGATCCCGGTAATCAGGCAAATAGGGTTAAAAAAAGTTAAAGATTTGAAAGAAATTAAAATCGGGAAGTTTTTTAACGACATTTGTGGATTCAACAAAAAAAATAAACTGGGTTTAGACAACCCTTCGATGGAAGAAGTAACTAAGTGGTTGTCGTAACTTCTAAATGTAGAAATGTTCTCAAACTCAAAAATAGCAATAATCGGGAGTGGAAGTTGGGCTACTGCATTGGCAAAGATCCTTTTGCACAATGTTGACAGCATCAATTGGTACTTCCGAAACCCTGAAAATATTGAGCTTTTCAATCGCTTTAAACACAATCCCAGTTACCTCCGTGGAGTAGAGTTCGATGTCAGCCGATTAAATTTTTTTACCGACCTGAACAAGGCAGTTGAAGATGTTGATCTGGTTATTCTGGCTATCCCATCAGCCTTCCTGAAGGATGCCATGGCTAACCTGACAGTCGATATATCACAGAAATTTGTGGTTTCGGCCATCAAAGGGATTGTTCCGGAGGATAACCTGATTGTGGGGCAATATCTTCACCAATATTTCAATATTCCTTACGAACGGATTGGTGTTATTGCCGGGCCATGTCATGCCGAGGAAGTGGCTTTGGAACGTTTGTCGTACCTCACGATTGCCTGTCCTGATGTTAAAAAAGCCCGTGCTTTTGCATTCCGGTTGGAATGTCCGTACATCCGTACCCATGTTTCTGACGATATTTACGGAACCGAATATGCTTCGGTACTGAAGAATGTGGTGGCTATTGCCTCAGGAATTGTTCATGGCTTGCGCTATGGCGATAATTTCCAGGCTGTTTTGATTTCGAACGCCATTCAGGAGATCAAACGATTTGTTGATAAAGTACATCCCATAACACGCGATATTAAGAGTTCTGCATATTTGGGCGATTTATTGGTCACTGCTTACTCCCAATTTTCGCGAAACCGTACCTTTGGAACAATGATTGGGAAAGGTTATTCGGTTCGTTCAGCCCAACTCGAGATGCACATGGTTGCCGAAGGTTATTATGCGGCCAAGTGCATTAAGGAAATTAATGAAGAATTCAGGGTAAATATGCCTATTGCTGAAGCAGTTTACAACATCCTGTACGAAAACATTTCCCCGGCTATTGAAATCAGATTATTAACTGAAAACCTTAGATAACTCCTTATAGTTGAATAAAATGAATAAGATTTCTTTAAATTTTGATAAGACTTTTGATTTTATTTCAAAAGACTCAGTTTATGCTTACAAAGAGGCGATTGAGAATCATAATCGTGCACTTTTTAATAAAACCGGAAAAGGTAATGACTTTTTAGGCTGGACAACTTTGCCAACTTCGATTTCGGAAGCTGAGCTTGCCGATTATGAATCTACTGCTGCTAAACTGGTGGCAAAAAATATCGACATTTTTGTGGTTATTGGTATTGGAGGTTCATACCTTGGAGCAAAAGCAGTTGTTGATGCATTGTCGGATAGCTTTGCACACCTGAAAGAACGCAAAAGTCCATTTATTCTTTTTGCCGGACAAAACATCAGCGAAGATTACCTTTTCGAGCTTCGCGAGTTGCTGAAAACAAAAGAATATGCCATGGCTGTTATTTCGAAATCTGGTACAACAACTGAGCCTGCATTGGCTTTCCGTTTGTTGAAACAGGATATCGAAGAGAAATACGGCAAAGCTGAAGCTACAGAACGTATCGTGGCTGTTACCGACGAAAAACGTGGAGCATTGCGTTCACTGGCTACAACTGAAGGTTACAAAACCTTTGTTATTCCTGATGATGTTGGTGGTCGTTATTCAGTGTTAACTCCTGTAGGTTTGTTAGCCATTGCTGTTGCCGGATTCGATATTCGTGCATTGGTTCAGGGTGCAGTTGATATGCAGAATGCAACCGGAGTAAATGTTCCTTTCGAAGAAAATATTGCTGCCCAATATGCTGCCGTTCGTAACGAATTGTACAAAAGCGGTAAAAAGGTTGAAATCCTTGTAAACTATAACCCAAAACTTCACTTCCTGGCCGAATGGTGGAAACAGCTTTACGGCGAAAGTGAAGGAAAAGACGGTTTGGGTATTTTCCCTGCATCGGTTGATTTTTCATCTGACCTGCACTCGATGGGGCAATACATTCAGGAAGGTGAACGTACTTTGTTCGAGACTGTACTTTCAATTGCAAGTCCTGATCGCGAAGTTCGTATTCCGAATGACCCAGCCGATTTGGACGGTTTGAATTTCCTTGCCGGAAAACGTGTTGACGAAGTAAATAAAATGGCTGAACTGGGAACCATGTTGGCTCACGTTGACGGTGGTGTGCCAAACATTCAGCTGGTACTTCCAAAACTGAACGAATATTATCTGGGTCAGGTTATTTATTTCTTCGAACTGGCTTGCGGTTTGAGTGGATATACTCTTGGAGTTAATCCTTTCGACCAGCCTGGAGTTGAGGCCTACAAAAAGAACATGTTTGCCTTGCTCGAAAAACCAGGTTACGAAGAAGCAACAAAAGCGATTAAAAAGCGCCTGTAATTCAAAAAATAGCATAATTTTAGAAAGAGAAATCTCGAATGAGGTTTCTCTTTTTTATTTTCAAAATGACAGGATATAAATCGCAGGAGTGGAAGGGATATGTTTTTGCATTGGTTGGTACCATTGCATTTTCGAGCCTTTATGTGTTTAGCAAGGCTGGGTTGAATCAGGTTGAATTGGCACAGTTTGGGTTTTACTATTTTGGGTTAGGGTTTCTGCTTAACCTGGTTTTAGCATTGACAAGTGGTAAATTGAAGCAGTTTCGGGCAGTTCCGAAGGAAGTGATTCGCTTGCTGGTAATCCTTGGAGTAATCGATATTTTGTCGAATGTCACTTTCTTCATGTCTATACGAGCCATTCCCGATCCCTCGGTAACCTCCTTTCTGGGGAATTTGTTTCCGGTTTTCATGTCGCTTTTGGCCATTACTTTTTTGAAAGAGCGGTTTTCATTGATTGAAGTCATTGGCGCCTGTATGGCTATTGGCGGAGCTTTTGTGATAAGCTATTCCGGAGAACTCGACTGGCGGAAGTTCTTTATTCCGGGAACAGGATTAGTGGTTCTAAACACTTTTTTCGCCGCATCGGTTGGCATTATTGCCAAAAAGAATGTTGAAAAGGTAAGTCCTGAAGTGTTTAACCTGAATTCAAATGCCTGGATATTCCTGTTCTTTTTGTGCTATTTTCTAAGGAGCGGACAATCAGTAATCATTCCGATTGTTGCATTCCAAAATATCGCGTTGGGGGCTTTCTTCGGGGCATTTGTGGGGTTGCTGTCTTTCTTCTATTCTTACCGGTTTATAACCGCATCACGCTCTTCAATCATACAGAGTTTAAAAGGTATTTTTGTTTTAATTATTGGCTATTTCTATCTGGATAAATTCCCATTGACAGTTCAGCTGTGGGGTGGTGCAATTACTGTTGCCGGAGTATTGCTGATGACTATGGCTCAGGCCGGAATAATTCGGATTGGGAAGAGGTAGCTATAGTTGAAGTGATCGGTGATCCGAATTTGGACTAAAGTTGTATTGAGTTACGTTTGTGAGTCTGAAGCATGAAGCTGATGATTTCATTTTTCCCGATTGGGGTAGTAGCTCCGGTTGTTGTGGCAACCATGGCTCCTGCTGCATTTCCAAAGCGAAGTGCTTCGTTAATCGGATGACCGTTCATGTAATAATGCACGAACCCGGCTGAAAAGGCGTCGCCCGAACCTACCGTATCAACAAGTTCGATTTCATGTCCTGGATCGTAGAAGAATTCGTTTTTATCAGTTATGCAAAAGGCACCATTGGCTCCAAGGGTGCAGAGAATAATCTTCAGGTTATATTTTTCGATGACTTCCTGTGCAAGCTTCTTCAGGTTTTCGTTTTTCAAACCTAACAACTCTTTGGTTATTAATAATTCATTGTCGTTAGTTTTCAAAATGTCAGCCATTTTGAGGCTGTCTTCAATCGATGAAGCCGTGTAGCATTTCTTCCGGAGATTAATATCCAGAAACTTGACTACATCTGGCGCTTCGTGAATCAGTTCGCGCAGCGTGTTTTTTGATATCCCGTAGCGTTGAACCAATGTGCCAAAGCAGACACAATCGGCCTGACTAAAGGCATCCATCATTTCGGTGTTGATTTCGATATGGTCGTAGGCTACATCGGTTAAAATGTGGTAGTCGGCATTGCCAAATTCGTCAATTTTAACCTTTACCGATCCGGTTGGAAAATAATAGTCGGTTTGTACGTTTTCGTCGGAAACGCCCATGTTGCGAAGGGTTTCGCGGGCCACCCTGCCAGCTTTGTCGTTCCCGACCTTGCTCAGTAATGTTCCGTGATCTCCAAATGAATTAATCCGGTAGATGAAGTTGGCAGGAGCGCCGCCTAAAACTTTTCTTGAGGGCAGGAGATCCCAAAGCAATTCACCAAATGCTGCAATTTTCCTGGGCATATTCTCTTTTTAAAACGTTGGCAAGATAGAAAAAAAACGAAAAAATGAGATAAGGTTTTCACGTTACTTTGGGGCAACAATTCACATCTTTGTATGTTTTTTATTTCAGAATGAACAGGACTGGATAACAATGAATTATTTGGCACATATTTATTTGTCAGGCGAATCAGACGAAATTATATTGGGCAATTTTATTGGCGATTACGTTAAAGGAAACAAATACCTTAATTATCCTGATGAGGTAGCTTTTGGAATCCGGCTGCACCGAAGTATCGATCAGTTTACCGATCAGCATCCTGAGGTCAGAAAATGCATTGATTTAGTGAAACCAGGATATGGCCGTTATGCCGGAATTATTACCGATGTTTTTTTTGATCACTTTCTGGCTGCCAACTGGAGTGATTACTCATCGCATACTTTACGGCAGATGGCCAAACATGCTCACGCCGTGTTTTTATCTAATTTCAGACTTTTACCATTTCGGGTCAAGCAGTTTCTGCCTTTCCTGATTCAGCATAAAAGACTGGAATCGTATGCAAAGCGTGAGAACCTGCATCAGGTTTTGGAAATCATGTCGCGTCGTACTTCATTGCCTCCAAAGACCGAATGGGCTATGCAGGTCTTACACGAGGAATACGACCAGTTTGAGTCCTTATTCAGGAGTTTCTTCGCTGAAGTGATAGCATATGTAGAAACGGATTTTGCTGTTCAGATTTCAAAACCTGACGTAAAAGTGTAGACCGAAATCAATCCTTCAGTCCATCAATCCTCCAGTCTTTAGAAACTCAGCTGTTCGAAACGGCTGGCATCGAGCCTGACGAAAATGAACAGAAGAAGGGTGAACGACCAGAGCGACGAGCCTCCGTAGCTGAAAAAGGGCAGAGGTATCCCTACTACCGGCGCCAAGCCTATGGTCATTCCTATATTTACTGCAAAGTGAAAAAATAAGATAACCGCGACGCAATAGCCATAAACCCGGCTAAATCTCGACCGGTTGCGCTCAGCAAGGAAGATAATACGCATCAGCAATGCCATAAATAGGCAAATCACAGCTGTTGTTCCAACGAATCCCCATTCTTCACCAACGGTGCAGAAGATAAAGTCTGTGTCTTGTTCAGGAACAAAATCGAATTTGGTTTGCGTTCCCTGTAAAAATCCTTTGCCGAAAAATCCACCCGATCCAATGGCAATTTTCGATTGGTTCACATTATAACCCGTACCCAAAACGTCGGACTGGATTCCAAGTAATTCATTAATACGGTCGCGCTGATGCTGCTCCATAATGTTGTGAAAAACGTAATCGACCGATACCGAAAACAAAACGGAGCCAAGGTAAATTCCGATTAAAATGGCGAGGCTCCTTTTGTGCAACATGATGGCCCAGGTAAAAAACATGGCCGATGTTAATATGGCAGCAACCAGGATAAATACGATCGGACTTACCGACCCGCCTAAAATATAATTGAGGAGCCATAATCCACCGAAAATGCCAAAGAAAACGGCTGTCCCAATCAATGCCCGCTGGAGTTTCTTTTTTAACAGGTAATTGATGATAAGAGCTGCCACCGAAAGGATTAGTATGGTGATAAATGGGTCGAGAATCATAGTCAGGATGAACACCAAAGCAATGAGAAAACTAAAAAAAAGTACAAGCCCATTAAGGCCTTCGCGGTATAGAACTAGAATAAACACCCCGAAAACTATGGCGGAACCTGTATCATTCTGGAGGAAGATAAGCCCTACCGGAATGAATAAAATGCCGGCAAGCGTCATCAGCGACTTATAGCTGTGCATTTTAAAAT
>JAJZSZ010000484.1 GCA_021849365.1 Bacteroidota bacterium | reverse complement strand
AATGCAGCGTGATCGCGAGGTTTTGTAGCCGGCTTTTTTGAAAACTGCACCGTCGGTTCGCGGCCTGCCGTTGTTAATTCTGGCTTCAGTGGCGTTAAAGTCGCGATGGATGTATTTCGTGTTGGCGTCGGCAAAATGTAGCAAAATTTCCGGATACGTTTTGCCTGCAGAAAGATTAAATCCGCTTCCGTTGCCAACCATATCCAAATTGATCATGCAAACGACCTTTTCCTTCGGCCAGACTGGCGATTCGGCATATTGAATGCTCCCCAGAAGTCCGCATTCCTCTCCGCCAAAAAACACGAAAATGATGGTTCTTCCCGGTTTAATCTCCGAATTGGCCAAGGCTTTGGCGGCCGCCAAAATATCGGCTGATCCCGAGGCATTGTCGAGCGCTCCGGGAAAAATGCAGCCCGGACTTCCAACTGCATCGAGGTGTCCACCAATAATAATGGCTTCGTTTTTCAGCACGGGATCCGACCCTTCAACAATACCAATCACGTTGCACGAGCGGCTGTCGGGATGGTTTTTAGTGGAGGCTGAAATTTGTGCTTTTTTATTCAGGAGTATAGAATTGGGTTGGATGTTTTTCATAATTCCGGCGTGTACTTCGGCATATTTTTGTCCCGATGAGGCGAAAAGCTCTTCGGCAACCTGCTCGCTGATATGGGCATACACGAATCCGTCGAGGTACGAGGTGTTCGGGTTGACAATTTTGCTCACATAAAGCAAGCCTGCGGCACCGAGTTCTTTTGCGCATTTAAATTTATAGCGGTGATAACTGTATGGCTCCCACTGTTTCAGGATTGAATCGTTTTTTGTGTAAGGTAGGCCAGTGTCGAGTAAAACGATTTTACCTTTCACGTCAAGTCCGTTATAATCGTCGTAACCTAATTCAGGAGCAGAAATGCCAAACCCTGCATAGACAATTTCACCTGAAACTTTGCCTGATGCGGAATTCGATCCTGGAAAGAAATCATCAGGAAACTTATAGTTTTTGATAGGCTTATTTTTAGCATCGAGTAGCGCGACGCTTCCGGGAGAGAATACTTCGCAATAGGCATTCGGGAACCATTGGAAATAGCCTCCATCGCTCATTCCGGGTTTTGCTCCGGCTTGTTTTAACTGATCGGCAACCCATTGGGCAGCCTGAATGTATTCAGGAGAACCCGAAAGGCGGCCTTTGTAGGTGTCGGAACTTAACTCAGCGGCATAGTTGAGCAAATCGTGGCTCGAGATGGAATGAAATGTTTTCAGAATGGCCTTTTCGCGATCTTGAGCAAAAAGCTGGAGTCTGAAAAAAAGTGCGATGAAAAACAATGAACGGTAAGGCATGGTTTGGTTTTTTGTGTGCCTAAAAATAGAAATTTTAGGTTTGGATTTTTCTGACAAACGCAAGACCAAACAGGATTGAACTGAACATCAGAAAGATTTGCGTTCAGAATAAAAAGGGGATAAACATTTTGGTCTTTTTACGGTAAGTCATATATTTTTCGCCGAAGTAAGCGATGCATTCTTTTTCGTCGGAAATAGCTGTCAGGTATAGAAATAGGGTTGCTAAAACTGCAAATGGAATTAAACGGAATTCAGGATTTTTAAGCAAAATTCCCCAAGTGAGAAAAATTAGCGATGAGTATAGCGGGTGCCTGATGTAATGGAAGATTCCGGTCTCGACTAATTCTGTTGTTTTTTCGAACGCATACAGAGATTCGTCAGTCCTGGTTTGGGTTGGTTTACCTGCGTTTTTTAACATTATAGCTCCGGATATAACAAGGTATAAACCAACAAATAGAAATGTCCATGAGAAAAGCTGATTAATGCTTAATGGTTCGTTGAACCAATATTTGAAATTGTTTGCCAGAAGCCAGGCCATACATTCCCAGCATAGAAATCGGTAAAACCCATGACTTTTTAAACGAAATAGCGTTTTTCTCGATAAAACAATCAGAATAAAACTGAGAATGACAAAGACAATGTATTGTTCCATCGGGTTTAACTTTAAAAGAGGCTTTCCATTATTAAATTTACAAATAAGCTGACTAAGAAATGTTATGTATTCATAAAAACAAGGTTGAACATTCCCGTTTTTTTCTTGTTTTAAGCGAACTGAGAATAATTCAATATTTTAAATTCAGACTAGTTTATCTTTTTCTTATTAATTCGAATAAAAAAGTTGATTTTGTTTTCATTTTAAAAAATTAGTGTCATATTTGCATCAAATTTTTCATAAATGACAGGTTTTAATAACATTTCCCTACTAGGTCTTATTCTCGGTATTCTAATTTGGATGCGCGATTGAGGATGGTATGGGTAAAACTATAAAGAGCTTTTATAAGGCCATTCTCAAAACAGGGGATGGCCTTTTTTCTTGAATATAAAATTTGAAACAACGATAAATACAAATACTATGAGCGACAGATTGTACATTTTCGACACCACCTTGCGCGATGGCGAGCAGGTTCCCGGATGTCAGTTGAACACCGTTGAAAAAATTGAAGTGGCGCGCGCCTTGGAAGAATTGGGCGTCGACGTGATTGAAGCCGGTTTCCCGATTTCAAGTCCGGGCGATTTCAATTCGGTAGTTGAGATCTCTAAAGCGGTTACATGGCCAACCATTTGTGCCCTCACCCGCGCAGTTGAAAAAGACATTGATGTGGCTGCTGAAGCACTAAAATTTGCAAAGAAAGGCCGTATACACACCGGTATTGGAACTTCATTTTACCACATTCATCACAAGCTCAATTCAAATCCTGACGAAATCATCGAACGTGCGATTGCAGCGGTGAAATATGCAAAGAAATACGTTGAGGATGTTGAATTTTATGCCGAAGATGCTGGCCGTACTGAAAATGAATATCTGGCTCGCGTGGTTGAGGCTGTTATCAAAGCCGGTGCAACCGTCGTGAATATTCCGGATACTACCGGTTATACTCTGCCCGTTGAATTTGGTGCAAAAATCAAATACTTAGTTGACAATGTGCCGAACATTCACAAAGCGATTATCTCGACACACTGCCACAACGATTTGGGTATGGCTACTACAAATAGCATCG
>JAJZSZ010000483.1 GCA_021849365.1 Bacteroidota bacterium | reverse complement strand
CAGTCCTGCCAATAAAACGCCTTGTTGCCCGGAGGTGGCGCCGGCGATCCCCATCACCAGACTAAAATTGGAAACCAAGCCGTCATTGCCGCCCAACACCGCTGCCCTTATGGCATTTCCACCCACCGAACGGTGCCTGGTTTCAAATTTTGCCAGTTGAGAACCTGTTATTTTTCCCTCCTGATCGATCAATGCCCGAAGGATTTTTACATGATTGGTTTCAGAGCCAGTAATTTCAACGTTGCTCTTTTTCTTGAACGAAATAATCGCATTGGAAAGGTTTTTTTCGGTATCCATCAACGCACCTAAAACATAATCGTACCCGAATATTTTGCCGATCAAGTTGAGGGTTTTGGCCCTCCACGAAGGTTGTATTAAGTTTTCTAAATTGATTTTTTCTTTTCTGGCAAAAGCCTCCGCATGACCTTTTTCAATCCCGCTCATGCTTCGGAACACTTTTGAAATAGTTGCATCAGACTCGTTTTCCGCCAGTTTCCGGTACAAATAACAGGCGTCAATTTCGGTCTGGATATTGCTCTTGTTCATAAACTTGCAGGCAGATGAAATAAATTAATCCCGGTTTTGCCGGATAAATTCATCAATGATGGGCGCCGCTTGCTCCAGATCGAGCTCCTGAATGTACAAATCAATGGCTGATGGGAGTCCCCCTGGAAAACCGGCGACAGCTCCTGAATTAAAATCATCCCGGATTATTCCGACAATCCCGATAGACTCCAGTTCGTCTTTAAGTAGATTTACAGTTACTACGCTACCGGTAAATACATTGATTAACTTGTCTGTTCCCGTCATGTTTTTAAATTATTGCTCCGTTTGAGGTAGCAAGTTACGATTTAATTCTCGTATCCAAATCAGTTTAATGAAATAGGAAGAAAATACTTTATATCAGTTTACGACGATTTTTTCCCTTGTCTTTTCCCAAAGAAAAATGCGATTATAGGAAACAGGATCTGTATGAATAGCCATTCCGGATTTGCCTGTTGTTGCTTCGACCTTTTTGTTTAGTTGATCGATAGCATCCTTCAGGGCCGCTTTCGTAATGGTCACTGAAATATTGTTGTGCGAATTTTCCAACATCCTTTCCGGACAATAATAGACCAACGTTCCTTCGGCTTCCCTGGTAACCACAGGTGGTGGTGCAGGGATTAATATGTTCTCTGTCCCCTTAACAGGATGTTCCAAAAGGAGCTTTTCGCCCGTTTCGATTTTTTTCTTAGCTTTTTCCTCATAGTTTACTTTTTTCTCAGCCTGGGGTGCGGCTAAAGAATCCTGCCTGGCTTTTTCGCAGATTGATTTTTCTTCTGCACCTGGACCGCAGGAAGAAATGAGAGCAATGACAATTATTGCCCATAGAATGGCCAATTGATTTTTCATCTGTTTTTCATTTGTTTTTTAACGGTCAAATGGAATACCTACATAATCATTTCCGGTTGGTCTGAATATTTTCTCGTGGGTATTTCATGTTATTGATGTTTGAGTTAGAACTGTCGTATTCGGATACCCGATAGAGAATGCAATCGCTTGATCTGTTTTAAATTGAAGTCTACTTATAGGGTAGGCAGAATCAAGTTTAAATGTTGATTTATCTTTTGAATTCAGTCTTGCAGTCTCTGCAATAAAATGTATTCTTCAGGTTACTAAGCGGAGTGAATGTTAATGCAGATAAAAGAATAAAGAAGATTTTCTTAAATTGGTTCAATCCTAAACCAAAAGTCACATTGGTCGAATTGCAATTCGGGCATGTAAGTTCTGCTTCTCCGGTTCGGGAGGCAAGAAACCCGGATGCCTTTTCAGCATCCTTTTCATCTATCATTATCTGGATCCCTGCACCCATCATCCCAGTGTAATTAGGCATCAATGAAGTGAAATTTTCATTGGTCAGGAAGCATGTTATCCCTTCATTGGTTAACAAGTTCTTGATCATATTGGCTTCAACGGCGTTATCACATGTTGTTAGTCGGATCGTTGCCATGTCGGTTTTTATAGGTTTTCAACGTTTCAGGGTAAACTTTACAGCCGGTTCCGAATTCTGTTACGTAATATAAGCTACCGAAATGTAGACAGAAAAATTGGGAATAACAAATTCATTTAAATTGAGGGGTTGAAATCTTTGCTATTCTCTGAATTATAATTCTTTTGTTTTGGGTCAATTTTGTAAAAGTTGAAGATCTTCGGCATAGTCAAACTGCAAATCTTCGTGGAGCGTTGCCAAAGCTTTTTCTGTTTTTTGAAGTTGTCTTAGGTAAATATTGCCCAAGGCGGTATTTGCATACAGGGGAACCCCCAACTTTCGTAATTTTATGCAAAAATGAATCAGCAATTCAACCTCCGTTTGTTTGGAACCTGAATATTTTATCTGTTTATTCACAATCCCGAGTATTTTCCGGATGGTTTTCTTGGCGAGGTAGGAGTTGCTTTTGTTTACCTCTTTAAACAATTGATCTATATCGGATTTTACCTCTTTGATGTATGCTTTTTCATCCTCAGCTTCGAATAAAAGATAAGTGAGCAGCTCCTTGTTCTCTTTTTTGAATTTGGCCATGCGCAGGCAAAGTTCCTTAATCTGCATGGGATGCAGCAGGGAAAGTTCCGTTTTAATTTCTTTTAAAGAGGCTGTTCTCATCTGTTATAATTTGTTTTTTATGTATCATACAGGTAAATAAGCTGTGCTGTTAATTTTGATTGGTTTTTGGGGCGTAGGTGGTGAGCCACGGGCAGATAGATTTTAATGAGAATTTCTTTAGATGTTTTGTTATCAGTTCAGTCGAAAGATGGGCTACCCGGTATATCAGGGTAATTTCCGGTAACTACCGCCTGGGATAAAGATTTTCTCCTAACTTCGTATCCGGAATTGAAATTAAAAAGCTGATCCGGTTACACCGAAAACAATTTTTATACAATAAAAGTCCTGAAATTGGACTATTTTTTTCTAAATCTACATATTTATTTTTAAAATTTCCCGGTAGATGATTGATTTTTCGATACTCAAACAAAACATAAAAGGGGACCTTTTAACCGACGAGTCAACATTAATACTTTATTCTACAGAC
>JAJZSZ010000063.1 GCA_021849365.1 Bacteroidota bacterium | reverse complement strand
GATCTGGACCAATTGTCCCGAAGGTCCGGTAATATTTTGTTCTCTGATTTGACGTGAGATTTCCCAAACCCGTCCAATATTCATTTCGCGGGCCAAAACCACCACATCGGCATATTGCGAGTAAAAACGCACCGCCTCAATATTCGTAATATTCACCTGCGTTGAAATGTGCACCTCAACGCCAACCTGGCGGGCGTATAAAATAGCCGAAATATCAGAAGCTATAATTGCAGAAATACCAGCTTCTTTGGCTGCATCAATAATTTTATGAAGCTGATCCAGTTCGTTATCGAATACCACCACATTAACTGTCAGGTAAGTCTTTACTCCTTTCGAATGGGCTATTTCAGTTATTTTCTTCAGATCGTCGAGTGTAAAATTATTCGACGACCGGGCACGCATATTTAGTTGCTCTACTCCAAAATAAACCGATCCGGCACCTGCCTGAATGGCCGCCATCAACGATTCGTACGAACCAACCGGAGCCATTATCTCAACCTCGTCTCTTCTCATTGTGTCCTAATTTATTGACCCGCAAATTTAAACTTTATTTTGGCTTACATTTAGCCAGGCAAGGAAAAGGAAGGACTGGTTTCCCCTCCATTCATGTAATAAAAAAAGAGCGGCCTCTATCGAAGTCGCTCTTCACTATAAAAATGAATGAAATTTCATTATTTCAGATCTAAATCATACGAATATGATTTGCTATCTGTTGAAAGAACTACGGAATAAGATCCTTTGTCAAGTTTAGAAAGATCATATCCTTCAGTAACATTGAATTTTGTACCAATTTCTTTCGAGTAAACCAAGTCGTTGTTGGCATAAAAATTCAGGCTTACATTTTCTTCAGGAAAATTCAGGTAAGATACTCTCAAAACACCATTTTTGTAAGCGAAATAAGGTTCGATCAAACTTTTTTCTTTACCTACAGCAATGTTTTTATCGATACTGAAATTACGCTCGGTGGTTAAACCATTTGTAGTTACCGACAATTTGTAATCTCCTCTTTCAAGGTTAGAGAAATCGAATACTTTACGATAGTCCTTGTTTTCGGCATCAGTTTCTTTGTAATAAACTTTTTCGCCGTTTTCGTTCTCAATGCTGATTTGTAAGTTAGAAGCATCAACTGAAGAGATTGCTACTACTGCGGTTTCAGATGTAAGTGGAAGAATATTGACTTTTAAATTTCCACCAGCCAATAATGTGTTTGCAAATGCTACAAATGCGAACAACATTGTTAATTTTGAAATTGTTTTAATTGTTTTCATTTTTCATTGTTTTAAAGTACAATGCAAACATACATGTTCTGCAGCATACATGCTGAAAAACATACATTAAGAATGTATTACCCTTTCGTTAACGAGCACGGCCAAGATTAATCCAATGTAAACACCTATTTTTATACTCCTGATATTCAACAATTAAGAATAAACTCAAAAACAAAGCATACCACTTTTTATGGATATTGAAATATTACAATTACTCGAAGGAGCCCAAAAATCGAGGGGGCTAACCGTTATTATTGATGTTTTTCGGGCTTTCTCTACTGCTTGTTATGCCTATGGCGGCAACATAAAACGCATTTATCCGGTTGGAGACCTTGAACAGGCATACCAACTTAAAAAGCAAAATCCAGAATACATCCTTGTAGGCGAGCGAAACGAACAAAAACCGGAAGGTTTTGACTTTGGGAATTCCCCATCGCAACTTCTGAAAGGCAATTTAAGCGGAAAAACCATGGTGCACACAACCAGCTCCGGAACGCAGGGTATTGCCAATGCAACCGGAGCCGACGAAATATTAACAGGCAGTTTTGTGAATGCACAGGCTATTATTAATTACATACGCAACAAAAATCCGGAAAAAGTATCGCTGGTTTGCATGGGCTACAGTTGTCTATATCCCACCGACGAAGACACATTGCTTGCCGTTTATATAAAAAATGAGTTGGAAGGAAAGCCCAGTGACTTTCAGGCGATGGTTGAACAAATCAGGAAAGGGGACGGAGCCCGGTTTTTCGCGCCTGAGAAACAGGAGTGGGCTCCAGCCGAAGATTTTGACCTATGCCTTTCGCTCAACCGGTTCAACTTTGTATTAAAAGTAGAACAGGAAAACGGATTGAACTATTTGAGCAAGATTGATGTCTATTAACACACCTATAAAAAAGAAATTCACTCATAAAATATAAAATGAAGCTCTATAATTTTGACGAACACGTCGATCGCACCCATACCAACAGTCTAAAATATGATGGTCGTGCAATGTTTTTCGGAAAAACTGATCTACTGCCATTGTGGGTAGCCGATATGGATTTTAAAACTCCTGATTTTATTGTTGACGCCATAAAAAAGCGCGCCGAGCATGAGGTTTTTGGCTATACTTTTCGTCCCGAATCGTACACACAATCAATTATAAATTGGTTAAAACGCCGCCATAACTGGGAAATTAAACCCGAATGGATCTCATTCAGCCCAGGTGTTGTTGCCGGATTAACCATGGCCATTGAAGCGCTCTCAAAACCGGGAGACGGGGTTATCGTACAGCCACCGGTATATTTCCCGTTTTTCGATTCGGTAAAAGGCACCGGACGCCAAATGATCGAAAACCCGCTAAAGCTTGAGAATGGACGCTATTATTTTGACCTGGAAGACCTGAAGCAAAAAATTACGCCAACCACCAAGCTTTTACTTCTGAGTAATCCACACAATCCGGGAGGAATGGCCTGGAATGAAAAAGAACTTACCGAGTTGGCCAATATTTGTCTGGAAAATAAAATAGTAATCATATCCGATGAGATTCATTCCGACCTGATCTTCGATGGCTTTAAACATACGCCTTTGGCCGGAATCTCTGAAGAGATAGCACAAAATTGTGTCATTTGCATGGCACCAAGCAAAACATTCAATACTGCAGGATTAACCACTTCATTCCTGATCATTCCGAATAAACGGCACTTTGTAGCCTATGAAAGGGTTATGCGACTTCCCCACCTGCATATGGGCAACATTTTTGGCACAATTGCTCTCGAAGCGGCCTATACACATGGCGATGAATGGCTTTCGCAACTTCTGAAATATCTTCAGGACAATTATTCGTTTCTAGAAGATTTTTTTGCAACCAATCTGCCTCAGGTTAAAGTTATACGTCCCGAAGCTACTTATCTGATATGGATTGACTTTTCGGCATTTGGATTGACAGATGAAGCTCTTAATCAGAAGCTGATTGATGCAGGAGTTGGCCTGAACCGTGGAACCCAGTTTGGAAAGCAGGGAAGCGGTTTTATGCGCATCAATATTGGGTGCACTCGTGCCACACTCGAAGAAGCACTCTTGCGAATTAAAAACGCATTCCAATAACAAAAAATGGTCATTAGCCTTCAATTTCAAAAGGCTAATGACCATCCTCATTGTCAAGGCTCGAAATATAGTATCTAAAACTCCTGTTTCACCCAATCAATAATCTTATCCTCCTGAATATCGTTCATGCAACGAAAATGCTTTTTGGGGCATTTACGGTAACCCAGCTTTGAGCAGGGACGACAGGCCAAACCCTTAACTTCGATCATTTCAGACCCTTTCCCTGGCAAATAAGGATACATACCGAATTCGGGAGAGGTGTTGCCCCACACCGAAAGTATCTTTTTGTGAAAAGCCGCAGCAATATGCATCAAACCTGTATCATTCGAGATAACTAACCGTGCTTTTTTCACCAGGCTTGCCGATTGGTTAATCCGGAGTTGTCCTGTAAAATCAACCACATTACCGGTATTCCAGTCAAGTATTTCTGAAGCCAAAATGCGTTCGCTTTTCCCTCCCAGCAAAACAAACGGAACGTTACTGCCGGAAATCAGATTCCTGTATTTCGCAACAGGCATCTTTTTAGTGGTGTAAGTCCCGGCCAAAACAAGAGCGATATAACCAGATCGGAAGTTTTCAGGCAATTCTTCCTGCAGAAATTCATCCCCATCAGGAATAAAATAATCAAGCCCTTTCCCATCGTTCTCGACATTAAACGACTGCAAAGTTTCCATTGCTCGATCAACAATATGCCTATCAGGCATAGTGTTTATTCCAAATCGGGTTAACAGTAGTTTTCTAAAATTCAACTTATTAAAACTGTACGATTGTGCATTTAAACTAAACTTTACCGCCAGGCTGCGCAAATTATTGTGCAAATCAATGATATAGTCGTACTTCTCTGCTTTTAAATCGGAAATTAAGTTAGAAATTGATCCATCGTAAAGCTGAATCTTATCGATGTAAGGATTAGCCTGAAGTAAATCCGCGTTTCGCTTTTTGGTCAGGAAATGCACTTCGGCGCCAGGATATTGCGTTTTCAGGCAGCGTACCACCGGCGATGTCAGAACAATATCGCCAATTGAGCTAAATCGTATGATAAGGAATTTTGTCTTCAAAATAAAAAACCCTGAAGTGTAAAATCTTCAGGGTTTAAATATAGTCAGTTTATCGCTTCAGTCGGTTAAACCGACTCGGCAAGTACTATTATTTTGTTGTCTTTGTTCTCAATAATGCCACCATCCACTTCAAAAAAAAGGACCTGTCCGTTTTCTTCCTCAACTTTAATTTTACCCTTGCCAAGCGTGGAAATGATCGGCGCGTGGTTATTCAAAATTTCGAACAACCCATCGTGACCGGGAACCTGAAGGAGTTTAATCTTTCCGGAATAGACCTTTTTGTCAGGAGTAATTATCTCGAGTATCATGTAATCGTAAATTTAATTGACAACCAGTATTGATGAACAATTAAGCTCCGGCGAGCAGTTTTTCTCCCTTTTCAATTGCTTGTTCGATATTACCTACAAGGTTAAAGGCAGCTTCAGGATATTGATCAACTTCACCATCCATAATCATATTGAAACCTTTAATTGTATCTTCAATCGAAACCAACTGACCTTTTAAGCCTGTAAACTGTTCGGCCACAAAGAAAGGCTGAGAAAGGAAACGTTGTACACGACGGGCACGGTGAACAACAAGCTTGTCTTCTTCCGACAATTCGTCCATACCCAGAATCGCAATAATATCCTGCAACTCTTTGTATCGCTGAAGAATCTGTATAACGCGCTGAGCACAATCATAATGCTCGTTACCAACAATTTCGCGGGTCAGAATTCGTGAAGTTGAATCAAGCGGGTCAACAGCTGGATAAATACCCAATTCTGAAATTTTTCGGCTCAATACAGTAGTAGCATCGAGGTGAGCAAATGTGGTTGCAGGAGCGGGGTCAGTCAAGTCGTCAGCCGGAACATAAACCGCCTGAACCGAGGTGATTGAACCATTTTTAGTTGAAGTAATACGTTCCTGCATGATACCCATTTCGGTGGCCAATGTTGGCTGATAACCTACCGCTGATGGCATACGACCAAGCAATGCCGAAACTTCGGAACCAGCCTGTGTAAAACGGAACACATTATCGACAAAGAAAAGAATATCGCGACCTTTTGCCGAAGTTCCGTCGCCATCGCGCAAACTTTCAGCTATTGTCAATCCCGAAAGTCCAACACGTGCACGAGCACCCGGAGGTTCATTCATCTGACCAAAAACAAGTGCCAGTTTCGATTTTTTAACGGCTTCCTGATCAACTTTCGACAAGTCCCAGTTACCTTCTTCCATCGATTTCTTGAATTCTTCTCCGTAATCCACAATATTGGCTTCAATCATTTCACGAAGCAGGTCGTTTCCTTCACGGGTACGTTCACCAACACCAGCAAACACCGACAAACCGCTGTGTGCAAGTGCAATATTGTTGATCAACTCCTGAATAAGTACTGTTTTACCAACACCGGCACCACCAAACAAACCAATCTTACCTCCCTTGGCATATGGCTCAATCAGGTCGATTACTTTAATACCGGTGAAAAGCACTTCTGTTTCAGTGGTTAACTCTTCATATTTTGGCGGCTCGTTGTGGATGCTAAGCCCGTTTTTAGGCAAGGCTTCCAAACCATCAACCGGGTTTCCTGTTACGTTGAGCAATCGGCCAAGAGCAATCTGACCATTGGGCATTGTGATTGGCTTTCCGGTCGCAATAACCTTCATTCCTCTATTCAAACCATCGGTTGAATCCATAGCAATGGCACGAATTGTATTTTCGCCAATGTGCTGCTCGCATTCGAGAATCAGATTCTCCATACCTTCCCTTTCAATCTCAAGGGCATCGTATATTCTTGGAAGTTCGCTGCCTTCCAGATCGAATGTAATATCGATAACCGGACCGATTACCTGGGTTATTTTTCCAATATTTTGAGCCATATTTCTTGTTTTATACTGAAAAGTTGAAATTATGAAAATTGTACAAATCAGAGACTTTAAAAGTGATAAAAAAGATTCTTACATCAAAAAAAAGTCTTTAAATAATTCTAGTGATCCCGGTTCATAATCAGGTTCGCCAATTGAAGCAATCCGACTTTAGTTTCATCAGCCAGCGGTATTTCATTAAAAATATTCAGAGCTGCCTGATAATATTCGTCTATACTTCTCTCGGTTATCTCTTTTATTCCTAATTCGTTATATTTCCCGGTAATCGCCGATATCTTTTCGCTCGCATCAAAATCCTTTTTATCAATCCACTCATGAATAAAGGCTTTTGTTTCTTCCCCTGAAATTTCAAGGGCTTTCAACAGAAGAAAAGTCTTTTTGTTCGCAACAATATCGCCTCCAAGTTTTTTCCCGAACTTATCCTGATCGGCAAAAACATCCAGCAAATCGTCCTGAAGTTGAAATGCAATGCCCAGATTTAATCCAAAATCATACAACTGATCAGCTATTTTCTCTGAAGCATTTGCAGCAAGAGCACCAAGTTTTAAACTACACGCCAGCAGCACAGCTGTTTTTAGCTTAATCATTTTCAGATATTCGGGAATCGCTACATCAGTCCGTATTTCAAAGTCCATATCGAACTGCTGTCCTTCGCACACCTCAAGGGCTGTTTGAGAAAATAGCCGTATCATCGCCGGCAATGCTTCTGAATTGCTTTTCAGTAAAGCATTATAAGCCATAATCGACATGGCATCGCCCGACAAAATGGCTACATTCTCCGAATATTTTTTATATACCGATAAGTTATTCCTTCGCATTTCGGCTCCGTCCATGATGTCGTCGTGCAACAAAGTAAAGTTGTGAAACAACTCGATGGCTGTGGCAACCGGCAAAGCCTTTTCAACCTGCTCGTCGAAAAGACTATACCCCAAAAGTACCATTGCCGGGCGTAACCGCTTCCCTCCTACCGCCAAGGCATAGCCAATAGGTTCGTACAAATGTCGGGGCTCGGTCTGATATAATTGATTGATTTCCTTGTCTATTGCAACAGAAACAAGCGATTGTAAATCTTTTAAGGTATGCATAATTTGTTAAATCCGGTTGTAAAGCAAGCGGTTCAGGAGTTCGTCTTTAAATTTCGGAGAAACCGGCAGTTGTGTTTTATCATTCATTTCAACCATTCCGCCATCAGTTTTCAGATAACGATTCACATTTTTCAGGCTGATCAGATGAGACCGGTGAATCCTGAAGAAACCATGAGCTACAAGCAAATTATCAAAATCAAGCAATGTGCGGCTCACTAAAACCGAAGTTCCGTCCTTGAAAAAGATACGCGAATAGTTCCGTTCTCCTTCACAGCGAAGAATATCGCTAACCTTTACAATCGTAAAACCATTTATTTCGGGCAAGGCGATTGTCTGATCGGCATCAGGCCCCTGGCTCAGATTCCGTTTCAGCACTTCAACCCGTTGTCTTTCCTGTAATACCGGTATTTCGTTTATCCGGCTAATGGTTGAACGAACGTTTTCAATCAACACAGGTTTTACAATATAATCGAAGGCCGAATATTTGAACGCTGTGATCGCGTAATCGCTGTATGAGGTGGTAAAAACGAGCCTGAAATTGATTTTTGGGAGTTTCTCCAAAAGGCTAAATCCAGTACCATCAGGCATCTCAATATCCAGAAAAACCAGATCAGGTTCCATTTCATTAATCAATGAAATGCCGGAAACTACAGAGTCAGCTTCACCCAGAATTTCAATTTCACGAAAATTCTGTTCAAGAATGCGCCGGAGGCCACGTCTGGCCAGTTGATCGTCATCAATTATTACGGTATGATACATTTAGCACTGTTCGTTTGAATTTTTAAAAATAGCACAAATGATCGAACTTGCAGCTCTAACTACTGATTTTTTTTTCAGCTCCTACATTTCTTAATTCTTTAAATCAAAGCAACGATTAAGTTGTTTATATACCTAATTTTGTAGTCAAATTTTCATATACAATGGCTTTTATCCTTATTATTGAAACCTCGACAGAGGTTTGCAGTGTTTCGCTCTCGAAGGACGGGAATTTGGTTGACCTTATTGAATCGGGTGAAGGACAAAATCATGCCCGTTTAACATCGGTTTTTGCCGAAACTCTGTTAAAAAGAAATAATATCAATCCGGGCGAGCTAAATGCAGTGGCTGTAAGTAAAGGACCCGGTTCATACACCGGCCTTCGGATTGGTGCCTCCACTGCCAAAGGAATCTGTTATGCCGCACAAATACCATTGATTGCCGTAGGCACTCTCGAAGCAATGGCAAAGCATGTTTCGCTTAACCATGAAAAATTCGGCATCCCATTCGAAGGAAAAACACTTTTCTGCCCGATGATTGATGCCAGAAGAATGGAAGTTTATTCCATGCTCATTGGTGAAAATGGCAACATTCTGAAACCTATAAGCGCCGAAATCATCGACGAATCTTTTTTAGAATCAGACCTTAGGAGCAATACAGTTGTTTTCTTTGGAAATGGTTCGGCCAAATGCCAGAACGTAATACAATCGCCCAATGCAATATTCTTGTCAAATATCAACGCTTCGGCACAATATATGACTGAATTGGTATGGGAAGCATACAACAATAAGCACTTTGAAGACGTTGCTTATTTCGAACCTTTTTATCTGAAAGATTTTGTAGCAACAGTTTCGAAAAAAAATATGCTGGGATGAGGTGGTCATATGAACCAAAGTTCATACAAACCAGAAAGATATTTTGGACCTCATGGCGTTGATTAATAAATTGAAAATTAAGCACATGAAATTAAAGTTTATTTTCTTTTTACTATTTGCCTTTGCCGTTCGACTGAATGCCGAACCTTTGGAAGAAATGGAATACGTGCTTCGTTTCGGGTTTATAAAGGGAGGGAAAGCTACACTAATTGCCGAGAAAGAGAAAATAAACAAAAAACCGGCGATTCATTACCGCATGCGGGGCCGTACTACCGGCCTGGTCGATAAAATTTACGAAGTAAATGATATTTATGAGAGTTGGGTTGATCCTGAAACCTTCCTTCCGGTCAAATCAATTCGCAATGTAAAAGAACAGAAATACCGTTTTTACGACGAGGTGACTTACGACCACGAAAATGACTCGCTTTTCAGTCAGAAATCTGGACGAATAAAAGTTCCGGACAAAGTGAACGATCTGGTCAGTGTCTTCTTTTACATCAGGCAAAACCAGTATTTCGACGATTTACTTGCCGGGAAACGGGTACAGGTACCTGTTTATCATGGTGACGAGCTATTTATGATGGAACTAAAGTTTATTGGAGTTGAAACAATTAACACCAGGATTGGAAGAAAACAATGCTACGTTGTGACTCCAGTGGTTCCAAAGGGAAAACTTTTAAAAGGATCGGACGACCTGAAGATTTATATTACCAAGGACGATAACAGACTTCCAATTTATGCCGAGTTCGAATTAGTACTTGGGGCCTTAAAATGCGAATTAGATTCGTACAAAATAAATGGCGTAAACCAGATGGAGAGAAAATAAAATTTGGCAGTACAAAAAGATAATTCAGCTGAGAAACCACAAAAAAGACACCAATTGACCGCCCTAAAACCTTTACAGGCACCGACTAGCTAAAGCAAACAATCAAATAATCAACGTATTAATAAATAGATTTTCGGCCTCCAAAATCGAAAAAATCAGTAGAAAGATTTTGAATCCCCAATATTTATTTATTTTTGCACCCGATTTGAAAATATTCTAAACATTTTATATGGCAATTACTACAGCTGATATTAAAAATGGTCTTACCATTGAACTCAACGACCAATTATTTCAGGTTGTATCATTTCAACATGTTAAGCCAGGAAAAGGCCCTGCTTTTGTAAGAACAAAACTCAAAAACCTCAAAAACGGCAGAACGATTGAGAATACATTTAGCTCAGGCGTAAGAATTGAAATTGCAAGAGTTGAACGTCGTCCTTACCAATATCTTTATCAGGATGAAAATGGCTTCAACTTCATGCATGCCGAAACTTTTGAGCAAATCTCCATCGCCGCTGATTTGATTGAAAATTCTGATCTGATGAAAGAAGGGCAGCTCGTTGAAGTTAACTATCATGTTGACACTGAAACTCCTCTTACCGCAGAAATGCCACCTTTCGTTGAATTACTGGTTACTTCAACCATTGCCGGCGAAAAAGGGAACACTGCAAGTTCGAATGCATTGAAGCCAGCAACTGTTGAAACAGGATCAGAAATCATGGTTCCGATGTTC
This sequence comes from Bacteroidota bacterium, assembly GCA_021849365.1. GTDB lineage: Bacteria > Bacteroidota > Bacteroidia > Bacteroidales > Prolixibacteraceae > Aquipluma. The sequence goes on along the minus strand of JAJZSZ010000063.1, from coordinate 6,133 downwards.
ATCAACGAAGGCGATGTCATCAGAGTTGATACCCGCGACCGTTCATATTACGAACGCGTCAAAAAATAACTGTTTTGGATTAAATATAAAAAGAATGGCCTCCCAAGGGCCATTTTTTTTTGCCTATTGTTTCGTCTCGGCAACTACTTTTCGGGTGTGGATGTCTATGGCGACAATAACCGCCGTGAACCCCCAAAATGCTACCGAAAGCTTATCAGTATCCAGAAAATTGTTCATCGTTCCATGAATATAATAAGTTATCAGCCCCAATATAGCACTCATAACTAATGTCTTCAGCCTTTTATCAGTAGTTCGTCCATAGGCATTGATTCCGGTGTAAAGCACAACCACAATCAACAGAAAAACAGTGATTGGTCCCAGGAAGCCTGACTCGGCCAAAGGACCCAGATATTCGCTGTGGGCATTTCCTCCGTTAGCCGAATTGGTACTGATTATCGTTCGGTCACCGGTTAACTGGTAGGGCGCATACTGAAACATGTAAGTTCCCGGACCATAACCGAAAATGGGTTTATCTTTAAACATCCGGATAGCGCAACTCCATCGGTTAAGCCGTTCAAGGTTTGAGGCATCAGATGAAATATTTGACATCGACGATACATGATCGATCAAATTGGCTGATGATTCAGTAGTATTCCGCTCCAGATAAGCCAATATCTGATTCTGAAACACCAGTAAAACTGAAAGTGAAATAAGGAAGGTTATAAAAAGAGGTTTAAACCTTATCCGGAGACGCATTATGGCCCACACGCCTGCAGCGGCAATCATACTCAACCACGCTGCCCTGGCATACGACAGAATAAGCCCCATAAACAGGATCCCCAGGCAAATTCGCACGAAAAAACGAACACCGGGAGAGTATATCTTCGTAAACGAGAATCCAAATAAAAATGGCAGATACATTGCTATGGCAGCTCCATAGGCGGTATGATCATTGTAAAAAGGATCCATCACAAAATGGGCTGCCTGCTTATCCCACAAACCATAACCCAAGTGCCGGTATGTTGAGTAAAAAATAACCAAAATCAATGGCAGAATGTAAAGCCATATATACTTTTCAATATTCTTGCCCGATTCAAAAAACTTAGCAGTAATCAAATAAAAACCAACGATAAACCATATTCTGGAAAGCAGAAATTTCAGCGACACCATAGGCATCGTGCTTGTAAGACTGGTTACCAGCATCCAAAGCAGGCTAAAATAAATGGCCAATGAAACAGGGTGCAGCAAAATACCACGGTCGAAACTTCCATTGGCAGCCAGTTTGAGAATAAAAATAAGAAGTATCCCAAACAACAATGGCTCGGTTGGAAGGAACATATCAAAATTCAAACCCGGCATCAGTTCTGAAAGTGGCAACGACAGCGGGGTAAACGCAACAACAAGCAGCAAAAGCTTGTCAAGTTCAAAAATGGCAAGTAAAACAACCGTAAAAACCAGCGGCAACGCACTGATAATCATCGAATGTTTCTTCACCAGAAAATAAGCATTCAGCAAAATAAAGAGTGCTGCTATCAGGTAAAAAAGAGTAGTTTTTATCCTGGCTTGGTACACAGGTTATGCGCTTTTCTTGTTTTCAAGAACGAGAATTACAAGTAATGCAGTAAACACTGCTGCAAAAGTAGAAGTCAGTATAATTAACCACCGAACCGGATATGACTTTTTATCAGCGGGAACGGGGTTCTGAACACGCTGACCATAATTGATTTTCTTGTGGGCATTACTTACCGACTGATCATGGATAATCTTGATTGAATCCCGTTGTATCAGGCAAACTTTCTGCTGATCGGCCAGAAGCGCATATTCGCCGCCTTTTTCCGAAAGGTTCTTCATCCATTCCTGAAGTTCTTTTCCTCCTGCAGTATTCTTTTTCTGTTCGGCCAGAACGTTAACCATACCACGGGTAACTTCTTTTGCCTGAGACTCATAATCGAGTATTTTATAATCTTTCCGGAGGACATCCATTTTCGATTTTATCGAATCCAGTTCATGGTCAAGCTTCTTTAAATCGCGGGCCGAAATATTGGCGACCTCCTCGTATTTTATCCGGTGTACCGACCTTATCTTTTCATCGAGAAACGAAATAATCGAGTCGCACATAGCACAAGCCCGTTTAGGATCGGCATCCAGTACCCGTATTTCAATTGTTTCGTATTCAGTCTTTTTAAAACTAACATTGTCGTTAAATTCAGCCAGAATATAGGATTGATACATCGGATCGTTTTTGCTGATCTTATACACCTCGCTCAGGTTGAATGCATCAATCACACGAAATTTAATATCCTGCGAATTAATGAATTCCAGCATCTGTTCGCTTTCCGACTCGTCGCTGAACGTATAAATATTAAAACTTGGGTAAATCCGGGCCGTTGATTTAAATTTTGGCTGGATGAACATCGGCGACGAAAAAATAACTGAAACCACAATGGCAAGAATACCTACAACAATCAAATGTTTCTTCCATTTCCAAATGATTTCAAGAATATTCTGATTATCAAAAAAGTTAGTCATAGAAGCAGATTTTGGTCGATGTTTTAACGAAACATTTGTTCTTTTAGTATTCTGTAAACCTGAAATAACTGCACGAAACTATTCAGCAATCAGCAAAAAGTAATTTTTCTTGCCTTTCTGCACCAAAATGTACTTATTCCCGATTAAAACTCCGGAATTTACAACCGCGTCGGCATCCGAAACTTTTTCTTTGTTGATGCTCAGTCCATTGGCCTGAACAGTGCGGCGCAGTTCTCCCTTCGAAGGAAAAACAACAGCTTTTTCGGCTAACAGGTCAACCACTTTTATTCCGGCGGCAAGTTCGTCTGCCGAAATTTTATACTGCGGAACTCCGTCGAAAACTGACAGGAAGGTGGCTTCATCAAGTTTGTTGAGCAACTCGGCAGTTCCTTGTCCAAAAAGGATCTGCGAGGCTTCAACTGCAAGTTCGTAATCCTCGCGCGAATGAACCATAACAGTAACTTCTTCGGCCAACCGTTTCTGCAACAGGCGTAAATGTGGCGCCTCGGCATGTTTTTCAATCAACTCAGAAACTTCTTCCTGCGAAAGTAACGTGAAGATTTTGATGTATTTTACAGCATCTTCGTCTGAAGTATTCAGCCAGAACTGGTAAAATTTATAAGGAGAAGTTAACTTCGAATCCAACCAAACATTGCCCGATTCAGTCTTTCCGAATTTTGTTCCATCGGCTTTTTTAATCAGCGGACAAGTCAATGCAAAAGCCTCTCCCCCGGTTTTGCGGCGAATCAACTCTGTTCCAGTCGTGATATTTCCCCATTGGTCCGATCCGCCCATCTGGAGTTTGGTATTGCGAGTTTGGTATAAATGCAAAAAATCGGTTCCCTGAACCAGCTGGTAGGTAAACTCGGTAAAAGACATTCCGGCCCCACTATCCGAATCCAGGCGCTTTTTCACCGAATCTTTCGACATCATATAATTAACAGTAATGTGCTTCCCAATATCGCGGATGAACCCAAGGAAACTGAAATCTTTCATCCAGTCGTAATTATTCACCAGCTCAGCTGCGTTTGGAGCATCCGACTCGAAATCGAGAAATTTGGCCAATTGTTTTTTGATGCACTCCTGATTATGACGCAATGTAGGCTCGTCGAGCAAATTGCGTTCCTGCGACTTTCCCGACGGATCACCAATCATTCCGGTAGCACCGCCAACCAGCGCGATCGGTTTGTGTCCGGCAATCTGGAAATGTTTGAGCATCATCACGCCAACCAGGTGACCAATATGTAGCGAATCGGCAGTTGGGTCAATACCCACATAGGCCGAAGTCATTTCTTTATCGAGTTGTTCTTTTGTACCGGGCATAATATCGTGAATCATGCCCCTCCACTGTAATTCGTCAACAAAATTCATTGTAGTTATCTTGATAATTGTTCTTCTGTAATTATTTCTATCCGGTTTAAAAATTCGAAGCAGCAACCGCAAGTTTTACGTAAGCCGGAAAATCGCCCAAAGATATAAAATCAATGGCTTACAACAGAGATAAGCTTGTTTAAAAAAGCAATGTCGGGGAAAGCCTTAATTTCTTTGGGCAATCCGTTCGCTGCAAAATAAGATCTCAGGAAGTTTTTCTCCGATTTAAGTGGTGGATTTTTGCGCGTTCCCTTTGTCTGAAGGTTTGTCTGAACCGTCCGAATCCCAAAGTTTTATGAATGGGAACAGTGTTGGCACCAGCTGTTTCATTGGGGTATATACTTTCGATTCGGCTTTTTGCTTAGTGGGAAGAATATGCACATTCTCGTCAATCGGATCGAACAGCAATAAAAGAATGCTAAGTATTACCGCGGTTTTCAGTACGCCAAAGATGATCCCTGCCAGGCGGTTCAAAAAACCAAGAGCCACAGCTTTTATCGTATTGTCGAGTACTTTCCCAAGAATATGAACCAGGATTACAATGCCCACGAAAGTCACCAGAAAAGCAATGGTGCCCAGAAAATCGGAATGATAATTGAATGTTTTTGAGATGTAGCTCGCCGTCCAGTCCGAGAATTTTATGGCGCCCCAAATACCCAGAACCAAAGCCGCCAAAGAGGCAAATTCAACAATGAAACCTTTTCGAAATCCCTGCACAGCTGCAATAAAAAGGATAACACATAAAACGATATCGATGTAATTCATAAAATGGGGCTTGGCTTTGTGAAACGGATGTAAAAATAAGAAAAAAAGAATTGAGCAGTTTATTTTAACAACCGGCGATTCTCTACATTTTCAAATCCGCCCCCCGGATTGAAATCGTTCGACCGAGCTCACGTCGAGGTCCGGGGCTACAAAATGAAATCATCCCTACGGGATTGGCTCAAATGGCAGGCTCGCTGTGTGCGGTTAAGAACCGTAGGTTCGGCTCAATGTTGTAGCAACCTCGCTGCCGCACGATTGTATCGTGTGTTGTTATTTTAAAAACTATTCTTTGCCACGCGATGTAATCGCGCGGTAGCAGGGGAACTATTGTCAACTTAAGTGATTGGGAACTTAACAACGTAAAACATGTACCCAATTGCGAACAAAAAACTAAAAATAAAAGTAAGGAACAGAACAATAGAAGTTACTCGTAAAAGTTTAATGGTTTTAACGGGTCTGTTTAATTGTGCGTCTGTTAGGTTTGTCAAATTCATATTAATTCCTAGAGCAGACTTATATGCGTTCTCAACCTTACCAATGGCTAAGTTAAATTCCTTTTTAGCATATTCGGCTTCTCTTTTATAAAGTTCGACCATATACGAATATAATTCTGCCTTTTGTTTTTTGTCTGTTTTGTTATACCAATCTAAAAAGTCGGGTAAATCTTGGTATTCTAAATTTTGGCGAAATAAAAACTCAAAAGTTTCTGTGCCATCTAAATCGCTGTCTATATCAACCATATCAGATTCTGAAAGCGAAATATCTATTTGTCTAAATGCAGCGTCAATTAAAATATAATACCAAAGATAAATGAGTCTATAAATTATACCGCAACCAACTGAAACAAATAAGAATAAAAAAATACACTTAGTTTCTTCAACCGTAAACAGTTTGTTTAAGTCTGAAATTTTTGATGACAAAGCAGCGATTGTTGCTATTGAAAGTCCTATTAACCAAAGTAAAATGCTATCAGTTTTTTCAAAAACGAATTTCATTAGGTCTTTAGCGTCAGAGTTATTTTTTCTAAAAATTTTTCTTATCGCAGGGAAGGGTCTTTCTTTCATTACGTCTAAGGTTAAAATATTACCGAGTACCAAAATAAAATTGCATACAACTAGTACCCAGCGGCAAGTTTATAGTACTTTTTTGTCCCATTTGTTTCCAATCCACGTCTGCCAATTATTTTCAAAGCTTTAAAGTTACCCGGTTATGTTTATAAATCAAAGTTATTTGTTGCGTTTTTTCGCCTAATAGCCCGTCCCCACTCGCCCTGCTGAGTTTTTCGCTGTCATGTTGCCCGGGAACCTGTTATTTCATCCACACCTGACAGGTTTTCGAAACCTGTCAGGTGTAAAGAGTATCAAATTTCCAACCACCCTTCAATCTGCTCCACCTGTACTTTCTGGTCATGCAGGTATTTAAAGTTTGCCTGATTGTCGAACCAACCTATCACCTGTTCGCGGTGCAG
>JAJZSZ010000482.1 GCA_021849365.1 Bacteroidota bacterium | reverse complement strand
CAGAACTGTGCTCGAAAAATGGAATGAATTCCTGAGCCGCGGATATACCTTCCTGAATATGCCTTACCACTTCCTTTACACTTACGAAGATGCTGGTATTGCCCAAACATGGGAAGACATCTATAATGCTACTCCACAGGGAGCTTCGCCCGGCGACATTTTGCGTAAAGACCTGAACGGCGACGGCAAAATTGACGGAAACGATAAAAAAGCCTATCCAAATATTCAAAGAGACCGGCCAACTGCAAACTTTGCTCTTAACCTGAATGCTGCATGGAAAGGATTCGACGTTTCGGCATTGTTTCAGGGTGCTGCAGGCCGCAAAGATTACTGGATCAACATTTACAACAATGTGAATTTTGCAACCTCAAGGTATGCCGCCACCTGGGATCATTGGAACAACCCATGGTCGGTTCAAAACCGCGATGGAGAATGGCCACGTCTGAGAGGTAGCAACAACCGCGAAGAAACTACATTCTGGCTTGACGACATGAGCTATGTTCGTTTGAAAAACGTTCAGCTGGGATATACCCTGAAAGAAAAGGGATGGTTAAAAGCTACCGGTATTGAAGACATTCGTCTTTATTTCTCGGGTGAAAACCTGACCACATTTACAAAATACCGTGGTCTTGATCCCGAAAAAAATTCGAATGCCAGCGACGCGTATCCGCTTGTAAAAACATTCTCTTTTGGTATTAACATCGGAATCTAAAAAATATCCTATGAAAAAGATAACATTAAAAATATTTGCCATTTCGTTCATCTCCGGACTGGCTTTATTGAATGGTTCGTGTACGAAAGATTTACTCGACCAGACACCTACTACCGATCTTGCCTCATCGCAATTCTGGCAAACAGAAAGTGATGCTACTACTGCCCTGATGGGTGCCTATTCGGCTGTCCGTCCGTTATTCGACCGCGATTATTATTTCGATGGCCAGGCTGAATATGTAAGAACCAGAGGTACAAGTACAACCAGCGGAAACTTGCGTCTTGGTGATGCCTACAACGGTGGTAACTATAACCCATCGGGCTACGGATCGTCATTTGATAAAATGTACCGTTACCTCTATGGAGGCGTTAACCGCACCAATTATGTGATCGAAAATGTGAAGAAAATGCTTCCAACTGCCAGTGCTGCTTCAAAACCAGGACTGGAAGCCGTTATTGGCGAAGCCCGTTTGCTGCGCGGTATGGTTTATTTCCGCCTGATTTCGATGTGGGGCGATGTTCCTTACATTGGCAAAATCATCTACGACAATTCAGAAGTTGAAGATATGGCCCGGACTCCAATTACCCAGGTAAAAGACTCCATCATGGCCGATTTCACATATGCTTTCGAGAAACTTCCGGTTAAAGGATCAGCAACCGGACGCGTAGGAAAACCTGCAGCTTTGGCTTTCCGTGGAAAATTACAGTTGTACTGGGCTTGCTGGAACAAATTCGGATGGCCTGAACTGGACACATTTACACCCAATGCATCTGAAGCTGAGAAAGCTTACCTGGGAGCAGCTGCCGATTTTAAAAGCGTAATCAACGATTTCGGATTAACTCTTTTCCGCAACGGAGAACCTGGCGAATGGGGCACAATGGGAAATGCAGAAGTTCTTCCAAACTACTACTATTTATTCACCCCTCAATATGCCAATGCCAACACCGAAGGCGAAATGATCATGTATTTCACTCACGGTGGAACAGGAACAAGCCAGGGCGAAGAATTGATGCGTGATTTCGCTGGTCGTTCACACGAAGGTTCCCAGCTCTGGGTACATCCTCGTTACGAAATTGCCGACCGTTACCAATCAACTGTAACTGGCGATTTTGCTGAAAAACTTATCCCAATGAATCCAAGTACTGCCGGAGCCCGCACCAAGTTGAACTCGGCTGTAAACCCAGCAAGTTATGCCAATCGCGACTATCGTATGAAAGCTTCAATCATGTGGGATTATGAAATGAGTGTTGGTATGGCTTCACTCAAATCTACCGGATGGTGCCCATTCATCTATAAAACATGGAATGCCACGGTAACCATCAATGGAACCAAATATATTACATACAACACCGACGGTTGTAACTCGGGATATGTGTTCCGTAAATTCCTGCGCAACTATGCCGGACAGGGACGTGCCGACGGCGATTATAACTATCCTGTTATGCGCTTGGCTGATGTTTACCTGATGTATGCCGAAGCAACCAACGAAATCAGCGGACCTCAGGCCGATGCAATTGAACTGGTAAATAAAATCCGTCACCGTGGAAATCTTCCTCCGCTCGCAGCTTCAAAAACTGCCAACAAAGAAGTTTTCTTCAGTGCAATTGAACAGGAACGTATTGTTGAGCTATTAGGTGAAGGACAACGTTCATTCGACCTTCGTCGCTGGAGAGCCATCGAACGCGTATGGTGTCCGCCTTATGGCGATGGTGTTTGGAGAATCGATACTCAGGGAGCACAGCAAACCCGCTACTTCCAGAATACTTCCGAGCTTGGTTATCAGCAATGCTACATCTTCAGAATTCCGCCAGGTGAACGCGATCGTAATCCAAACCTGACCCAGAATAAACCATGGATGTAGTCATTCAATTTGAAATTTAATAAAGAAAAATATGAAAAATTATCTTCTCACTATAGCAGCTGTATTACTTACCCTGGTGGCATGGGTTCGCTGCACCGACTTTCCTGTTGATGATGACGGATTACTGATTACTACCCGCGGAGAATGTTACGTGAGCAACTTCGAACTACTGGGCTCCGACTTCCAGACTGTACGCACCAAGTCTGCTGTAATTGACACCACAGCCCAAACCGTAAATGTTGAGGTATTTTATGGCACCGACTTAAAAAACCTTTGGCCCCAGTTTTCGCTGGTAACCGATGCTAAACTCGATCCGAAAATCACCGGAAAAGTTGATTTCTCTGATTTGGCAAATCCAAAAAAATGGACTGTTATCTCCGGAAACCGCAAGGTTAAAAAGACTTATACCGTTTATGTAACCGTTCAGGCTAAACCTTAAAAGAACCGATCATGCAACTTAAATATTACAGTATATTGCTTTTAATTTCACTGGCACTGGGGTTTATGGCGTGTCAGGAA
>JAJZSZ010000481.1 GCA_021849365.1 Bacteroidota bacterium | reverse complement strand
ATCACCCCTGATATACAGCAAGTTCTCGTCTTCACGGATTCGGCCGATCACGTTTTCTCGCTTGTCGATTACAACGAATTCCATGCCGTAGTCGCGCAATTCTATCGCAGCCTGTTCTCCGTTTCGCCCATATCCAATAATGATGGTATGGTCTTTCAGTTTCATAATTTTCTTATCCACGCGGTATGTTTTTAGATATTCTTTCAGTTCGCCATCGAAAACAAACTTTGCCAGCGTTGAACCAACCCAGGCTAAACTACCCAAACTAAACATGATTAATCCGGAAGTGAACAGTTTGCCGGCATCAGAGAGAGGATGAATTACTGCAAAACCAACTGTCGAAATAGTTATGATTGTCATGAAAAAAGCGTCGATCAGCGGGTATTGTTCGTAAAGCCAGTAAAACAAAGTGCCAGATGATAAAAGCAATAAAAGCAGCACTATACCTGTTCGGATGGTTTGGTTCGATACTGCCTGAAATTTATTGTAGGGTTGGTTCATGTTATGGTCGATTGACTGAAGTTATAATCTTCGCTCCCAACTGGCAATGTAAACATTTTTTGAGTTCGCAGTAACAGTTTTTTAACTGAATCAGTGCCTGAGTTTCGAACGCCGACTGGCTGTCGATGCCCAGTTCATTCCATTTTTTAATAATTTGATTCGATTCAGGAGGCAGACTTTCGAGTAAACGCAAGGCGCGGTCTTTAATGGCCTGATCAAGATGCTGATCGCCATATACAAAGAGCATGGGTACAATGGTGTTGATTACCAGGTTATGGAATGCCGTTTCGCCAAACGTCTTCTTTAATTTTCCTGAGGTTTTATTAAAGCGGTAATGTGTTTCCCAATATTCTGAAGTCGCAACGTCGAAAAGGTTTTTCAGCTCTTCCAATGTTTCGCTTTCCAGAATATGCGAAAACAAAGCCGACGAACGGTGAATAAGCATGGCCAGCTGAGCGATGCGGATGGTTGGAAAATTCACCGGCCGGAGTCGCATAAACTTCCATAGGTGTGCTTCGATGCCTGATAGGCCGTATTTTTTGTACAAAAATGAGTATTCGTTCCGAAGCGAAAGATAATAGTCGTCGCCAAGCAGCGTTTCGTTGAGCAGGCCCGATTGTCCGAATAATAAGGCTTCTATCTGGAACAGGTCATTTTTGTGTTTCGATAAAATGCTTAACGGGAGCGATTTGGCCAGTAATTCAAAAGGAATTGCATTGATTTTCATTCCGAAATTACGGGCAAGCAGCTGATAGAAAGTTTCGTTCCAATTGTTTTTGTTTTGCTGCAGAAGTTCCAGTATCGAACTGGTTTTTGCCTGAAGTCTTTCAATCATTAAAGAGCTAAACCAAAAACGCAGCACGAAGGGATCAACTTCAGGAAGTCTATCTTCGCAGGCAATCCATCGTTTCGACTTAAGTAATTGTTCGAAGTTTTCGAGAATAGCGGGAGAGTACTTTATTTCTAATGCAGGAATCTGATGATTGCGGATTACCACCGGTTTGTCGTGCAATTCAACAACGTGGAGAATGACATTGTCGTAAGCCGCATCGGTTTCGTGACGATGCTGATACCAATGCGAAGATTTTTGATGAATTTCGATATTCCCTGCCCAGGTGGTCTCTCCAATCCGGATTCGTGCATTGAAAAAATCGGGCCCCGAGTTGGAGTTGGGTTGGCCAGTCGAAATGATTTCGAGCTTTTCTCCATCCACAGTCTTCAGGTCTGTTTTATCAAACAGGCGATGTTCCCAAATAAAATGTAAAAACTCTTCTTTCATTCGTTAAGGTCGTTCGTTGAGAGTTCAGGACTAATTCCGGATTGATCTCACTAAATTTAACAAAACGAATTCAGAATATTTGCATTTGATGGCCTATTTTTAGCGAGCCAGTATGGTTGCCTCTTTAGAATAAAACCTGGTATCCTTCTTTTTCGATTACTTTCCAGCCTTGGATCAATGAGTCTTCGTTTTCAATTTTAATTCGGCTCTTCCGGAGAATCTTTTTTATTGGTTTTTGATAAACCTTCTCGAATTTTGAAAGAAAACTTGTTCGGTTTGTTTTGACGCTGGTGTATCCTTTATCCGCAGAATAGAAATATAAATGATAATCGGGGACGTATTCCATATTCTTTAATATGCCACTTTTATCGTGATACGGAGAAGTGGTATTCAAACTTGATTTCCGGAAAGCGAGCAGCGATATTGGGCCATCGGAAAGTACTTCGAAAAACTGATACCCTTTCATGAAATTATCAATGTGTTGTTTTCGGAATATGCGGGTGCGTCCGTTTGGATCAACGAACTGGAATCCCTTCAGGCTGGCTTTGTCGATGTTAATCTGGCTGGCCGCTTCACTGTTATAATAAAACAATTCATCTTTATATGAGCTGTATTTCATGAATAGGCTGTCAGCAATTTCTCCGGTAGTAAATTCGATTTTCCCCTGGCACCAGGTGTCGGTCATAAACGGTGAGCCGTTGTACGAAGGGTAGGGAACTAATCGCACACCTTTTATTTTCTGGGCGTCCCAGTTCTTATTTGTGGGCTCCTGAGCGCAAACAATCTGGGCAAAACTCCACACCAGAAAGAGCATGAATATATGTTTCGTTTTTCGGGTCATATCATTTTACTTCAAATTGTTTCTCGCTGCGGATTAATGTGCCGTCTTTTAATTTGCCAAACACTGTCAGACTGAACTTGCCCAAAACTGAAGAAGTTTTGAATTTTACTGAAAAGTTCTCGCTGGCTTCAACCGAAGGATTCCAATAGAACACTTGTCTTAAATCCGGAATATTTGGGTCGGCGACTTCGGGCTCTGAAAGAGATGCCTGAATCTGAGTCGCATCTAGCTTTATCCGAACGAATTGATCGGAATCGGGTATTCTCGAGTAGTCTCCCTTCATGGTATAAATAGCAACTACTCCGGGGAACCTGAGATTGCCAAAATAGCGTTCGCTTTGCAATATATGCACTCTCTTGATTTCGCTGGTGCCCATGTCCTTAATTACATTCAGGTCGCGAATTGGGATGCCATCAATCAAAAGCAGCGGCGATTCGTCGAAATAATTGTGAGCTGTCATATTCATTACCCGAAGA
>JAJZSZ010000480.1 GCA_021849365.1 Bacteroidota bacterium | reverse complement strand
GTGAATCATATATTTCGAACGATGTAACTTTGAACCAGGACGACCAGCAGGTGATTATTATTACCGGTCCGAATATGGCAGGTAAATCGGCGCTGCTTCGCCAAACGGCTTTGATTGTGCTGATGTCGCAAATCGGAAGTTTTGTTCCGGCCGAAGCGGCACAAATTGGTTATGTCGATAAAATATTTACCCGGGTTGGGGCATCCGACAATATTTCGCTGGGCGAATCAACTTTTATGGTTGAAATGAACGAAGCTGCCAGTATCCTGAATAACATTTCGGACCGAAGCCTGATATTATTGGATGAACTTGGTCGCGGAACTTCTACTTACGATGGTATTTCTATTGCCTGGTCGATCGTGGAATATATTCACGAACATCCGAAGGCGAAGGCAAAAACTATGTTTGCCACCCATTATCACGAGTTGAATGAAATGGAGAAGTCGTTCGGAAGGGTGAAAAACTTTAATGTGACCGTGAAAGAAGTTGGCAACAAAGTGATTTTCCTGCGCAAACTTGTTCCCGGCGGAAGTAATCACAGCTTTGGGATTCATGTGGCCCGGATGGCCGGAATGCCGCCATCGGTAGTTCGGCGTGCCGACGAAATCCTGGTTCAGCTGGAAGATACCCACCGAAAGGAGGGACTTTCGAAGCCTTTGGAAGGAATGGCCGAAAAAAGGGAAGGTTTCCAAATGAGTATTTTTCAGTTGGATGATCCGGTGCTGAAACAAATCAGGGATGAGATTAAAAATCTGGACATCAATCAGCTTACGCCACTTGAAGCGCTGAATAAGCTGAATGAAATCAAGAAGATTACCGGTCTAGACAAGCCGTTCAAAAAATAAAGGTGCAAAAAATCGGGTAAAGTTTTTTCAGAGCATTTGGAGAAAGAAAAAATACGTATATATTTGCATCGCTGTTTTCAAAAGCACTAAACAGTACGTTCAAACCAGAAAATACTGCAATTTCCACCAGATTGCGGGACATATTGAAAATGGCATCAGATGCGTTCGGGATGCAAATCCAGAACCAATAATTGCGAGAATAGCTCAGTTGGTAGAGCATAACCTTGCCAAGGTTAGGGTCGCGAGTTCGAGTCTCGTTTCTCGCTCTTTTAAGGAGGCCCGGATGGTGGAATCGGTAGACACGCAGGACTTAAAATCCTGTGGCCATTAGGCTGTGCGGGTTCAAGTCCCGCTCCGGGTACTTTTAAAAATTCTGGTATATCAAAATGCGAGAATAGCTCAGTTGGTAGAGCATAACCTTGCCAAGGTTAGGGTCGCGAGTTCGAGTCTCGTTTCTCGCTCAAAAAGAAAGCACTTCGTAAATCGGGGTGCTTTTTTCGTTTAAAATTGTTTCTGATGGAGAATCAGAGTTTAGGACCGATCATATTCCTTGGGTTTACCCACTCGTCAAACTGCTGTTCGGTAAGAAGACCCAGTTCCAGTGCCGCTTTTTTCAGGGTTGAATGATCGTCGTAGGCTTTTTTTGCAATTCGGGCGGCAGCTTCATAGCCGATGTGCGGATTTAAAGCGGTAACCAGCATCAGCGAATTTTGGAGGTGCTCGTCAATCCGGGCAACGTTGGGCTGTATTCCTGAAACACAATGCTCGCTGAACGACCGGCATGCATCGGCAATCAGTGTAGCCGACTGCAACAGGGCGCTGATCATGACAGGCTTGAAAACATTTAGTTCGAAATGCCCGCTTGCTCCGGCCACAGTGATCGTAGTATCGTTTCCCATAACCTGGGCGCAAACCATTGTCAGTGCTTCAGCTTGTGTGGGGTTGACTTTACCTGGCATGATGGATGATCCCGGTTCGTTGGCTGGAAGGATGATTTCACCAATTCCTGAACGTGGCCCGGAAGCCAGCATCCGGATGTCGTTGGCAATTTTCATGAGGCTCACGGCGATTTGTTTGATGGCCCCGTGCGTTTCCACAAGGGCATCGTTGGCAGCCAGCGCCTCAAATTTGTTTTCTGCAGTAATAAAGGGTAGTCCGGTTAACTGAGCAATAGTTGCAGCCACTTCGGCGGCATAACCTTCAGGAGTGTTGAGCCCGGTTCCCACGGCGCTCCCGCCAAGGGCCAGCTCCGAAAGGTGTGGTAAAGTATTTTTTAGTGCTTTGATCCCGTGTTGCAGTTGCGATACATAGCCTGAAAATTCCTGTTCAAGCGAAACCGGAGTGGCATCCATTAAATGGGTACGACCAATTTTAATGATTCCGGCCATACTTTTGGCTTTTTGATCGAGAGCCGCGGTCAGTAATTCGATGGAAGGAATGGTATATCCGGCAATTTTCTGATAGGCTGCAATGTGCATGGCGGTCGGGAATGTGTCGTTCGACGATTGCGACATGTTTACATCGTCGTTCGGATGGATCAGCCGGGCGCCTTCGCTCAGATTGTTGCCCAGCAACACGTGGGCGCGATTGGCAATCACCTCGTTGCAGTTCATGTTGGTATGCGTTCCCGAACCGGTTTGCCAGATAACCAGCGGGAACTGGTCGTCGAGCTTCCCTTCCGAAATTTCGTCGCACGCCTGCGAAATGACCTTTAGTTTCTCATCAGGCAGAAGCCCAAATTTGTGGTTGGTGATGGCTGCAGCCTTTTTCAGCACCCCAAATGCATGAATAATTTCAAGCGGCATGGAGGCTGGCGGGCCAATCGGAAAATTCAGCAGTGACCGCTGGGTTTGTGCGCCCCAATACTTGTCGGCCGGCACCCGAACTTCGCCCATCGTATCTTTTTCAGTCCTGAATTTCATCGTCGTCAAGGTTGAGTGTTTCAACCTATGAACAATCTTATTTTGCTGATTGTTTTCTGATTATTAATGTTTTATGCAAATAATATAAACTTATGGAACCGTTATCAAAACCTGAAGTTGCGGAATTTCTGACGCATCAATTAACAGATTGGACGCTTAAGGAAAATACCCTGAACCGGGAGTTCAGGTTCAGGAATTTTGTGGACGCTTTTTCGTTTATGACGGCCATTGCGCTGGCTGCCGAGAAAATGAACCATCATCCGGACTGGAGCAATTCGTACAACAAAGTGAACATTTCGCTGACGACTCACGAAGCAGGGGGCGATCGGAA
>JAJZSZ010000479.1 GCA_021849365.1 Bacteroidota bacterium | reverse complement strand
GCCCGAAACTTTAGGATACGAATCCACTATGCGGTCGAGTGCCTGATGGATAACCACCGGATTGGCTCCTACTTTTTTCAATAAAAAGCCAATAACATTCTCTGCTTCATGAAAAAGACCTTTCAGGATGTGACCTGTTTCAATAGCCTGCTGTTGCTTGCCCTGAGCCACTTCAAACGCATGTTGAATGACTTCCTGCGATTTGATTGTGAAATTGTTAAAGTTCATGTGTATATTCTGTTTTTATTGTTTCTGAATTAATTTCGGGAAACAACTGATCAAACAGCCTGCCAGCAGTTCAAACACCACCAATCTGGACAAATTGGCTGTGAACAAGCATTTATACGGAAAAAATTTCAGGATATCAGCAGAAGATCAGGAATTTTTGACATAAAAATTCAAAGAGAATTGAAACAAAACAATCAATATGATTTCAGAACGAAACTCTTATCAACAAGCGGAGTAAAAGTTTTAAGTATTAAAAAAAGTCGAACTCCAAACTCAACTAAAATGGTAAAGTCAATTCAAGTAATTCATTGGGCACCCCGAATCATTTGTATTCTGGCAATATTATTTGTCAGCATGTTTGCCCTCGATGCCTTTGCCCCGGATTTAACCATCTGGCAACAAATAGGCGGCTTCCTGATTCACTTAATTCCCAGTTTCATCCTGATTGCTGCATTGGCTGTTGCCTGGAAATGGGAATTTGTCGGTGGTTTTATATTCACTATTCTGTCAATAGCATTTAGTATCGCGGTTTTTCTTCTGAACTACAACAGGAATCATTTTTCATTTTCACAAAGTCTCCAGATTGCTCTGATTATAGCGATTCCGTTTGCTCTGACTGGAGTGCTTTTTATAATCAGCCACAAAATCAAAGAAAGAGAGCAACAGCCGGATAGCAACAAGGCATAAAAAAAGGATGAATCACTTCATCCTTTTCTCACAAAACCTCATCTATTCCTATGAAAAAAAACTAACGTCCATCGTTATTGCTATGACACAAATATAAAGCCCGATTGTGTTAAGGGCTCTAAACCAAAGTTAAAGAATATTAATACCTCATCTGCATAGCTCGCTTTTGCTTGTAAGTAATATCTACAAAAGAAAAAGGAAGACCTCTGTCTTCCTCTTCTAACCTAACTAAACCTATTTCTATGAAAAAAACCTTGTGCATTACTTACGATACAAATGTACACCATACTCCTGTTAACTACTGCAAAAGAAGGTTAAAGCCTGTTAAATCTTTTATCCCGATTCTAATACTTACCACCAATAAAGAAAAAAGGATGGCTCCAACCATCCTTTTCAACCTAACCAAACCTATTTCTATGAAAAAACCTAAAAGTGTGTCTATTACTAAATACATAGCAAATGTAATTCAACATTCAGTTAACAGGTCTAAATGATCGTTAAGTATTGTTAAGACACTGCAAAACATTACCCCAATAGTGTGTCCTCCAAATCATGAATTATTCGACTATTTTTTCTTCGGACAACGTTCTTAAAAGAGAGTTTTCAAGCTCTAGAAATTTAACTGATAAAATGACTAAACATTAAATTAAAGTTAAGAAAGTCCTTTTAGCTTGATAAACGAATATATATATTTGCATCACTTAAAACTCAAAAACAAAACCGGCGTTTGTTCGTTTGTTTTTTGAATTCGAACAAAATGATAAGAAAATACAACTAGTTTAAAATACAGTACATGAGTGTCTTCCACACATTCTTCAACAAACAACTGACTACACATCAATAATTTATAAATTAACACTCTATGACAAAGTACGTTTATACGTTCGGAAATGGTGCAGCTGAAGGAAAAGCTGATATGAAAAACCTGCTCGGTGGTAAAGGTGCCAACCTTGCTGAAATGAACCTGATCGGGGTTCCGGTTCCTCCCGGATTTACCATTACTACTGATGTTTGTACCATTTATAACAAAATGGGACGTGAACATGTGGTTGAACTTCTGAAACCTGAAGTAGAAGCAGCAATTGCGCAGGTTGAAGCTCAAACCGGCGGAAAATTCGGCGATGCCACAAACCCACTGCTGGTTTCCGTTCGTTCAGGCGCCCGTGCTTCTATGCCTGGTATGATGGACACCATTCTGAACCTCGGTTTAAATGATACTGTTGTGGAAGGTATGGCCAAGAAAACCGGAAATCCACGCTTTGTATGGGACAGCTACCGCCGCTTCGTGCAGATGTATGGCGATGTTGTGCTCGACATGAAACCAACTTCGAAAACCGACATCGATCCATTCGAAGAAATTTTGGAAGAAGTTAAACATGAAAAAGGGGTTGTTAACGACAATGAACTTTCAGTTGAAGCTTTGAAAGAGCTGGTTGTTAAATTTAAAGCCGCTGTTAAGGCCAAAACAGGCCACGATTTTCCTGAAAGCTCATGGGAACAACTTTGGGGAGCTGTATGTGCAGTATTCAACAGCTGGATGAACGACCGCGCTATTTATTACCGCCAGTTGAACCAGATTCCTGAAGAATGGGGAACTGCTGTTAACGTTCAGGCTATGGTATTCGGTAACATGGGCTTGACTTCAGGAACAGGAGTTTGCTTTAGCCGCGACGCCGGAACCGGTGAAAACCTTTTCAACGGTGAGTACCTGATCAACGCTCAGGGTGAAGATGTGGTAGCTGGTATTCGTACCCCTCAGCAAATTACGCTCGAAGGTTCGCAACGTTGGGCCAAACTGGCTGGTATTTCTGAAGCCGACCGTGCCGCAAAGTATCCATCACTGGAAGAATCTATGCCTGAAATGTATCAGGCTTTGTTCAACATCCAAAAGAACCTGGAAAAGCATTATAAAGACATGCAGGACATGGAGTTCACCATTCAGGAAGGTAAAATGTGGATGCTGCAAACCCGCAGCGGAAAACGTACCGGCGCTGCGATGGTAAAAATTGCCATGGATATGCTGAAAGAAGGCCTTATCGACGAAAAGACCGCTTTGTTGCGCGTTGAGCCAAACAAACTCGACGAATTGCTTCACCCGGTATTTGATAAAAACGCCATTAAAGCTGCCCGCGTGCTGGCTAAAGGTTTGCCAGCTTCTCCAGGCGCTGCAACCGGTCAAATCGTAT
>JAJZSZ010000478.1 GCA_021849365.1 Bacteroidota bacterium | reverse complement strand
ATCGTATCATTTACATAAGCCACTGCCGGCAAAAAACTTTTAATAACCGGTGACTTGGATCCCTTACTGGTAAAACTAACTTCATTCCCATAAACCATCCGATTTTTTGTTTGCACATAAGCCTTCGCCACGTAATTTTTATTTGCAACTAAATTCCGGTCAATGGTAACTGAAAATGAACTTCCGTTGGTTAATGGTCCCAATGAGATTTTATCAAAATTCGCTTCAATACTTGCCTTATCAACAAAACAATACACAACACCATGATCTATGATTTCAAAAACATTGTCTTGAGAAATTCCGGCATTAATTATGGCACCATTCTGTGAAACAGCCACATTCGAATCAGTTGTTACTGATGGGAACCCTTTCGAATCATCCTTGGTACATGCATTCAAAACTATCATAAGGAAAGCCCAAATGCAGAAAATTATATTGGTTTTCATAGCTGCTGATTAGAAATTATATCCTATGGAAAACAAAACTGAATTATCTTTTCGAAGTGTATTGACCACCTTATTCTTTGGCGATAACGAATAGTTATAACCGCCTCCGATCGAAAATATTTTGCCAAAAATTGAATAGTCAAAAGTAAGGCCAACCTGATGAAATAACTGAGCCATATCCAGCCTTTGCAAATCAATGAATTGGGTATTCACGGTGTTATTAATTTCGGTTTCCACCCTAAGAGTAGCTTTGGAATATACATTTAATGCAGGTTGAAGCCCTGTATATAAGGTCACATTCCATTTAGGTTCTTTAAGAATTGTATATCCAGCCCTGACTGGAAAGGAAACGTTTATTCCGTTGTGATCGAATTCATAATAATAATTAATGTCTCCTTCCGTCAACTTTCGCACTCCGCTTACCTTATCATTTGAAAGCTCAATACCTCCGGAAAAATAGAACAGCTTTGAAAATTTCGGAAAACTGACGTTAATATTTGCGTTGAGAAATGAAGAATGGCCACCAAACATCACCGGAACTATTAATCCTCCCCATTGATCCTCCCTTTTTGCAAATAATTCAGCATTCTCAAGTTCTGCTCCGGCCGTAACATTAAAAACAAAGCGAGGTTTTGAATAATTATTGTAGTCGCGATACGACAAGTGATTCTCTTCGTGATACTTAATCATTGGCAATACAAATAATTTGGGATTATAGCTTAGTTTTTTAAAGTCAAATTCGACTTTATTATTGAAGTAAGCGATCATTTGTCCAATGAAAAGATTCCGGATTTGTCTTTTCCCTTCTTTTTCAATGTCATCATTCGACTTAAGTTTAATAATTCCATCCGGACCAATCACATAAAATCGTGAATGGTATTGCACCAACTGAAAAACACCGTCAAAAAAACATCTGACCCATACTTTTTTCTCCGTATCAGGGAGTTTCAGACTTAAATAAAAGGAATTGGCTTTATGTACTGCGTCCGCATTTTCTGCATAAATATCATTCCATTTACCACTATTATTATCTTTATAGAAAACCTGATAATCGCCTTTTCTCAGATCAACTTTAATCTGGCATGACATAGTATCACGCGAAACGATAAGCATATCATTTTGAGCACAAAGCTGCACATAGCTTATAAAAAAGAAGCAAAGGGTGAAAAAATATTTCATAGGAGAAAAACTAAAGAACTCTAAAAAGTAGATTCATTATACCTCCAAATATACTAAATTAACAATAATTATTTACGATTTACTAACAAAAAAGGCTCCCTGCTTTCGCAAAGAGCCTTTCGGTATCATTTCAAAATTTCTTAGTTTTTGCTAACCCATTCGGCAATCCAGTCGCCTACTTCGGAAGTTGAGTAGGGTTTTTCGCTGGAAATATCCACGGTCACCACTTTGGCATCCAACGAAGCGTCAACAGCTTTGCGGATGATCGCGCCTTCTTCCATCAGGTTGAAAGCATATTCGAACATCATGGCAGCCGACAAAATGGTGGCAACCGGGTTGGCAATGTTTTTACCGGCAGCCTGCGGATACGAACCGTGAATAGGTTCGAACACAGAAGTGTGAATTCCAATCGAAGCTGAGGGCGACAAACCAAGCGATCCGGTAATAACCGAAGCTTCGTCGGTCAAAATATCGCCGAACATATTTTCAGTAACCATCACGTCGAAGTTTTTCGGCCATTGGATAATTTGCATGGCAGCATTGTCAACAAACATGTATTCTGTTGTCACTTCAGGGTAAGAAGGAGCCATTTCCTGAGCAATTTCTCTCCACAAGCGGGAGCTTTCCAACACGTTGGCTTTATCAACCACAGTCAGCTTTTTGTTGCGTTTCATGGCATATTCGTAACCCAGTTTCAGGATACGTTCCACCTCCGGACGGGTATAAACACACATGTCGAAAGCGGTATTGCCTTCGTCTTTGCGGCCTTTTTCGCCAAAATAAATACCACCGGTGAGTTCGCGGATGGCTACAAAATCGGCACCTTCAATCAACTCGCGACGAAGCGGCGATTTATGCAGCAACGACGGGAAAGTAACCACCGGACGAATGTTGGCATACAAACCCAGCTTTTTGCGCATCAACAGCAAGCCTTGCTCCGGGCGAACAGGGGCTTTCGGATTGTTGTCGTATTTCGGGTCGCCAATGGCGCCAAACAATACGGCATCCGATTTCATACACAATTCGTGGGTTGAATCGGGATATGGTGCGCCCAATTCGTCTATGGCGCAGGCTCCAGTCAGCGCATATTCATATTCGAGTTCGTGGTTGAACCTGGCGGCAACAGCCTTTACTACTTTCATTGCCTGATCAACAATCTCAGGACCAATCCCGTCGCCGGGGAGAACAGCTAATTTTAACTTCATATTTTTGGTTTTATTTATTTCTTGTTTATGCCACTAAGACTCGAAGACTCCAAGTTTCACTAAAATTATTCTTTGTGTCCTTGTGCCTTTGTGGCTATTTTACTTTCTGGCGCCAAAGGCAGCAAAATTAAAATGTTTGTGCAAAACAAAAGTCTCCTGAAAGCCAACTTGCTTCAATAAATCAATCTGATACGACAATGTGCGCGGTGTATCTTCCGATTCGTAACGATCGAGATACATATCGACTTCTTCCTGAGAAACCTGCTTTCTTAAAATAGATC
>JAJZSZ010000062.1 GCA_021849365.1 Bacteroidota bacterium | reverse complement strand
AAACGTTCCTGCGCCTCCAGTCGGTGCGGTCGAAAAAGTGATATTCGCTGGGTCGCCGTTGTAACATATCGTCTCATCGGAACTGGTCAACGTCCCAAATACTACATTCGGATTCACTGTAACCTTGCGACATCCGCTGGCCCATGTGCCTACACCACAATCTGGGGTACCAGTCGCATCTACAAATACCGCATAAGTACGAGATCCCAACAACCCTGTCGGCGGATCATAACTGCTACCGGTGGCTCCAACTATTTGTGTCCAACCAGTAGTACTGCTACCTGACGGACAACTCGAAGCCAAACCATCCTGATAATACCACTGGTAACTAAACGTTCCTGCGCCTCCAGTCGGTGCGGTCGAAAAAGTGATATTCGCTGGGTCGCCGTTGTAACATATCGTCTCATCGGAACTGGTCAACGTCCCAAATACTACATTCGGATTCACTGTAACCTTGAAGCTCCGCGCTGGCCCAGTACATCCATTTGCACTCGGGGTTATGGTGACCGTGGCTACAACTGCTGTCGTTCCTCCGTTTGTAGCCGTAAAACTCGGAATACTGGTATTACCGCTTGTTCCAAATCCTACATCTTCCGTCGATGACCAACTATAGGTCGTACCTGATACAGGACTACTGAAACTTATAGCAGAACCTGAAGCCCCATTACAATAAACTGCATCACTTATCGGATTGACCGTTGAGGTTGGGTAAACTGGTACCGTAACTATAAAATTACTCCCGCTACATCCACCCGACATGGGAGTAACCGTATAGGTTGCAGTTTGAACACTAGTAGTTAAATTAAATAATGTTCCAGTTATTGTGGCTCCACTCCCTGAAGCACCCCCGGACATACTTCCTGTTACCGTCGGTGCTGACCAACTATATGTTGTTCCTACAGGAACTGTTCCATTTGTAACATTTTGTGGAATTACAGAAAATTGGCTGCCACTACAGGTTGGTATAGCAACCATATTACTCACAATAGGTTTTATATTAACGGTTACAGTAATAGTAAATGGAATACCATAACAACCGTTAGCATCGGAAATTGGAGTGACAATATATTCTACTAATCCGGCAATTGAAGGATTAGTAGCAGTTAATGTCTGATTTATTGTCGTCGTTGGTGTTGAATTTGAAGTAGCGTTAGTAACTCCGTTTGTATTAGCACCCATGGTCCAAATAAACTTACTAGATTCACTAACAGTAGGGATAATATTGGTATCATCACCACTACAAATTGATTTGGACGATGCTGTACCGATTGGCTTGGGATAAATCGTCACTTGAGTTTTGGCGTATTGAGTGATAGTACAAGTAGATCCAGTTGGTAAATAGGCATAAGTTATGGTATATGTACTACCACCGATGGCTGGATTTACTGTTGATGCATCGATCCATCCTTCAGTCGGATGAACATAAAGACCTCCAGTTGCGTTATATGTTCCTGTGGTTGTTAAACCTGCTAACTCAACTTGTCCAATTTCATCATTACAAAATGGTGCAGTTAGATAACTAATCGAAGTTCCTAAATCTAAATCAACATCTAGATTTGGTTCTACAAAATCGCCTAATTGATCTGTTGTGGCTGACAACCTGGTTTTGATCATTACCGTTTTAACTTTGAATCCTTCACAAGGCGTAAGTTCCGCAAAAAGTCTTGTCATATTCACTGCAGCCTCCACAAATTGGTTTCCGGTATATTCCGTACTTCCAAATGCACCAAAAGGAACTGAAATTGTCGAGGAACTTTGCCTTCCCACATATATTGATGAGTTTGGAAATTTTTCCGTGTAAGTCCATTTTGTACCATTCCACTCCCATAAATAGAAATGGAAAACGGCATTTGATCCTCCATTTTGAAACTCAACGGTGATAACTACATCATTTTTTGTTCTTCCACCATCAGTACCACTCGTAGTGAAACTCCCAGTGCTTCCGCTGCCAACAGCAATAAGTTCCTTTTGAAGAAATTCAAAATCCATTGCCATAGATCCATTTGTAGATTTTTTGTCACCTGCAACAAACAACCATTGTTCAGTTATGGCTCCATTTTTCTTTGTTCCCAAATGAAACATTACATTGTTCACATCTGTTTTATCATTCGTTCCAGAGTTATTCCACGTCCATGTTCCTGGATTATCTAAAAACTTACTGCCGTTTGCAAACGATTTATCCCCGGATCCAGGTCCACCGTATGGATCAGGAATTCTAAACGATTTTTTAGGATTTAACCATGAAGCAAGAGTCCCGTTATCATTAAAAATAAAGGTATTCGTGCTCGTACCGGTGCCTTTAACCCAGTCTCCGCCGGGATCCGATGAAATTGTTCCACCCTCCAGATCTCCATCTATTTCAATACCGCCAACTGGTGGAGTTACATGAATGGTCTGTTGTTGTCCAAATGAACTCATCACCAAAATCATCATTCCAACTAAAAGAATTGAGGTTTTGGCTATTTGCTTGCGTCTTCCAATCTCAAAAAATATTGATTGAATGTTTTTTAAAGTAGATATTTTCATAGCATTTAGTTTTTCATAGGAAACATTGTTTTAAAAACCCTGATAGGTAATTAATGAAGACTGCCTTAAAATATTGACTACTTCATTAGGAGAATAAAACAAGCATTTAGGAATATGGATAATCTGAGTGTTACCCTTGTAATAAGACAAGTAAAATGATTTCATATGGTTTTTTTTAGAAATATTCCGGTTAGGGAAGCCGGAATTACCAAGTACATTTTACTTAATATCTCCAGCAACTAAATTTACAGACAAATACCGAGATAAAATAATTCAGAGGGCCGTCAATGTACATAAACTACATTTCAACTATCAAAAAACCTATTTCACTTATCAAAAGATTTCTTTTACATTTTGAGTGAAACTCCAAGAAATATTGACATTCCAGCATATTTATCACATTAAAAGCCGCTAAAAGCTTTAGTACGAAATTATTGAGTGGACAAGAATCTAATTTATTGCAATTATACCAGTGTTATCATTTATCAGAAGTGTTCTACCTGAAAACTTTTTTAATCTGCAGCAAGAATTCAGAAAGATATATTTGAATAATGGCGAAATATTTCTACTTTTGCACCTCCTATTTTTAGGAATAAAGTATACATGTTTAATTAATTCAGATGTTTTATGAAAAACCAGTATGAAACCGTTTTCATCATTACTCCCGTTTTATCTGAGGCTCAGGTAAAGGAAACGGTAAAAAAATTCAGAGACATCATCACCGAACACGGTGGAGAGATTGTCAATGAAGAAGACTGGGGTTTACGCAAATTAGCGTATCCTATCCAGAAAAAATCGACAGGGTTCTATCAACTCTTCGAATTTGCCGCCGACCCTTCGTTTGCAAAAACGTTGGAAACTCAATTCAGACGCGACGAACGTATCATTCGCTTCTTAACTTTTGCGAAAGATAAATACGCCGTTGCATACAGCGAAAGAAGAAGAAACAAATCAAAAGCTAAAACTGAAAAGGAGAACTAAGGTATGTCAGCAAATCAAGGAGAAATCAGATATTTGACCCCGCCGACGGTTGAAATCAAAAAGAAAAAGTATTGCCGCTTTAAAAAGAACAAAATCAAATTTGTTGACTACAAAGACCCGGAATTTTTGAAAAAATTCCTGAACGAACAAGGTAAAATTTTACCTCGCCGTATTACCGGAACCTCTTTGAAGTATCAACGCAAAGTGGCTAAAGCTGTTAAAAGAGCCCGTCATATCGCGTTACTTCCATATGTTACTGATATGATGAAATAATTTTTAAAGCTGAATAGAAATGGAAGTTATATTATTGCAAGATGTTGCACGTTTAGGATCGAAAGACGATGTAGTAACCGTAAAAAACGGTTTCGGTCGTAACTTCTTGATTCCTCAGAAGATGGCTGTTATTGCCACTGAATCAGCTAAGAAAGTATTGGCTGAGAACATCAAACAAAGAGCTCATAAAGAAGCAAAACTCAAAGAATTGGCTTTGGGTGTTGCCGAGAAAATCAAAACTGTTCAATTGGTTATTGGCGCAAAAACCAGCTCAACCGGAAAAATCTTCGGTTCGGTTAACACCATCATGCTGGCTGAGGCTATCAATGCTAAAGGATTTGAAATCGATCGCAAACAGATCACAATTCCAGAAGACAGTATTAAAGAAGTAGGAAATTACACTGCCAAAATAAAACTGCACAAAGAAGTTGTGGTAGAACTTGGCTTCGAAGTAGTTTCTGAATAAGTTTATTAATCGTTTATAAACTCAGAATTCAAACATTTTCAAACAAACAGATAGCCATCCGTCCTCACATGCGGATGGCTTTTTATTTTTATTTCTCAACAACAATTCCTTCGGTTGTAAACGAAATACCCTGCTGGCCGGTAGTTCCAATCATAATTCCCTGAAGAAAAGGTTTTTGAGCACCTTGCCTGGCGCCCCACTCAACCACAAAATTAGCTCCTACTCCACCTGTATCATCTTTGTTTTCAACCACAAATTCAATCGATTCCATAGGTTTTAACAACAATGTGGATTCGTTATACCGACGGACCTTCTGTCCTGTCGAATTGTAATAATCGATAGAAAACACGTAAATGCTATCCTTAAACGAAGTATTCCGAATACTTAAAGTCGCAGTGAGTGAAAAAGTATGTTTTGAATCGACATAATAAATATCGCTGTAAATGGGCACATAAACCATCTCCTGCTGCTCCAGCGCAGCACGGTCGACCGAAGTAAAATGGTAATCCGAATGATGTTTGGTTTCAGGAACACTGGTTGAAGTGCATGATGCGAATAATGCAATGACTAAGACAAGGCTGAACATGGATTTCATAGCTGCTTTTTTAGGCTGTTTTGTAAATGTACAAAGATTCGGGCAGAACATAAACGCAAGAAATAAAAAAGCTCTTCCCGACAACGAAAAGAGCTCTACTATTTTAATTCAAAATAATTATAATCCGAGCAAAACTTCCTCCGGATTTCGGCCACTGGTAAGCAATCGCTCCGGATTTTCGATCAGCTCTTTTACTTTGACCAGGAAGCCAACCGAATCTTTTCCATCGATGATGCGGTGATCGTACGACAATGCCACATACATCATTGGCCGAATAACGACCTGTCCATTTACAGCAACCGGACGATCAACGATGTTGTGCATCCCCAAAATAGCCGATTGTGGCGGATTGATGATTGGAGTGGACATCAGCGAACCAAATGTTCCACCATTTGTAATAGTAAATGTTCCGCCGGTTAACTCTTCTACCGATATCTTTTTATTCCGGGCCTTTTCAGCCAATTCCTTTAATTCAATTTCTATTTCAGCAATGGTTTTGCTTTCAGTATTCCGGATGATAGGAACCATCAGCCCTTTGGGAGTTTGCACGGCAATGCCAATATCAACAAATTCAGGAGTGATTATTTCCTCGCCATTGATCTGCGAATTTATTGAGGAATGAAACTGCATCGTTTCGGCAACTGCCTTGCTAAAAATCGACATAAAACCCAGTTTCAGCCCGTATTTTTCAACAAACTTATTCTGAAGCTTCGTGCGCATGTCCATCACCCGGCTCATGTCTATTTCGTTAAAAGTGGTGAGCATGGCTGTTTCGTTCTTTACAGCAACCAAACGTTCGCTGAGTTTGCGCCGCAGCGAGCTCATTTTTTCATGCTTTTCTTCTCTTGAAAAAGCCTTTTTTTCTGTGGATATTTTTACACTCGGAGTTTCCTCTTTGGGCAGTGCGAGAACAGCCTCAACATCACCCTTTGAAATTCGGCGTAATCCCTTCAAAACATCTTCTATCGAAAGGTTATTTTCCTCCATCATTTTTTGCGCCACCAAAGTGACTTTAACCTTTGACTCCTCCGTGCGAGTTGTAATTTTATCCTCACTTTTGGACTCCGAAGCCGCAACAACTTCTTTTGGCTCGGCAAATAAATTGGAAGCAATCGTTTCTTTCGCCGGCTTATTTTCAGCGACAACACTTGTATCAATTGTGCATGCAACTGTACCAACGGCCACACGGTCGCCTTCCTGAACTATAATTTTTACCACCCCATTTTCAGCAGCAGTCAGGGTCAGAGTAGCCTTGTCCGATTCAATTTCAGCAATTTCCTGGCCTTTTTCCACAAAATCGCCGTCGATAACCAGCCACTTCCCGATTTCGACCTCGGTAATTGATTCGCCGGGCGTTGGTACTTTGATTTCGATTAACATGATTTGGTTTTTATTTTTTGGTTAAGCTAAAACTTTTTCTTCAAAAACGGTGTCGAGAATTCTCTTTAACCGGGTATTGTGCTGGTGCATTAAACCTCCGGCAGGACTTGCACTTGCAGCCCTCGAAACCAGCGTGAACGGAACTTCAGGCAAAAAGCGCTGAATGTGCGACCACGCTCCCATATTGGCTGGCTCATCCTGAACCCAGAAAACTTTATTGAGCTTTGGATATTTGGCAATAATTGATTTTATCTGTTCCTCTGGTAACGGGTATAATTGCTCAACCCGAACAATTGCCATGTTCTTAATTCCCTCTTCAGCCTGTCGTTTATGCAAATCATAGTACAATTTTCCGTAGGTAAATACCAGCTTCTGAATTGTCTCAGGATGGCGGACTTTATCCTCAATTATCTCCTGGAAATATCCATCAGCTAATTCATCGATCGACGAAGTAACCATTGGATGACGCAACAAACTTTTAGGTGTAAAAATAACCAACGGCAGACGTACTTTCCAATGCATATGGCGGCGAAGCAGGTGGAACATGTTGGCAGGAGTTGTCGGCACCACCACCTGAATGTTATTATCGGCTGTAAGATTTAAGAACCGTTCAATTCGTCCACTCGAGTGCTCAGGTCCTTGTCCTTCGTATCCGTGCGGAAGATACAGCACCAGGCTATTCATCATCGCCCATTTCTCGAAAGCCGAAGAAATATACTGGTCGAAGATAACCTGTGCAACATTGGCAAAGTCGCCAAATTGAGCCTCCCATATGGTCAAACCTTTCGGATTAGTCAAGGCATAACCATACTCAAAGCCCAATACGCCATATTCCGACAGCAACGAGTTAAATACATTGAAATCAGCTTGTTTTTTGCTAATATTCTTTAACGGATAGTATTTTTCGTCGGTTTCTTCAACCACAAACGAGGCATGGCGGTGTGCAAATGTTCCACGTTCAGAATCCTGCCCGCTAAGGCGAACCGGAAAACCTTCTTCAAGCAAGGTTCCGTAGGCAAGCAATTCGGCCATCGCCCAATCCATGCGGTTATCAAGTATCATCATTCGACGGTCTTCCACAATGCGATCAATTTTTTTGAAAAACTTTTTATCCGAAGGAAGTGCATTTATTCTCTCGGCAATACGTATCAACTCGCTTCTTGCAACACCTGTTTTAACCGACTTAAGTAAATCTTTCTTAGCTGGATTATCATACGACCGGTATTCGCTGTTCAGGAATTGCCTTACCTTAACCTTTTCGATTTTCTCCGATTCTTTAAACTTCAGTTCAAGTTGCTGATCAAATTCCTGATTCAGCTTTGTTGATTCTTCAAGCGTCAATACGCCTTGCTGAGCCAATTTATCGGCATAAATATCACGCGGATTCGGATGTTTTTCAATGGCTTTATACAACAAAGGCTGCGTAAACCGGGGTTCATCACCTTCATTGTGTCCATATTTGCGGTAACACAGAATATCGATAAACACATCAGAATGAAATTTTTGGCGGAATTCCATAGCAAGCTTCACGGTGAAAATGATAGCTTCAACATCATCGCCATTCACATGGAAAACGGGAGAACGGGTTACTTTAGCCACATCGGTACAATAGGTACTCGAACGGGCTTCAAGGTAGTTGGTGGTAAAACCAACCTGATTATTGATGACCAGATGAATTGTTCCTCCGGTTTTATAACCGGGTAATTGCGACATCTGGATCACTTCGTAAACAATGCCCTGGGTTGCTATTGCGGCATCGCCATGAATGACGATTGGAGCAACGCTATCGTAATTGCCATTGTATCTGGTATCAATTCGCGAACGAGCCATTCCCTGTACTAATGCACCTACCGTCTCGAGATGCGAAGGATTTGGCATCAGGCTAAGATGAACCTTCTTGCCCTGATCTGTTTGCACATCATTCTCATATCCAAGGTGATACTTCACATCTCCCAACGATATTTCCTGTTCGTATTCTTTGCCAACAAATTCTTTAAAAATGTGTTCGTATGGCTTCTCCATAATGTTGGCAAGCACATTAAGTCGCCCACGATGAGCCATACCGATAACAAATTCGTTGATTCCAAGTTCCGAGCCTTGTTCAATCACAGCATCCAATGCAGGAATCAATGCCTCGCCACCTTCAAGAGAAAAGCGTTTCTGGCCAACAAATTTCTTGTGAATGAAATTTTCGAAACCAACAGCAGTCTTCAGGTGATAGTATATATGTTTCTTCTTTTCCGGAGTAAAAGCTTCTGAATTACGCGTAGACTCCATCTTGAATTTCAACCACTCGATCAACACCGGATCGCGCATATAAACGTATTCTACCCCTATCGACTGGCAATAGGTGGCCTCAAGATGTTCGATGATTGCTCTAAGCGTAGCCGGTCCGATGCCAATATTATTTCCGGCCTGAAATACGGTATCGAGATCAGATTTTTCGAGTCCAAAATTCTCGATATCAAGTGTAGGTGAATATTTCCGGCGTGAACGAACCGGATTGGTTTTGGTAAACAGGTGCCCTCTCTGACGGTAACCATGAATAAGGCTTAGGATTGCAAACTCTTTATCAATCTTCTTGTCATGAACCAAAGTTTTACTTTCAGCAAAATTTTTCCGGGCAAATTCAAATCCGGCAAAAAAATTTTTCCAGCTTGGATCGACTGATTCGGGATTAACAAGATAAGATGAATATAACTCTTCAATGGCGGCGATTTCCTGATTTCCTACCTGCGAAAATTTATCCATAGTTGAATGATTGGTTTTCTGTTATTCAAATTAGTACACAGAATAACAAATACATTGTTTTTAAAGTTTAAACCTGAATTTGTAACTATTGAACATTTGAACCATTAATTGACCAACTTGTTTATGAAAACAGGTTGAATCTGGATGTCCAACCTGATTCTTCCACCTGAAATCAGTTGATAAAAAGCACATTGCAATAATTTCTATTTATAAACTTTAAAACGCATCAAAATGGACAGAAAAGAATTTTTCAGCAAAGCGCTTATTGGTGGCGGGTTGCTTTTTTTATCACCTGCCCTTCTGAATTCATGCAGCAAATCGGGCGACCCGGAACCTGCACCTTCCGGAGGAGATAATACAGGTGGCGCAACAACCGTTGATTTGACCTCCAATGATTTTAGCGCGCTTAAAACAGTAGGGGGATTTGCCTACAGTGGGAACATCATTATTATCAGAACCAGTTCAACAACGTACATCGCATTGTCGAAAATCTGTACCCACCAGAGCTGTACGGTTGCTTACAACAGCACTGCCGACCGGATTGACTGTCCGTGTCATGGGTCACAGTATAGTATAAACGGCACTGTTATACAAGGCCCTGCTCCAAGTTCATTAAAAACTTATACCGTTAAAGTTGAAGGAACAACTTTAAAAATTAGCTGATCTCAATTATCAGTTACTTCAATTTTAAGTAGCTTAGCAGAAAAGTATTTTTCAATATTCCGATCGAACTAATTGGCTATGAAGAAATTTCTGATAACTACTTTCAGTCTGGTAATTGTTCTTGCAATCACATACTTTGCTGGGCCCAAATTTCCTGCTCCTGAATTAAACAAGACCCTTCCTCAAATTCATTTACAGACCAGCGAGGTTGATGCTTTTGTTAAAAATAAGAATGCCAGTCTGAAAATTAAACCAGATAACGAAAGCCGGATTATCTGGGCTAACGACAGCCTTAAAAATAAAACTTCATACTGTTTACTTTATCTTCATGGGTTCTCGGCTTCCTGGTTCGAGGGGAACCCGGTTCATATTGATTTCGCCCGCCGTTATGGCATGAATTTATACATTCCTTTGCTTGCTTCTCATGGTCTCGAAACAACGGATGCACTAGTCGACATGACTCCCGACCGGCTTTATGAATCGGCCAAAGAAGCTTTGATTGTAGCGCAATCGCTGGGCGAGAAGGTTATTATTATGAGCACTTCAACCGGTGGCACTTTAAGCTTAAAACTTGCTGCCGACTTTCCCAAAATGATGGATGCACTGATTATGCTTTCACCAAATGTTGCCATAAATAATTCAGCTGCTTTTCTACTCAGCAAACCCTGGGGTCTGCAAATTGTCCGAAGTATCTTTAAGGGAAAATACCGGGTAACCAATACCGATCTTGCATCGGAAGATTGTAAATACTGGAACTGCAAATATCGCCTCGAAGCAGCGGTCTTTCTGCAACAACTGGTTGAATCGAGTATGAAAAAGGAAGTATTTGCCCAGGTTACAACGCCGGTTTTTATAGGGTATTATTACAAAGACGAGCAACACCAGGACCCGACAGTGCGTGTTGATGCTATGCTAAAAATGTACGATCAGCTCGGAACTCCTGAAAGCCAAAAACAAAAAGTTGCCTTCCCCGAGGCCGGAACCCATGTAATTGGCTGCCAGTTATTCTCGAAACAATTGCAGGATGTTGAAAAAGCAAGCTTTCGGTTTGCCGAAGACAAACTGGGTCTCATACCTCTCAAAACTTCAAATTAGAATTCATTCTTCTCCCAAATACTCTTTGCGATAATATTTCAGGATTTTCACAATAAACACTGTATTCCGACGCACATATGGACAGGAAAAAAATCATCTCACTGGCGGGTTTAGTATCGATAGCAGGACTTACAGCAGGGTATAAATCAACTGACCAAGGATCTGTACGTCCCAACATTGTTGTCTTTCTGGTGGATGATATGGGTTGGCAGGACACATCACTCCCCTTCTGGAAAGAAGTGACGCCATTGAATAAAAAATACCATACGCCCAATATGGAATTATTGGCAAAAGAAGGGATGATTTTTACCGATGCCTATGCTACTCCAGTCTGCACACCAACGAGAGTCAGCTTACTTACTGGCATGAATTCAGCTCATCATTGTGTAACCAACTGGACCTCTCCATGGAAAGACAATAACTCGGAATATAAGGATGCTGAAATGGAGCCAACCCAATGGATGATCAATGGATTAAGCCCAACGCCTGGGATAGATAAGACCGTACATGCAACCCCATATCCCAAAATATTAAAAGATGCCGGCTATTATACCATTCATGTGGGGAAAGCACATTGGGGTGCAATGGGAACGCCGGGAGCAAACCCCTACAACATGGGCTTCATGGTAAATATTGCCGGCCATGCTGCTGGCCATCCTCAAAGTTATATGGCTAGTGATAATTACGGAAATCTACCTCAAAAAACATCTGCACAGGCAGTTCCTGATTTGGAGGAATATTTTGGAACAGAAACATTCTTGACCGAAGCATTGACCCGCGAAGCGATCAAGGCACTGGAGGTTCCAATCAGGGACAAACAACCATTTTACCTGAACATGGCTCATTATGCCATCCATACACCGATCATGGGCGACAAACGTTTCCTTCAGAAATATCTGGATATGGGACTCGATTCTACCGAGGCAAAATACGCCACCCTGATCGAAGGAATGGATAAAAGTCTGGGCGACCTCATGAGTTATTTCAAATTAAAAGGAGTGGATAAAAATACCATTATAATCTTCATGAGCGATAACGGAGGACTTAGCCTTGCGCCTCCGCGCGGAGGAAATGCACACACGCAAAATCTCCCCTTAAAAGCCGGGAAAGGTTCGGTTTATGAAGGAGGTATACGTGAACCCATGATTGTAAAATGGCCGGGAGTTGTTAAACCAAATACAAAGGCATGCCAGTACATTATCATCGAAGATTTTTTCCCAACAATATTGCAAATGGCAGGAATAAAGAATGTTGAACCCGAACAAACTATCGATGGAAAAAGTTTTGTTTCAATCCTTGAAAATCCTGAATATACCGATTCGACAAGGGCTTTAATCTGGCATTATCCCAACAAATGGATCGATAAGGATGGACCGGGAATCAACTACTACAGTGCGATTAGACAAGGGAGTTGGAAACTGGTTTATAGTATGAGAACTGGTAAAAAGGAACTGTACAACCTAAAAAACGACATTGGCGAACAGAACGATGTTTCGTCACGAAATAAGGAAAAAGTAAATGAGTTATCCGCGCTGCTTTCTGACCAACTACGAAAATGGAGATCGCCAATGCCAGTTAAAAAAGCAACTGGAAAACCTGTGCTCATGCCTGATGAAGTCAAATAAGAAAATCAATAAAAACTAACGGGAATCTCATAAGAAAAGCGGCAAAAATTCAACTTATTATATTGAATATCTGCCGCTTTCATATATCTTTCAAGCCTTTTACTAAATTACTTTCCCATACAAATCAAACTCTTCAGCACCAGTAATTTCAACCGGATAGAACTGACCTTTCTTTAGCTTGACTTCTTTTGAAATCAATACTTCACCATCAACTTCCGGAGAATCAAATTCGGTACGGCCAACGTAAAATTCATCGTCTTCGCGATCGATAATTACATTTAGCGTTTGGCCAACTCTGGCAGCATTTAGTTGTGATGAAATGATTTGCTGAACTTCCATCAATTCTTCCTGACGAGCCTGCTTTACTTCTTCCGGAATATTGTCTTCGTATTTCTTAAACCCATAAGTTCCTTCTTCGTGCGAGTAAGTAAATGCTCCCAAACGGTCGAAACGATGACGTTTCACAAAATCTTTCAGCTGCTCAAAATCTTCTTCTGTCTCTCCCGGATGGCCAACTAACATCGTTGTGCGGATAACAATTCCTGGAACTTCTTCTTTTATTTTCTGAAGTAAAGCTTCAGTTTCTTCGGTGGTAACATGGCGCAGCATGTGTTTCAATACGTTATTTGAGCTGTGCTGGAGAGGAATATCAATGTATTTGCAAAGTTTGGGAACCGATTTAAATAACGGAAGAATATCCATCGGGAACTTGGTTGGATAAAGGTAGTGCAGGCGAATCCATTCAATTCCGTCGACTTCGGCGATCTTTTGAATCAACTCAGCAAGCATTCCCTTACCATACAAATCAATTCCGTAATACGATAAATCCTGAGCTATGAGCAAGATTTCTTTAACCCCATTTTTCGACAGGTATTTCGCCTCTTTAACCAAATCTTCAATCGATCGTGACTGGTGTTTGCCGGTCATTCCCGGAATGGCGCAGAATGCACAAACTCGATTACAACCTTCTGAAATCTTCAGGTAAGCAAAATGCGATGGCGTTGTAATCTTTCGTTCGTAAATAAATTCCGGACGATAAGTGGCTTTCAATTCGCCAACCAGAGCTTTCAGAT
The DNA here is from genome assembly GCA_021849365.1 of Bacteroidota bacterium. GTDB lineage: Bacteria > Bacteroidota > Bacteroidia > Bacteroidales > Prolixibacteraceae > Aquipluma. The sequence continues at coordinate 3,398 of JAJZSZ010000062.1, read as the reverse complement.
CGAACTTACCAAAGAACTTGTCAACTTCAGGAACTTCCTTTTCCAAATCGGATTTATACCGTTCTGAAAGGCAACCCATCACATACAGTTTCTCGATAGCGCCACGGCTTTTTGCATCAACAAACTGTAAGATGGTATTCACCGACTCTTCTTTTGCATCGTTGATAAACCCGCAGGTGTTGATCACCACAATGTCCGAAGTATCATTCGAATCATGCATAACTTCAAAGCCATCCATCGAAAGCTGGTTTAGTAACACTTCCGAATCCACCAGATTTTTCGAACAGCCCAGTGTTACTACATTTATTTTTTGCTTCTTCATTTTTTTGTTTTTCTGCCACGAAGGCACCAAGACACAAAGTTAAAACCAAGTATTTTAAATCAGTTCTGACCTAAAAACAGTAAACTTTAACTAATGTTTTATTTGTGACAACTCAAAATAAAGGCCGGCAAATGCCAGCCATATCTTTTTTCTTTCCCGGTTTTCTAACTCCGGACAATTACTCTTAGCTAAAAAGAGATTCGACAAAAGCCCTTCTGCGGAAAATCTGCAAATCGTCCATTTTTTCGCCAATACCAATGTATTTCACAGGTATCTTAAACTGATCGGAAATACCAATCACGACACCGCCTTTGGCTGTACCATCGAGTTTTGTCAAAGCCAATGCCGAAACTTCGGTAGCTTTGGTGAACTGCTTGGCTTGCTCAAATGCATTTTGGCCTGTTGATCCGTCAAGTACCAGCAATACTTCATTGGGTGCCGTTGGAACAACTTTCTTCATCACCGACTTAATCTTGCCCAACTCGTTCATCAGGTTTACTTTATTGTGCAAACGTCCGGCAGTATCAATAATCACTACATCAGCTCCCTGTGCTTTCGCCGACGAAAGAGTATCGAAAGCGACGGAAGCCGGGTCGGCACCCATCGATTGTTTTACCAGTGGAACCTGCACACGATCGGCCCAAATCTGCAGCTGATCAATTGCTGCTGCACGGAACGTATCGGCAGCGCCCAAAACTACCTTTTTACCGGCAGCTTTAAAATGATAGGCCAACTTCCCGATAGTAGTAGTTTTTCCAACGCCATTTACACCCACTACCATGATAACATAGGGTTCGCTGCTCTCAGGAAGGTCAAAATCTTCCAGATCGTTGCTGTTATTTTCTTCGAGCAAACTGGCAATTTCTTCTTTAAGCATTGAATTTAGCTCAGAAGTTCCCAGGTATTTATCAGCAGAAACTCTTTTTTCAATACGCTCAATGATCTTCAAGGTTGTTTCCACACCAACATCCGACGAAATCAGAATTTCTTCGAGATTATCCAATACCTCATCGTCAACCTTCGATTTTCCAACAATGGCGCGACTGATTTTCGTAAAAACGCTTTCCTTGGTTTTTGCGAGCCCCTGATCGAGGCTTTCTTTTTTCTTACTGTTAAAAATCCCGAAAATACCCATAGTAACAAAGTTTTAAAGTGCGCAAGTTAGTAAATCAACATTCAATAAAAAAAGCCTTCATCTCGGATGAAAGCTTTTTTCTATAGAGAAAAATTGTCTTATTTCTTGAAATAATCTTTTACATTTTCATTCGGAACAATTTCTTCCTGAAATGTATAAGCACCGGTTTTTTCGGATTTTACCATCCGTACTACTTTGGAGTAACCTTTACCGGCACCTTTCTGTAATGATGCAACTACTTTCTTTGCCATAGTATTTGTTATTTAATTTCGCGGTGTACAGTAACTCGCTTTAAGTTAGGATTGTATTTCTTTTTTTCCAAACGTTCAGGAGTATTTTTCCTGTTTTTGGTGGTGATGTACCGTGAAGTTCCGGGAACTCCGCTTGTTTTTTGTTCGGTACATTCCATGATTACCTGAATTCTATTACCTTTCTTTGCCATCTCTCAAAGCTTAAATAGTTGTTATAATACCATTTTCCTTTGCACTTTTCAATGCAGCGTTCAATCCGATTTTGTTGATTGTACGGATACCATTTGCTGAAACAGTCAACGAAATCCAACGATCTTCTTCTGGATAATAGAACTTCTTTTTGAACAGGTTAGGAAGGAATTTCCTTTTTGTTCTGCGTTTTGAGTGAGAAACATTATTTCCCACCATTACTTTTTTTCCGGTTACTTGACAAACTCTTGACATTGCCTTATTTTTTAATCAGAATCTCACATTTTTCAAACAGACCGCAAAATAAGTACATTTTCTTCAAACGATCAAATAGTTTTAGAAGTTTTTTCGATAATTTTCAACAACTTATTGTGTATAACTACTTCATTGCCGAAGATTAGTGATCTCACCAAATCAGTAAATTAGCAAAACGCTAACATCAAACTCGAGAATGCTGTTTAATACGCTAACCTATTTCTGGTTTTTCTGCATTGTTTTTACTGTTTATTGGTTCATTTTAAACAAAAGGTATAAGCTTCAGAACTTATTTCTACTGGCGGCAAGTTACTGCTTTTACGGTTGGTGGGATGCACGTTTTCTGATTTTAATTTTCATTAGCTCTACGGCCGATTTCTCTATTGGACGGGCAATGCAAAATCAGACGACAATATCTAAAAGAAAACTGCTTCTTGCAATTTGCTTATTATTCAATCTCGGGATCCTTGGATTTTTCAAGTATTACAACTTTTTTATTGAGTCGTTTCTTGCTATTTCCAAATCGTTAAACGTCAATTTAAGTGTTGCTACATTGAAAATAATCTTGCCGGTTGGAGTTAGTTTTTACACTTTTCAATCGCTTAGCTACACCATTGACGTTTACCGCAACAAAATCAAACCAACGAATGACTACATTTCGTTTTTGGCCTTTGTAGCTTTTTTCCCTCAATTGGTTGCCGGCCCCATTGAACGAGCAACGCATTTACTCCCTCAATTTCTGAAAGAACGAAAGTTTGATACCGAGAACGTAAAATCAGGCTTCCGGTTTATTCTCTGGGGGCTGTTTAAAAAGATGGTTATTGCTGATCGGCTCGCCTATTTTGTCGATCATGTTTACAATTCATCAGCAAACTACTCGGGAATAACATTGGTAGCAGTAGCTTTTATGTTTGGGTTCCAGATTTATTGTGATTTCTCGGGATACTCCGATATTGCAATCGGCTCGGCTCGCTTGCTGGGATTCGATCTGATGCAGAACTTCCGGTTCCCCTATTTTTCGAAAAGCCTTCAGGAATTTTGGCGGCGTTGGCATATTTCCTTGTCAACCTGGTTTCGCGACTATGTCTATATTCCGTTGGGAGGAAATCAGGTCTCCAAAAAACGCTGGATTTTTAATATCCTGATAACGTTTACATTATCGGGGTTGTGGCACGGAGCCGCTTCAACTTTTGTCATCTGGGGATTTTTGCATGGATTGCTTCTGGTCGTTGAATCCTACATTAAA
>JAJZSZ010000477.1 GCA_021849365.1 Bacteroidota bacterium | reverse complement strand
AAACCAAGCAATAGCTGAAGTCTAACCAATACCGACGAGCTTTTTCGCAAACTTATTGCCTTGGGACAGCACCCGAAAGCTTATACTGATACGGTAACCATTCTGGAAAAAGTGGGTCACTTCCTCGACGAAGAAAACCAATTGCATTTCCGTCAATATAAAAACGAGGGTTATTCGAACCGCGAAATTTCACCGCTTATCGAGAAAAACCTCGATGTGCAGAAAGTACTCGAAAACTCGAGCAAAGACTGGGATGGCGGTTATGCCATTGCCGGTATGTTTGGTCACGGCGATGCTTTTGTGATGCGCGACCCATGGGGAATCCGCCCTGCTTTTTATTATTACGACGACGAAATTGTGGTTGTCGCTTCTGAACGTCCGGTAATCCAGACGGTAATGAATGTAAAAGCCGAATCGGTCAACGAAATCAAACCTGGAGAAGCGCTTATTGTGAAGAAAGACGGTTCGGTTTCGAACAAAATGATTCGTGTGCCGCACACCCGTCGTTCTTGTTCGTTCGAGCGCATTTATTTCTCGCGTGGTAGTGACAAGGATATATACCGTGAGCGCAAAATGCTTGGAAGTTTGCTTGCTCCGGCCATCCTGAAATCGATCGATTACGACATCGAAAATACAGTGTTCTCATACATCCCGAATACTTCTGAAACGGCTTTTTATGGGCTTCTTCAGGGCGTTCGGCATTACTGTGTTGATTGGAAAATCAAGCAGCTCAAAGAAAAAAATGGCAGCATCACTCCTGAAGTGATGGAGGCGGTGTTGTCGGTTGAGCCTCGTGTGGAGAAACTCGCCATTAAAGACGTTAAACTGCGCACCTTCATTGCCGATGATGCCAGTCGAGACGATTTGGTTGCCCACGTTTACGATGTGACTTACGGAATCATCAAAGAACATACCGATACCCTGGTTATTATCGACGACTCGATTGTTCGCGGAACGACCTTGAAGAAAAGTATCTTGAAGATTCTCGACCGCTTGAATCCAAAGAAAATCATCATCGTTTCATCGGCTCCGCAAATTCGCTATCCCGATTGCTACGGAATTGATATGGCCGTTCTTGAAAAGTTCATCGCTTTTACAGCAACAATCGAGTTGCTGAAAGAAACCGGTCAGCAAAATGTGATTGATGACGTTTACCGGAAGTGCAAGGAACAGGAAAACCTTCCGAAGGAAGAAATTGTGAACTACGTGAAAGAGATCTACCGTCAGTTTAAGGCGGAAGAAGTATCGGCAAAGATTGCACAGATGCTGAAGCCGGAGGGCTGCAATGCTGAGGTGGAAATTATTTACCAGACCATCGAAAATCTGCACGAAGCCTGTCCGAACGATACCGGCGATTGGTATTTCACCGGAAACTACCCAACTCCTGGCGGTAACAAAGTGGTAAACACTTCATTCATCAACTACATCGAGGGGAAAGACGGAAGAGCCTATTAACCTTAGCTCAGCATGATTTCTTGTCAGTCGGTTAGGTGAAAGAAGCCTGGTTGAAGGCAAAGCAATACAGAGAGGGATTTTATCTTGAAAGAGATGGAATCCCTCTTTTTTGATTCAACGTTTGCCGGGTGAAGATTCGAAGGGGCTTGCCTGTCTAAAAAATATAGAAGGTTCAATCAGATGAATTCATATAAATTCGTTATATTTATCAAAAAACAATTATGAGTAAAACTAATTTTTTCAGAATATTTTCTTTTCTAGGAATCCTGATGTGCTTTAGTTCGTTTGTTTTGCAGGCTCAAAGCGAAAAACAGTTAACCCTTATGCTTAAAATCTTACCTGAAGTTGCGGGAAAAGAAAACTGTGTCGTTGAGATCATAAAAAACGGGAAAGAAACCTCAAAAGTTGATATTCCGGTTAACGGAGAATATAATGCACTGGCACTTGACTACTTCAATAAATACAGTATTAGTTTTAAATATCCGGGGCACCTGATTAAAACCATACCTGTTTCAACTGAAGTTCCTCAGGAGGTATGGCAGAAGGATCCGAATTTTCCACCATTCCCATTACTTATCTCACTGGTGAAAAAAACAACAGAAAACACCGAAAATGAGCTTAGTAAACCTTCAAGTGGAATAGTTTATGACAAAGACGTTGACAATTTTGTAAAAGTTGAATTAAAGAAGTAAGAGGCTATATGCTATATAAAGAAAAGAAAGCGGGCAAGATATATCATCTTGCCCGCTTTCTTTATGGTTGTATTTTCTCTAAAGTTCAAAGTTGAATCCTCGCTTCAGCAGATCTTCATATTTTCTGGCGTCGAAACGGTAGTACCAGGCTCCTTTGCGCGACGATTCCTTTTCTTTTTCTTCCAGCTTTTCCAGCAGGTCCATCGATAAAAGTTTACGGCGGAAGTTGCGTTTGTCGAGTGCTTTGTTGTATATGGCTTCGTATAAACCCTGAAGCTGCGGAATGGTAAATTTGTCGGGCAGTAACTCAAACCCGATTGGCTGAGTGCGGGCTCTGACCTGTAGTTTCTTAAGCGCACGGTCTACCATGGCCGAATGATCAAAAATCAGCTGTGGCATCGACGAAATAGGAATCCACGTGGCTCCATGGTTTTTAACCAACTCAAGGTCCGATGCATTGATCTTGATCAGCGCAAAATAGGCTACCGAAATAATTCGTGCGCCCGGATCACGCTCGACTTCACCAAACGTGTAAAGTTGCTCCATATACACATCCGAAAGCCCTGTTAACTGGTGCAGGATGCGTTTGGCCGCTTCGTCAACCGATTCGTTTGCGTTCAGAAAGCCACCCATTAGCGACCACTCGCCCATTGCAGGCTGAAATTTTCGTTTCAGCAGAAGTACTTTTAATTCGCGTCCTTCTTCGTCGTACCCAAAAATGATGGAGTCGACTGCAACATGAAATTTTTCGTGTTCGCTGTAGTATGACATAATGAATTTATTCAGGTAAAGGCCAGTCTTGGGTAGCCTTGGTTCGTAAATAAGTTTCTATATGACGGTCGGTTTTTGCTTCGTAAATGTCGGAAATTGTCAGGATAATACCTGTTTCTTCCACATTCCCGAACTCGTGGTTAATCACGGTTCCAAATGTTTTCATCGACGGACTCAGGTTCATGTACGAGTTGAT
>JAJZSZ010000476.1 GCA_021849365.1 Bacteroidota bacterium | reverse complement strand
AGCTGCACGCAAAATCGATCGGTTCTCTAACTGTTTTTTCACAGGCAGAGAAGCAAGCTGAGGTAATCAAGAAAAATTGGAATTTTGGTGCGCTACCGGCCATCACGTTCGACACCGATCTGGGTTTTCAGTATGGCGCTTTTGTTAATTTATATGATTATGGTGATGGTAGCCGCTATCCCAATTACAATCATTCACTTTATTTTGAAATTTCAAGATTTACGAAAGGGAGCGGGATTTCCCGCTTTTATTATAATTCAGATCAATTGCTTAAAGGACTGCAAACTTCATTTGACGTTTCATACCTGACTGACCGGGCTTATGACTTCTATGGATTCAATGGGTACGAATCTGTTGTTCATACCGAATGGGCAGATAATGAAGACGATGCCTATCTGACACGGATGTTTTATAAATACGACCGTAAATTGTTTCGTGCAAAAATTGACCTTCAGGGAAATATAACCAACAATAAGTTTCGTTGGATCGCCGGAATGAATCTTCAGAATTTTAAGGTTGGTTCGGTGAATATTGATAAACTTAACAAAGGGAAGGATGAGGCCGATAAATTGCCGTCGCCTGCCGTTCAGCCGGGCTTATACGAAAATTATAAAAAGTGGGGAATTATCAATGCGGAAGAGTCTGATGGAGGTTTTGTTCCTGCTTTTAAAGGTGGATTGGTTTACGATACACGCGATAATAAGCCAAATCCGATGAAAGGAATATGGACGGAAGCTGTCCTTGAATTAGCACCAAAAATCTTTGGTGCCGAAAGTTCATTTTCCCGGGTGTGCTTTATTCACAGGCAATATTTTACCTTAATTCCGAGGAATTTGTCTTTTGCTTACCGGCTGGCCTATCAAACAACCCTTTCCGGAAATGTACCATTTTACTACAAATCGCAGATGATAACATCAGTGCTTACTGGTGCATCATCTGAAGGCTTGGGCGGCGGAAAAACCATTCGCGGAATCCTGCGAAACAGGGTTCAGGGAGATGGTGTGTTTTTGGGAAACGCTGAATTGCGTTGGAAATTTGTTCGTTTCAGCTGGATCAAAAACAACTTCTACCTGGGACTAAATGCCTTTACCGATTTTGGCAGGGTCACAAAAATGGTTGACGTGAAAAGTAAAGTTATTGCCATGAGTTCAATTCCCCAACCCAGTTATTTTGATTGGGGGGCAGAGAAAATGCATGTTTCGTATGGTGGCGGACTACGAGTGGTGATGAACGAAAACTTTGTAATTGCTGCCGATTATGGTTTAGCGGTAGATAATCAGGACGGCGAACGCGGATTTTATATGGGACTCAATTACGTATTTTAGTCACTTAACCCATAATTCTCTAATATCCGGGATTTTGAGTCATCTTCGGATTTAAATCGAGTTCATCCTGTGGTATCGGAAATATTTCATTAATGTTTTTCCTGAATTGGCTGCCTTTGCCTGTTTTCCACTTTTCAGCAAAGTTATGGAAGTGATTTTCGGCATCGCCCCACCTGATAATATCGTAAAACCGTTTGTTCTCCATGGCCAGTTCAACGCGTCGTTCGTGCCTGATGGCCTGTCGCAATGCGGCCTGGTTGCTGATTTGAATATCAGGCAATAAGTTTTGCTTATCGCTGTTCGATGTCCAATAGTTGTAATTCAAAAATTTGTAATCCTCGTACTGGTTTTTCGAAACCTGGTACTTATTGACATTCTTAAAAATTGCCTTTTTGTCGATTGCACTGCTTTCGCGTGCCCGTTTCCTGATTTGATTAAGCGAAGTAAGTGCCTCCTGAAAATTGCCATTTTCGCAGGCCGCTTCAGCATGAATAAGCAATACTTCAGCATATCTGATTACCTTCAGATTGAAAGGGGCATCTGATGAGTCGAAACCTACTCGTTCTGAGGGAGTCAGGAATACTTTTCGGGAACATAAATGCGACGGGCTGTATTGGTTGAATTGGATCTCATCGTCAAAAACGTCGCCATCAAACATGAACGTATGCACCAATCGCGGATCGCCAGGTTCAAACTCAGCCAACAGATCGTAGGTAGGGCAATTAAATCCCCATCCGCCCGAATTACGGCTTCGGCAAAATATCGGAACAACGGTACCTTCACTTTCGTCGCCCCAACCAGTATTGGTACTTACATGCGGAACCTCAAATACCGATTCAACGCCAAAATCTGTTTTTTTGACCTGGAATAAATCCTGAAACTCGGGTTCAAGCCGGTATTCACCTGATTGTATTACCTCTTTCGCTTCTTTTTCAGCAAGCGCCCACTTCTTCTGGAAAAGGTAAGCATTGGCCAGTAAGGCCTGTGCCGCTCCTTTAGTAATCCTACCCAAATCAGTATTAGCATATTTTGATTTCAAAGGAAGATGATCACGTGCAAATATTAAATCCTTTTCAATCTGGTCCCAAATGGTGGCTTTAGCCGATTTAGGCAAATGATATTCGTTTGAAAGTACTTGAGTAATTAGCGGAACCTCACCAAATATATTGATTAGGTAAAAGTAAAAATGAGCTCTGATGAACCGTACTTCGCCAGTCAGTCGCTCTTTTAGTGCCTCATTCATATCGATATTGGCGATGTTGGCTAACGCATTATTTGCCTGAAATATAGCTGTGAAGCAAGTCTTCCACATAGCCCGGCAGGCCAGATTATCGGATCGGCTTCTGAAATATTCGAGGTCCTTAACAAAAGGTCTGTCGTTGTCCGATTCGCCACCTTTTTCGGCATCATCAGATGCGATATCGCCAAACTCGAACTTTTCTACCTCAAAATCATAAGCCTGAAGGTAGTTGTAAACAGCTGTAACAGCCTTAATCGCATCGGCTTCAGTTTTATAAAAGTTATCGGTTGTTTGAACTGACAACTGTGGTCTGTCGATAAAACTCTGATCGCAGGCCGAAACCAGTAGAAGCACGAAAAAAGTAACTATCAAATTCTTTCTCATAATCACCGGTTTAAAATTTTACACTCAGGCCGGTTAAAACGGTACGGGACTGAGGATATTTGGCGAAATCAATACCCGAATTAAGTGGACTTCCGGTTAAATCAGCCAGTTCGGGATCGAGTCCACTGTAATGAGTGAATGTGTAGAGATTTTGTCCACCTACATAAATTCGGCATTC
>JAJZSZ010000475.1 GCA_021849365.1 Bacteroidota bacterium | reverse complement strand
GATTGTTTTGGTGACTTTCACTCCCGACCTGCGTGTAAATTCAACAGTTCCCCAACTTACAATCTGGTTGTCGTTCCGGTTTAGCAGTGCATTTCGCTGGTACTGGCGGTTGATATTTGCTACACGTTGAGCCGTTCCTTCTCCATTGGGAAAAGTAATAGTGATATTTTCGGAGATAACTGCTGTGCGGATGTTATTTTCCTGATCCTTGCTGATGTTTTTTGTAATTGTTCCTTCAACTTTCTTTCCGTCGACCTTATAGTTGTCGAACGATTTATCGCGGACAGATGGGAATGTGGTGAACGATGACGATGTAACAATGATCTTTCCGGACCGCACCTTGCCATCTTTACCCGTGCACGAAGTTCCAAAATCGATTGTTATAACCTGCGGATTTGTATTTTTATTAACAGTAATTACCGGGCAGTCGGTCAGGTAGAAAGCTCCGGCCAAACTTGCAGATTTCAATTGCGCGGCATTTAAATCGATTGCCTCGTCAACCAATACATCAATGTCAGCGGTGGCTTCTTCAGCCTGTGTTTCCTGCAAACTTAGTGTAGCTTCGTCATCCGCTGCTGCTAAGTCTTCTTTCTGGCAAGAATTAAATCCGATAAACATCAGACTCATTGCGATAAATAATTTTAATTGTTTCATAGCGCGTTTGTTTTAAGTATTTTTAAAATGATCGATTATACCTTATCAGAAGCTAAATTGGCAGAGAAGTTAAATTGGGTCCTGATTTTTTTTGAAAAAATAATTTCATTAAAAACGGCTAAGTGAGATTTAACCTTTTTCTAGTTTTTGCATCCAAAGCGTAACCAGTCATTCCTGAATTGATAGATGAACGAGACCACCGACAACTATTTGATGGCGCTGATGAAAGATCCTGCATCGAAAGATAAGGGTTTTATGCAACTGATGGAGGCTTACCAAAAGCCTTTGTACTGGCATATTCGCAGGTTGGTGGTTTCGCACGAGGATGCTGAAGATATTTTGCAGGAAACGTTCATTAATGTATATCGGTTCGCTGATTCGTTTAAAGGCGAAAGCCGGGTTTTCACCTGGTTATACCGGATTGCAACAAACGAGTGCACCAAACATTTCAGGAAGAATAAAAACTGGATGAAGAAAGCCGAAGCAATTACTGAAAAAATGCTGAACGATTTTACCGGTAACGATGCCGATAACAGCGAAAAAATGCTGGTGAAATTTCAACAGGCCATTTTGCAGCTTCCTGAAAAACAAAAGGTTGTTTTTAACCTGCGTTATTACGAAGAACTGAGCTATGAAGAGATCAGTCAGATTACTGATTCTTCGGTTAGTACGCTGAAAACGAATTACCATTACGCCAGCGAAAAGATTAAACAATATTTGATAGAACATGCCTGATTATTAAAACACTGAAGTATGGACCCGAATGATGAATTCCAGGATATAGGGAAGAAATTGCCATACATGGCGCCCGATAATTTTTTTGAGAATGCTGCAATGAAAACGCTTCAGGAAGCCAAAATTCGTGAACGAAAATCGCGACAAATAATCTATTTATGGCGGTCTGTTGCTGTAGCTTCCTCTTTGACCACTTTGGCCATCTTGGGATTTTTCATGATTCAGCGTAATGAAACAACAGATATTCAGGTAATTGCTCAGGAAAATAAACCAACAGAACAAACAGTTACCAATAAAGTAGAGGAGCAAAAGTCAGTGGAAATTTCGGTTGTGGAGGAAGCTGCACAAAAGAATATTACTGAGAAAAAACAGACTGAAAATATTGACGAAGTTTTGGCCGATTTAACTGAAGAAGAATTACTGCAGATTGCAGCTATGATTAAAGCAGATCCGTTTGCCGGAGAATATGAACAATAAAAACAGAAATGATGAAAAATATAATTATCCTCGTGTTTTTCGTGATGTTATTTGTAGCTGGGCTAAATGCTGAAGCTCAAAACTTTGACCGTTTCCCGAGGCTACGCGAACGCATTACACAGGCAAAATTACGCGAAATTAAAGCCAGTCTTAAACTCGACCAGAACACTTTCGATCGGTTCAGCCCGATTTATAATCGATATGAACACGAAGTGACTTCAATTGACTTCCGAAAAATGGGCCGTCTTATGAAAGTTGATGCCGATAGCCTTTCTACTTCAGATGCCGACGAGCTAATTGTAAATCAACTGACTGCAGCGAAACAGCTGGTGTTGATTCGTGAAAAGTATTACCACGAATTCAGGCAAGTGCTTGCACCGCAGCAAATTATTAAACTTTACCAAACAGAGGCCGAACTCCGCAAGAAAGTAATGCAGGAACTAAAACGCCGTTTAAACCGATAGCTGATTATCGCTTAAATTTTCGATTGGCTGGTTTCTTTTTTAACTTCACAGGTAAATAAACCTGAACAATGGAGCGTAAATCAACTTTTGGTGTTGAGAAAAACATGATCATTATTTTCGGGGTAACTTTGGTTGCCGTAATGGGCATTTCGAGTATTACTCCGGCTTTTCCGGGCATTATCAAATACTTCGGCATCTCTACACAGGAAGTTGGGTTACTCATTGCTGCATTTACTCTTCCCGGAATATTTCTGACCCCGGTGACTGGCATTCTGGCTGATCGGTTTGGCAGAAAGCTCGTTTTAATACCTGCATTGTTTGTATTCGGAATTGCAGGTTTCCTTTGTTCTTTTATGAATGATTTTCATTGGCTGCTTTTCTTTCTTTTTGTTGAAGGCATTGGTGCTTCCGGACTTTCGAGTATTAATATCACCCTTATTGGTGATTTATACTCGGGAGAAAAACGAACGGCATTGATGGGCTACAATGCCAGTATTTTAAGCATTGGTACCGCTGCCTATCCTGCTTTGGGCGGATTTATTGCTGCATTCGGGTGGCGTTACGTCTTTTATTTGCCTTTGCTGGCCATTCCACTGGGTTTCTTTGTGCTTTATGGCTTAAGTAATCCTGAGCCAAAAGATCATCAGGGGATTGGTGAATATTTTCGGCGTATCTGGAAAAACATTAATCAGCGAAGTGTTTGGGGACTTTTCCTCGTAAATGCATTGGTTTTTATTCTGCTTTATGGATCTTACCTTACTTATTTCCCAGTAATGCTAGCCGATCGGCTTGAGGCAAG
>JAJZSZ010000474.1 GCA_021849365.1 Bacteroidota bacterium | reverse complement strand
TATCATCAACACCATTCAGCCAGAACCAAGTTTTACCAAGTTACCTTCCAAAACCGATGTGATAAATTACGGCAAATACCTCACCAATGCCGCGGCCTGCATCGATTGTCATACCAAATTTGAAAAAGGGAGCCTGGTTGCCGGCACCGAATATGGCGGAGGCCGTGAGTTCCCATTCCCGGATGGATCAATTGTGCGCTCAGCCAATATCTCGTCGGACGAAGAAACCGGCATTGGCGGATGGGATGACGAAACTTTTGTAAGCTTGTTCAAGGCACATTCTGATTCGGCCACATTAAATACCCAGCTCAATCCGGGCGATTTTAACTCCATTATGCCCTGGACCATGTACGGCAGAATGACGGATGAGGACCTGAAAGCGATTTTCGCATACCTGAAAACCGTTCCACCAATTAAAAATGAAGTGGTGAAGTTTACTCCGGGGAAGAAATAAGTTTTGTAAATATTTATTGTCGTTTTTTCACCCCAAACCCATGAAGAGGCTTAGGCTGCGAATATCGCAACCGGTCATCAATGAACTAAGTCCCCTTTAGGGGATTTAGGGTCAAAAAATAAGGAATATAATCTCATTATAATCACATTAATTGAGATTCTAAAGGAAATTTTTGTCCAAAAATTCCTGAAACTTGTCTTTATACTGGTCGCTGACGGGGATATACGTTTTACCGAAAATAATGCGGCTGCGCTCGATGGTTTCGATACGATCGAGGTTGACGATAAACGACCGGTGAACGCGCATAAAGCGGTCTTCGGGCAGCTTTTGCTCGAGTGATTTGATAGAATTGAGCGACAGAACCGGCTTGTCTTCGCTGGTGGTGTACACCTTGATGTAATCTTTCAGCCCTTCGATGTATAGAATGTCGTTGAAGTTGATGCGACGTATTTTGTATTCCGACTTCAGGAACAGAAACTGGTTATTCGCCTCAATCGAAAGCTGCGAACTTGTTTCCAACTCGAGCTGTTTACGCGCTTTTCCGGCAGCTTTCAGGAATTCTTCGTAGCTGAATGGCTTCAACAAATAGTCGATGGCATTGAGTTTAAAGCCTTCGAGCGCATATTTCTCGTAAGCCGTAGTGAAAATGATTTTGGGAGCATTTTCGAGGCTGCGGACAAACTCGATCCCGGTGAGATCGGGCATTTGAATATCGACAAAGACCAGTTCGACCGCCTGAGATGACAGAAATTCGATGGCATCGAGCGGATTGTCAAACGATCCGACCAACTCCAGAAACGGTGTTTTACTGATGTATTCACTCACCAGCCGGAGGGCCAGGGGTTCATCGTCGATGGAAATGGTTCTCAGCTTCATACTTTCGGGTTTATTTGTTGAATCACAAGTTCGACACGAAAAACAGCATCGGTAGCATCGATGGTGAGCCTATGCCTTTCAGGAAACAACAGATTGAGCCGTTTCCGCACATTTTCAAGACCAATTCCAGAATGTTGCAGATCGCCTGGGGTACTGCTTTTCCCAACACTGTTCTCGGCGACAAAAGTGACTTGTTCTTTATCAATCTGCATCCGGAGATGAATGAACGAACGCTCGCGATGACTAACACCATGTTTAAACGCGTTTTCGACAAAAGACACAAACAACAACGGTGGTACCGAGAAATCGGAGAAACCTTCAGGAAAATCGATCTGCAGTTCAACTTTCGGGCTTAATCTCAGCCTCATCAGGTCGATGTAATTATTCATGAAGTCGATTTCGTGGCTCATCAGCGTTTCGCCATGCTCCGACTCGTATAGCAGGTAGCGCATCAGTTTCGACAGTTTCAGCACTGATTCCTGGGCGGTTGATGCATCGATACCGATGAGCGAATAAATGTTGTTCAGCGTATTAAAAAAGAAGTGCGGACTTACCTGGTTTTTCAGAAAGGCTAGCTCAGAATTCAGCTTTTCTTTTTCAAGTTCCTTTTGCCTTTTCTCGTTCTGTTTAAGTTTTTCGGAAAGACCAAAACCGATGGCAAAGCCTGAAAGTAAAATGGAAGTAATCAAATGGCTGAAGAACCCAAAAGCGTTCGGATTTCTTGGACCGTCGTCCTTCCCCGTCAGTATTTTCATCGCCTCATGAAATCGGGCTTCGGCAACAGGGTCGGTTAAAAAAGTTTCACGGATATAGTCCCTTATGTAATAGGTTAAAACGATGAATGCGAAAAGAATTACAGCATAAATAATTTGTCGGTTCTGGATAAAATAACGTGGGACCAACCAAAGGTAGCCTAAGTAAAAAATAAATGCTCCAAACAATGCGTTCACGTAAAATTCGTAGAGGCGCAGCATGTTACCGCCACCAAACGTGTAATGCATGTAATACCCGAAAAAGGCTACAATAATCCAAACAATGCCATGAAGACTAATCTTTATCCACTTATCATGGATTGAAATTGATTTGCCCATTTTTTATGTCTTTTTTCCAAAGATAATATACCAATTACAATTTACCATTTCACGATTTACTATTTACTATCTGTGGTTCTTTTTTGAATCGTCAATAGTAAATAGCAAAATCGCAAATAATTATTATTCGTATCGCAATGCATCAATTGGGTTCAGATTAGAAGCTTTTCGGGCAGGATACCATCCGAAGAAAATCCCGATAGCTGAACAAACGGCAAACGCCATAAGTGCTGCCCAGGGCATAATTACCGCCGGCATATTCATTAACGAAGAGACTCCGTAGGTAACAGCTATTCCAAATGAAATTCCAATAATTCCACCAAACACGCTTAAAAGAATCGACTCAATCAGGAACTGCATCATAATGTCGTGAGCACGGCCTCCTACCGATAGCCTTAACCCAATTTCGCGAGTGCGTTCGGTTACCGATACAAACATGATGTTCATGATTCCGATACCACCAACCAGCAAGGATATTCCGGCAATAGCACCTAAAAGGATGGTCAAAACATCCATGACTGATGAAAATGTTTGCACCATTTCGGCCTGAGACCTTACCTGAAAATCATCGGTTTCGCCTTCTTTCAGTTTATGGCTTTTGCGCAGCGATGTCGTAACCTGATCTATAGCCTCACTATTTTTTTCTTCGCTAACTGCCGATCCATAAATGCTTTGAATATGAGTGATAGCTAGAATACGTTTCTGAACCGTTGTGTATGGCGCAATAATCAG
>JAJZSZ010000473.1 GCA_021849365.1 Bacteroidota bacterium | reverse complement strand
ATTTCGATTTCTGTTTCAAGCCATTTGCCGGCCAGGTCGAACGAGGCTGAAGTTCCTTTCCCGTTTAGTTTAAATTCGGCTTCCCATTCATTGGCATCTTCCATGTCCCATTTTACTTTTTCAGCATTTTTGAACTTTTGGGTAAAAGCATTGCTTACTACTGTTGGTGGCGTTTTTTGAGCACAGGCGAATAAAGTTGCCACAAAGAAACTGAGTACTAAAATTGTTTTTTTCATCTTAATTAATTTTAAATATATTTCCCAAACTTAGTTGCCAATTCTAAAGGAAATTTAAAGATTAGTGGGTGCATGCAAACGGAAACAGAAATTTCAGTAAATTGCCCGCCTATTCAACAGCACAAATCTTGTTGCTGAAAGAGTATTATAACTTGATGTTTGAATCTTAATCTTTTTCAATCATTTTCAGGAAACCCGGCAAGACGATCAGCAACAGCGGCAATGCGACAATGAAACCGCCAATAACCGCAATTGCAAGTGGCTGGTGCATTTGTGCCCCGGTTCCTATACCCAGTGCAAGGGGCGAAAGTGCGACTATGGCGCCTAAAGCCGTCATTAAGTTAGGTCTCAAACGTGCCGAAACGGCCAATCTGAGCGAATTGTTTCCTCCGGTTTTCAGTTCCGATAAATACTGCTGAATGGTAAAAATGGAGTTTTCCCCAATAATACCGATAATCATGATCAACCCGGTATAACTGCCTACATTCAGGGGGGTATGGGTGAGATACAAGGCAATCGCGCTTCCAGAAATACCTAATAAGCTTATAAAAAGCACTATCAATGAATATTTCAGGTTTTTAAACATAAACAGAACGACGGTAAATACCAACAAACCGCCTGCAATAAGGATTTTGAGTAATTCGGCAAAAGAATTCTGTTGTTCGGCATAAGAACCTCCATAAACTATCTGGTAGGATGAAGGTAAACTAATGCTTTTCATTTTATGCTGAATATCTTTCATCACACTTCCCAAATCCCTGTTATTCAATCTTGCTGTTACTACTCCCATGGATTGCAGGTTTTCTCTTTTAATTTCGGAAACGCCGGTTTGAATAGTGAAATCAGCAAATTCAGATAAGGGGACATAATCTCTGGCAGCTGTGGATATTGAAACCTGCTTTAACGCTTCAAGAGGAGTTTTATTGTTGACCGGGAAGATCATGCGGATGTTGGTTAGCTGCTCTTTTTCCGGCACTGTTCCCACTACAGTTCCACTCAGGTAGTTCCTTGTCTGTTCCTGCAAAAGCGATGGGGTAAGCCCGAATTGTTTCAGTTTACCTTCCCTGGGCACAATTTTCATTACCGGGCCGACAACGATAATACCATTAAATACATCGGCAGTACCTGTAACTGTTTGAAGGCTATCGGCCACTTGTTTTGATAATTGAAGCAATTTATCGTGGTCACTACCAAAAATCTTTATTTCGATAGGTTGCACGCTGCTCATTAAATCTCCCAGCATATCAGTGATTACCTGGCCAAAGTCAACTGTAAGGGCAGGGAGTGTACTTCCCACTTTTTTGCGGATTTCATCTGAAACCTGTTCAGTGGTTTTTGTTCTTTTTTTGTGCAATTCAATCAGATAGTCGCCCCGGTTTGGCTCGGTGATAAAGAATCCCATCTGCGTTCCAGTTCGCCGTGAATAGGTTTTGACTTCGGGGATTGATTCAATAATTCTATCTACTTCATTTAACATTCGATCGGTTTCATCCAGCGATGTGCCTGCCGGACTGTTGTAATCCAACACGATGGAACCTTCGTCCATGGCGGGAAGGAAGCCGGTCTGTAACCTCGGCATAATAAATAGGATACTGAAAACCAATAGTATAACAAACGCAAGGCTGAAATATGGCTTTTTAAAAAGAAATCCAAGCCACTTGTATTCCGGTGCATGAAATGTATGTGTTTCCCTGGAAAATGCTTTATCGTTTGAAAAGAGCAGGTAAATAACAGGCAATCCTATCCAGGTAATAAAAAATGAACATACCAGGGTGATGATCATGGTTTCTGTGAGAATTTTAAAATAGGCGCCTGCAATTCCCGTCATCAACTCAAATGGAATGAGGATAACAATGGTACTTAATGACGAACTCACCATGGCAGGAAATAGAAAATGAATGGCTTTCCCCACCAGCTCTTTCGAGTTTTGTTTGGGGTTGGCCTCGTGGGCGCGGTGAATTTGTTCCACCACAATGATGGCGTCGTCGATGATCAGCCCGATGGCAGCGGCAATGGCGCCAATGGTCATGATATTGAAATCGAAGCCCAGCGCCGTGAGTGCGATAAACGTGAGCGCGAGGGTGAGCGGGATGGTGACCAGCAGCACCGAACTGGCCTTGAACGAACGCAGGAAAATGATGACCACAACAATGGCGAGCAACAGCCCGATCCACAGTACATCGATGATACTCTGAATGCTGTTTTGCACAAATTCGGACTGGTTGTAATAGGGTTTCAGCGTCACGCCTTCGGGTAGGATATGGTTCAGTTCCGCCGCTTTTTCCGAAACTTGCGCGGCCACGTCAATCAGGTTGCTGTTGGGTTGTTTTACCACGGCTACCAGCGGGAAATCACGGCCATTGGCTTTAATTTTTACATATTCGTTTTTTTCTGAAATTTCTACCCGGGCTATGTCCGAAATTTTAATCTGACGGTTGGCATCGTTAAAAAGGACCACGTTTTCGAGCTGATCTTTGTCTGAAATAGTGGCATCGGTGACGGTAAGGTAAAGCCTCTTGTAATCAATGGTATAGCCGTCTGATTGGATAAAACCGGTTTGTTGAATGGCCTGGGCAATATCCTGTGTGCTGATTTTTAAAAGTTTTAGTTTCTGAATGTCAGGAATTATCCTGAATTCCTTTTCCTTGCCTCCGATTACCTGAACGGCTGCAACTCCAACCACTCGCGACAAATAGGGTTTCACGGTATATTCGGCGATCAGTTTCAGCTCAATCTGGTTTTTTGTTTCCGACTGAAGCGAGTAGCCCATTACCGGCAGGATCGACGGGTTCATCTTCTCTACCGTAATCTGTACATTGGGCGGCAGGCTGTTCTTGATCTGGTTAATTCGCGATTCAACCTGTTGTTTATCAAGGTCAATATCGGAGCCCCAATCCATGAAAGCCGAAATTTCGCAGCTTCCCATACTGGTGGTGCTGCGGATGAGCTT
>JAJZSZ010000472.1 GCA_021849365.1 Bacteroidota bacterium | reverse complement strand
GGCAGCAATATCGGTAGCCACGAGGAAGCGGATTTTCCGTGCCTTAAAATCAGAAAGCGCTTTCTGACGGGCATTTTGCGACTTATCGCCATGTATTGCCTGAGCCTTCTCGCCGCTCTTGCTCAGCAGCTTGGCAATTTTGTCAGCACCATATTTGGTGCGGGTAAATACCAGTGCCGAAGTAATTTCCGGATCCTGAACCACATGAACCAACAAGTCACGCTTATTGGCGTAGTCAACCATGTAAATGCGCTGCTCTACTTTTTCTGCAGTGGTCGATTCGGGAGTTACCTCTACTTTTACCGGATTGCGCAAGATGGTTTGCGAAAGTTTAACGATGTCGGCAGGCATAGTAGCCGAAAAGAAAAGCGACTGCCGTTCTTTAGGCAAAGCAGCAATAATGCGCTTCACGTCGTGAATAAAGCCCATGTCCAACATGCGGTCGGCTTCGTCGAGTACAAATAAATCGAGGTAGCGCAACTCAACATATCCCTGGTTCATCAGGTCGAGCAAACGACCAGGAGTGGCAATCAAAATATCAATTCCCTGGCGTAAAGCATCGGTTTGCGGACGTTCGCCAACACCACCAAAAATAACGGTGTGTTTCAGCCCGGCATATCGTCCGTAAGCGCCAAAACTCTCGCCAATCTGTATAGCCAGTTCGCGCGTTGGCGTTACAATCAACGCCTTTATTTGCCGTTTCAATTTTGCATTGTTGTGCTTTTCGTGCAGTATCTGAATAATTGGGATAGCAAATGCCGCTGTTTTTCCGGTACCCGTTTGGGCGCAACCTAATAAATCTTTTTGCTGAAGTATGATCGGGATTGCTTGTTGCTGAATAGGAGTTGGTGTTTCGTAACCTTCTGTTTCTAAAGCCCTTTTGATAGGCTCAATTAAATCTAAATTTTCAAATGACATTGTTTCTGTTTGGGAAGGCCTCCTAAAACCGAATAATCAATCCATGGCCTTCGTGTTAAAGCATGCGAAATTAGTCATTAATCCGACAATAGGCCGCCTTTTCAGATTTATTCTGTGTTTTGCTGAAAAAGAATAACTTACAGCATATATACAAAAATGGCTGACTATATTTTAGTCAGCCATTTTTGATTGATTTAATCTTCAATAGCACTATACATCAATGCCGTCAAACGGTCCCAAAGTTCACCGTGGCGGGTCCCCAAAATTTGGGTCATCCCCACAAAAATCAGCTGTTCTTTCGGATCAATAAAAAATTTGGTATTGAAATAACCAGCCCATTCATATGTTCCGGGCGATTTCATGCCAATGCCTTTCCCCTGATCGGTAACCAATGAAAAGCCAAGACAAAACGTTTCCCCGGGCCGGTTGCTGTATCCGTTGCCCTGCTGATTCAGCCTGATCATTTGGTCGCCGGTCATCACCTCAATGGTTTTGCGGCTCAAAATGCGTTTCCCATTGTACTCGCCGTTGTTCAACAATGCCTGTATAAAAGTGGCATAGTCCATCGCTGTTGACGATAATCCGCCACCCCCGGCATAATGGTTGTTATCGGCCTGAAGCGGATAATCCATCCCCGCAGAGATTCCTCCTGTATTGGCAGCCATATCAAGCGTTCCATCTTCGCGTTGCATGTAGATTGGTACCAGCTTAGCCTGTTTTTCCTTGGGCAAATAGAAGAAGGTGCTCTTCATGCCAAGTGGTTCAAATATGTTTTTGCGGAAATAATCGCTCAATTTTGTTCCGGAAACTACCTCAACCACACGGCCCAAAACGTCCATGTTCAGTCCGTAATTGTATTTCTCTCCCGGCTGAAATGCAAGCGGAACATCAGCCAACCGGTTAATAAATTCTTCAGTTGTCATTTTAGGATGAGAAAGGCCCACATCCATCAATCCCTTCTTTGCGTAAATCGCCCGCAGTGCTCCCTGAGAGAACGCTCCATAAACAATTCCTGAGGTGTGAGTTAATAACTGGCGGATAGTAATGGGCGATTTAACCGGAACCGTTGTATAACTCGAATCCTTGGCGTTAAACTGATCGAGAACTTTCGAATTTTTGAAGGCCGGAATATAATTCATAACCGGGTCGTCCAATCCCAGCTTGCCTTGTTCGTACAACTGCATAATAGCCACCGTTGTCACAGCCTTGGTCATCGACGCAATGCGGAAAATATCGTCTTTCTGGTAGGGCGCTTTCTTATCAGTGCTTCTGAAACCAAAGTTTTTATAATAAACAATCTGGTTATCGCGGGCAATCAGGAAAACGCCCCCGGGAATGTAGCCTTTATTTACATAGTCCTGAATAAACTGATCGATCAGCATCAGCTTTTTGTCAGACATACCTACCAATCCGGCAGGTCCCTCACCCAAAACAGACCGCTGGGCGATCAACGGAAATTGGAAGAGAATCAGCAACACAAATAATAGTAACCTGGTTTTCATAGCATTGTGATTAGTTATGGATTGTTTTGTTTTAAAGATTGAAAATTAGGGAATTAATTCCAATTCAGGCAACAAAATAATACAACATTCCGAACAAAAGTGAGCCAAAAAGCGAAAATGCCACATACAATCCAAATACCTTTTTCGAAGTTATCCCGTAAACGGCAGCCATTGCCGGAATAGTCGTCAGCGGGCCCGATATCAGGAAGGCCAAGGCAGCCCCGGGATGCAAACCAAGCTGAAGCAGTCCGCCAACCATAGGCAGTGCCGTAAGGTTGCTGGTATAAACCGGAACTCCAAGTACAGCCGCAATAACTACCGAAACAAATCCGTGCTGTTTAAGCAACTGTCCAATCCATTCCTGTGGAACATACAAATTAATCAGCGCATTCAGGAAAAAGGCCAGCCCCATGAATTTGGTGATCATCCAGACCGATTTCAGCGACTCGTGCATAAGCTTTTGTTTGAAACTCACGTCTGGTGTTCCGGAGCAAGCCGGGCTGCATTCGCAAGTCTTCGGCGACTCTACTTCATTGGTGCAGCAGGTTACTGCCATACCCGAAAACTGCAATTCGGCCGGTTGGTTTTGCTGAAATCCCAATACCGACTTTACTTTCTGTATTTCAGATTTTATTGACTCCTGAAAGGTTGGTCTGACAGGTTTTTCAGTTTTTACACGTAAAAAATTAGTGATGTAGCCCCATTTAACCAGGAAATGAGTTATTACCCCGGCCATAATACTCAACGCAAAAGTACTTGCCAGGCGCCAAAAGAT
>JAJZSZ010000061.1 GCA_021849365.1 Bacteroidota bacterium | reverse complement strand
GTCGTTCTGCTGTCGGTTGGTACAGGCAATGTATTGCGCATAGGCTATGGCAAGCGCCAGTTTACCACCTCCGGGAGGGCCGGCAAACAACTGGGCATGGCTTACACGTTCTTCGTTAACCGACTGAATCAGCCGCTGTTTGGTTGCACTTTGTCCGATAACTTCTTTAAAAAACATACTGGATCGATTGTGAAGTGTCAAAAATAGCAATATCCGCACTTGAAAACCAGTTTTGCCTGAATTTTAGATTTCAACATTCGGGGCCACTGATTTAGGTTATTTGAGCGTTTTCATTGTCAGGGGCTGCTAATCAGGCAGCTATTTTCTTGCTTGGATCCCGGGACTCCAACTTCGGTCTGCTTTATTCAAACTATTTTACCCAAACATTAATTTCAGGAGCATAGAAATCGCTAAAATTAAACGCACGGATATATTTTTTATATTTGAGGTGGATTTTTTGTAACACTTAAAAAAACAAATATGCAAACTATTGAAACCTACGACTTCGCGGGCAAAAAGGCACTTATTCGTGTTGACTTCAACGTGCCGCTTGATGAAAATTTTGTGATCACTGACGATACCCGCATCCGTGCGGCTATTCCAACCATTAAGAAAGTGATTGAAAAAGGAGGTTCTCCGATAATCATGTCACACTTTGGCCGTCCGAAAGATGGTCCAAACCCAAAATACTCGATGTGCCACCTTGTTGGTCACTTCAGCAAATTGCTGGGACAAGAAGTAATTTTGGCTCCTGATTGTATTGGTGCTGAAGTTCAGGCTATGGCCAAAGCTTTAAAACCAGGAGAAGTAATGTTGCTCGAAAACCTGCGCTTCCACAAAGAAGAAGAAAAAGGTGACGAAGGTTTTGCTAAAGAATTGTCAGCCAACGGCGACTGCTGGATCAACGACGCATTCGGAACAGCTCACCGTGCACACGCTTCAACTGCAGTAATGGCTAAATTCTTCCCGAACGATAAAATGTTTGGTTACCTGATTAAAAGCGAAGTTGAAAGTTTGGATAAAGTTTTGAAAAACCCACAACGCCCGTTAACAGCTATCATGGGAGGTGCTAAAGTTTCGACCAAAATCACCATTATCGAAAACTTGTTGGACAAAGTTGATAACCTGATTCTTGGTGGCGGTATGACTTATACTTTTGTGAAAGCTCATGGCGGCGAAGTTGGTAACTCAATTTGCGAACCTGATTTCCTTGAAACAGCTTTGGCTATCGAGAAAAAAGCTGCCGAAAAAGGCGTGAAAATTTATATGGCCTCTGACGTTGTTGCTGCCGATGCTTTTGCTGCTGATGCCAATACTCAGATTGTTGAAGCCAATGCTATTCCTGAAGGATGGCAAGGTTTGGACGCTGGTCCAAAAAGTATCGACTGCTTCAAGGAAGTGATTGAAAATTCAGGAACTATCCTTTGGAATGGTCCGGTTGGCGTATTCGAAATGGAAAAATTCGCTGTTGGTTCAAAAGCAGTTGGTGAAGCAATCGTAAAAGCTACTTCAAAGGGTGCTTTCTCGTTGGTAGGTGGTGGCGACTCGGTTTCGTGTGTTAACCAGTTTGGTTTCGCCGATGGCGTTTCGTACATCTCAACTGCAGGTGGTGCATTGCTCGAGTACCTCGAAGGACAGGTTCTTCCGGGAGTTGCAGCAGTTCGCGGCGAATAGGAATATTCAATCCTGAAAATATTGAAAGCCCGAAGCAATTGCTTCGGGCTTTTTTTTGACTTATTTGGATAGAATGTCTAATTAATGTTTTGAAAAATATTGGTCGAACGAATCCATTTCATTTTGGAGAATGTCATGATGAAGCAATTTGGCTCGTGATGAAATTCAAGAAAATTATCTGAAGGATCAACGATAATGTCTCTTTTGAAATGAAATAAGTCGAGATTAAATGTCTCCCGGAAGTAACGATTAAGGTCGGAATCGTCTATATTTTCAGCATTGTAAAAGATTGTTCCCAGGAAAAAATGTTTTTCCAGGAAGTGTAGCTCAACCCTCAGTTTGTTAATTCCTGATTTGAGTCCGTAGGTATAAACCGTATGAGGCGTTCGTGACAACTGATTCCGGTAGATAAAGAATGGTTCGCCCATAATTTTTCTGACGTTGCCCTCACTTTCCCCGAAATTGATCTTTTCCAAAAAAGAAATATCGTTTTTAACGGGTTGTTTCGATTTGTGCAAGTATTCCTCATCACACAAAATTCGAATAAATCTCAGGTCTCCCTTGTACAGGCGCGAATTAATCCGCTGGGGCATTTGCCTCCTTTTGGGTAGTGCTCTATTTGAACTTATCATTCTGTTTTTCTTTGGTTTGATAAAATAAATACTGAACACGACCCTTTTTCACGATGGTTAGTCAGAGGAATCTGACTGTTTAAAGAACTGTTACCGGGTATAAATATACTTTTTTTGTATTAAGAAACGATAGGTGATTGATTAAAATTAGAGTTAACTAAATGATGATTTAGTCCAATTGCCCAATAAAATAGGACTTGAAAGCGAGAAATGCTAATTTTGATTTTATTACTGAATTGCTGAATGATACACGAAAATTTATTCGAATGAAAAAATCAGAATTAGCCATCGAAAACTTTAAAACTCTGAATTGTGCCCAGGCAGTACTTTTAAGTCATGCCGAAGAATTAAAACTGGATCGTACCACCGCTTTGCGTATAGCCCTTGGCTTTGGAGGCGGAATGTGTATGGGTGAAACCTGCGGTGCCGTTACAGGTGCTTATATGGTTTTAGGCCTGAAAGCGAAATTTGAAGAGAAAACGATCGCTGAAATAAAGGCCGATACCAAACTTGCTGTAAGGCGGTTTAACGAATTGTTTATTGCCAAACACGGCTCGGTACAATGCAAAAAATTGCTTGGGGTCGACATTTCTACTCCTGAAGGATCGGCCGAAGCCAATGAAAAAGGGTTGTTTGATACGACTTGCGTAGCGCTGGTAGCTTCGGCTACTGAGATTCTGGAGAAAGAATTCTAACTCAGATAAAAGCCCTGGTCATGGTCATGCAGTCGGAGTATTGCAAAACGTTTAATTTCAGCCGGACAAAATATGGCGGCGAGTTGCTGATCGACCTGATCAGGCTTGAGTCGCTTGCCAAATATATTCGTCGGGAACCGCGGCATTGCTTGACTTACTATGATATTACTTTAATTCGGGAAGGAACCGGACAATTTATCCTCGACGACCATGATTTTCAGGTTTCAACTAATCGGTTGTATTTTACAGTTCCCGGGCAGGTCAGGGAATGGAAAGTAGCTGAAATTCCGCGTGGATTGGTTCTCATTTTCGAGGAAGAATTTTTGTGTACCTTTTTCAGCGATCCGATGTTTGTAAAAAAGCTGTCGTTTTTCCGAAACAGGCAGGCATTGCCACAATTATCGCTCAATGCTGAACAGGGTGAATACTTTACGAATATTCTGCGGCAAATTGAACAGGAAATTGCCGAAAACAAGGAGACTCACCTTTTACGCGCTTTGCTTTATCAGGCGCTGGCCTGGCTGAACAATGTTTACCGCTCGCAAAACAAGTTGGAAGAAAAGCTACAAAATCTCAAAGTCACCAGGTTTTTTCAGTTGGTTGATCAGCATTTCCGTAGTGAACATGCCGTGTCGTTTTATGCTTCTAAAATTTGCATAACTCCCGGATACCTGAATGATTTGGTTAAGAAAGAAACTGGTCTTTCGGCTAAACAGTACATTATTAACAGGCTGATGAACGAAGCCCGGCGTTTGTTGCAGCTAAGTGAAATTCCGGTTACTGATATTGCCTGGACGTTAGGCTTTGGTGATTCATCCTATTTTATTCGTTTATTCCGGAGCGAAAATGGCGTTTCACCTTTGGGTTTCAGGAAACAACATTTGTCGTGAAAAGTCCTGTTTTCTCCTTGTTTTCTGTTATCAGTATTGAAGGTGATCGTGATAAATTTGTGTTGATAAATAACAATCAACACGATGAAAATCATTTGTATAACTTTGTTTTTAACACTTGCTGCCATGACAAACGCACAGGAAAAACCAACGATTCAATCCACAATCATTGGTCTTGAAAAAGCTGCACTCGAACGTTGGATCCATGGCGATCCAACTGCATTTTTGGAACTTTCGGCACCCGATGTGGTGTATTTCGATCCTTTTCTGGAGAGAAGACTGAATGGAATTGACGAACTGACCAAACTTTACATGCCATTGAAAGGTCAGGTTAATGCAGAACAATTTGAGCTGATCGATCCGGTTGTTCAGGCGACTGATAAAATGGCTGTTCTGACCTTTAACTTTAGATCGCAGGTGGGCGAGAAATTGCAGAAATGGAACTGCACCGAAGTTTATCGCCTCGAGGCCGATGGAAAATGGAAAATTGTTCAAACACACTGGTCGCTGACAAAGCCTGAATTGAAGTGATTTTGAGCTTAATTCTTTCAGGTGAATTTTGAACTCCATTGCACTAAAAACGTATCATAGTTAAATCTTTAAATCAGTTGACTATGAAACCCAATGTAGGATCAGTTGACCGGACTCTTCGTTTGGTGGCCGGAATTGGATTAGCTATTGGAGGCGTAATTTTTGAAAGCTACTGGGGATTGATCGGAGTTGCTTTACTGGCAACAGCCGTTTTTAGGTATTGTCCGCTTTATGTACCTTTTAAGATCAGCACATATAAAAAGGAATCGGAAGATTCAGTTTAACGAATAGCAAAACAGGCCAACATCGTCGATGTCGGCCTGTTCCGTTTATAAAAACCTGAAATTCGTTATGGCTTGCGGTAATTCACACCGTAGCGGTATAAGCGTACATATTCGGTATCCATTCGTTTCGAGAAATCGGTGAAATTTTTCTTTTCTTTTGGGGTCCACACTACTTCGGCCAAAGCACAAATCCTTGGGAAAACCATGTATTCGGCCTGCTTGGTCGATGGAATGTATTCTGTCCAGACATTACCCTGAGCTCCCATAATATATTTCTGTTCGTCAGCCGATAGCTCTTCCGGAATTGGTTCATAGGAGTAAACTTGCTCCAACGGCAGGTATCCGCCAATGGCCAGTGGTTCTTTTTCGGTTTCTTTCGACTGGTAGTGGTCGAAATACAGATGTGAGCCAGGGGTCATAACCACATTGTGTTTTTGCTTTGCAGCTTCAATGCCACCCTTTATACCTCTCCACGACATTACCGAAGCGCCCGGTGCCAGTCCACCTTCCAGGATTTCGTCCCATCCAATAATCTGGCGACCTTTGCTATTGAGGTATTTTTCGATGCGTGTGATAAAATAGCTTTGCAATTCGTGTTCATCTTTCAACCCATTGTCTTTAATTCGCTTCTGGCAATCCGGACATTCTTTCCAACGGTCTTTCGGGCATTCGTCGCCACCAATGTGAATGAATTTCGATGGGAATAGTTCGCACACTTCGTCGAGCACGTTCTGCAGGAATTTGAAGGTTTCTTCTTTTCCGGCACAAAGAACATCTTTGTGTACTCCCCAGGTAGTCATTACATTATATGGACCTCCGGTGCAGCCCAATTCAGGATAAGCAGCCAAAACTGAAACACTGTGTCCGGGCATTTCTATCTCCGGAACAACGGTAATAAACCGGTCGGCAGCATACTGAACGATTTCTTTCACTTGTTTCTGAGTGTAAAAACCGCCATAACCAACACCATCATATGTTTTTGAACGTCCTGCATGGCCAACCACGGTTTCGTCTCTCCAACTCGATATTTCAGTCAGTTTTGGATACTGATTAATTTCGAGACGCCAGCCCTGATCTTCAGTGAGGTGCCAGTGGAAGGTGTTCAATTTATACATCGCCATGTTGTCGATGTATTTTTTGATGAAGCTGACGGGGAAGTAATGGCGGCCAACATCAAGGTGTAAACCTCTCCATGCGAAACGTGGCTGATCGTTAATTTCGGCGCACGGAATTGTCAGAGGACCATTCTGCGAAACCGGAATCATTTGTTTCAGAGATTGAACGCCGTAGAAAATTCCGGCTGGAGTTTTGGCGGTAATCACAATTTCTTTTGGGTCAACTTTTAAAAGGTAACCTTCATCGCTTCCTGGCAGTGATTTATTCAGCCTGAAACTAAGCGTAGGTTTCGATTTTTCGTTAAGTGGAAGTGTAATTCCGTAGAATTTATTCAGGTGTTCGTTTAGCTGGGCGGCAATGCTTTTCAGTTCGGGTTTTGTAGCATCGAACGAAATGGTTGTTGCCTGGCTCAAGGTAAATGATCCTTCGCCCTGACTAATCTGGGAGGGCTGAGGTATGATTGCAAGTGGCTGGGCAAACAAGCCTGCCGAAGCAAACAGGAAAAGAAATAAAAATAATTTTCTCATGTGAATTTCCGTTTTGTTGGTTTTAATTTCGACAAATGTATTTAAAAGAAATAAAAAGCAGCTTGTACTTTTTTGAATTTTTTAAAAAGTGTGTTGCAAAAAATCAGAAAAGCTGATCCATGATCAATAAAAAAGGGATGAACAACTTGTCCATCCCTTTTTACCTATAAATAGTAAATTTTTATTTTGGAAGTGGCAGATCTTTTAATTTCAGCATACTTGCTTCAATTTCGTGCCCAGGATATTCGTAGTCCGAAAGTTGTCCGCTCATGTATTTGTCGTAGCCAATCAAATCCATCCAGCCGTGTCCGCTAAGGTTGAAAAGAATCACTTTTTCCTTACCTTCTTCTTTGGCTTTCAACGCTTCGCGAATGGTAGCGGCAATCGCGTGTGTTGATTCAGGTGCTGGGATAATTCCTTCGGTTTTCGAGAATAACAAGCCTGCCTCGAAACATTCGCTTTGATGAATAGCCTGTGCTTCCATCAGCCCGTCGCGCAACGAAGCACTTACAAGTGGAGACATTCCGTGGTAACGCAAGCCTCCCGCATGAATTGGTTCTGGAATGAAATCGTGACCCAGACTGTACATTGGTAATAGCGGAGTCATTTTGGCCACATCGCCATGGTCGTAAACAAACGAACCTTTGGTCAGTGTTGGGCACGAGAATGGTTCGGCACCAATAATCTGGATGTTCGCCCCATTCACTTTTTCGTACATGAACGGGAAGGAGATTCCGGCGAAATTACTACCGCCGCCACAGCACCCGATAACAACATCCGGATTTTTAATTCCGATTTTGTTGAGTTGTTTTTTAGCTTCCAAACCAATGATGGTTTGGTGCAGCATCACGTGGTTAAGTACAGAACCCAATGCGTAACGGGTTTGGCCTGTTGGATCGGTAACAGCAGCCTCAACAGCTTCCGAAATGGCAATACCCAAACTTCCGGGGGTATCCGGATATTTGGCCAGAATGTCGCGTCCGGCCTGGGTTTCCATGCTAGGGCTCGAAACGCACTGTCCGCCCCAGGTTTGCATCATGATTTTGCGGAAAGGTTTCTGATCAAAACTTACCTTAACCATGAACACTTTACACTCGATACCACCCAGCTGGGCACAGGCATACGAAAGGGCCGATCCCCATTGTCCGGCGCCGGTTTCGGTAGTCAGCTTTTTAATACCGAATTGTTTATTGTACCATGCCTGAGGAACCGCAGTATTGGGTTTATGGCTTCCGGCAGGCGAAACACTTTCGTTTTTATAGTAAATTTTGGCAGGAGTACCCAAAGCTTCTTCCAATTCGTAGGCACGAATCAGCGGGCTTGGTCTCCACTGCATTAAAATCTGGCGAACTTCTTCCGGAATGTTAATCCACCTTTCCTGAGATACTTCCTGTTCGATGAGGTTCATCGGGAAAACTGGAGCAAGCGCTTCCGGAGTAACAGGATTTCCATCGGGTCCCAGCGGTGGGTTCATCGGAGTGAGCAAATCGGGGGCAAGGTTATACCACTGTTTCGGCATTTCCGATTCATCGAGGAAGATTTTCTTTTGTCTGGCCATGTTGTTAGTTTTTTAATTATTGATTTGTTTAATTTTTAGTTTTTATCTCTTTTTAAAACAAAAAGGGACTTTCCGCATATACGCAGAAAATCCCTTCTCACGGCTTATGACCGCAATCGATATGTGATTCTCGCGTTTCCATTTTAATGTTACGCCAGTTCCATTCTTTTCCGTATTGTGGTGAATTGTACATATCTCTCTTAAAAAAAGCGAGTAAAACTAACGATATTTTTCATGTTTTCAAGAAAGACTGAAAAAAAATGGGAGTTGTACTTCTGAAAGAATGTTTTGCATCATCGTTTTATATTTGTTGTTTTCTGGTACAAAATGTTAACAAAAGGACTAGTTGAAGATAGGAAGTGAACCGGAGGAATGTTTAAATTAAGGATTAAGAGTGAAAGGATGGGAATACTATTTGAATAAAATATGGTATTTTTGATGAATAAATTTATCATAAACAAATTAATGAAAGCCATTAACTCAATCTCAGAAGCTTTTCATTTTTTGCATAGCTTTCCTCTTAATTCATCACACTTAAGGTTTAGAGGACAATCTAATCTTGATTGGCCTCTAACGCCCTCAATCTATAGGTACCTTGATTTCAAGAGATACCAAGCCATAATTCACGAAAGGGATCTTTTGAGAGAAAGGCCTCCATTTCCTATGCCTCCGATGACATATACAACCTGTGAAATAGAATGGTTAATGGCATGTCAGCACAATGGTGTGCCGACAAGACTCCTTGATTGGACTTCTGATATTCTTATTGCATTGTTTTTTGGCTGTTTTGATGTAGATAACTTGGAAAAGGATGGAGCCTTATTTGTCTGTAACCATTATGATTATCCCCAATTCGACCTATACCATGACAAGTTGATAAAAGAAAAGCAGTTGTCTTTTGTTAATACAAATCTAACAAATCCTAAAATGAGATTTCAGTCTGGTTGTTTTATGCTGTGGGGAGCCTCACCACTAGATGAGAGCTCAACTGAAAGCTATGATCTGTGGAAGTATCTTTCACAAAATCGAAATAGCATTTTCTTTGAAAAGTTAATGATACCACAAAAATCGAAGCGAAAAATTCTTAAAGAATTAAATGACATTTATGCAATAAATGATGAAAATATCTTCGTGAAGGGAGGCAACAATGCCATAAATATTGGATATTTTCATGTTTTAAGGCAAAAACTGAGATTAATGTCACTGTATCAAACTAATTCTGGTTATTTAACTCCAGATGAAAGAAAAATTGCAAGGTCTTTCTTTCAAATAGATTGCGAGAATTGGTTGCGTGAATGCATTAGACTTGTTGATTATTAATTTCATAGGTGATGTTTTCGTGAATCCATTATCTTTTCCACTACCTTCAATATCCCTACAAAACAACAAAGCCATTCAATTTTCGGATGGCTTTGCTGCTTTATCGACAAAGATGTGAATTCATATTATTCGTTTAACTCTATTTTCAACTATCTTTGTCACCCTCAATAAAATCAAAAGTGAAATGACTGATTATAAACGTACCCTCATTACCTCGGCTTTGCCGTATGCCAACGGACCGGTTCACATTGGTCACCTGGCTGGTGTGTATGTTCCGGCTGATATTTATGCCCGCTACCTGCGTATGAACGACGTGGATGTGGCTTTTATCGGAGGTTCCGACGAACATGGTGTGCCAATTACCCTGAAAGCCAAGAATGAAGGCGTTACTCCGCAGGATATTGTGGATAAATACCACAACATCATCAAAGATGCTTTTGCTCGCTTCGGTATTTCGTTCGACGTGTATTCGCGTACCAGCGCCCAGGTGCACCACGAAACGGCTTCCGAATTCTTCAAAAAATTATACGAAACCGGTAAGTTCATCGAAAAAACGACCGAACAATATTACGACGAAGAAGCCAAACAATTTCTGGCCGACCGTTACATCACCGGTACCTGCCCGAAATGCGGCAACGAACGTGCCTATGGTGACCAGTGCGAAGCCTGCGGAAGCACGCTGAATGCCACCGATCTGATCAATCCGAAATCGACTTTGAGCGGAAATCCGCCGGTGATGCGCGAAACGAAACACTGGTATTTGCCGCTCGACCAATACGAAGGCTGGCTGAAAGAATGGATTCTGGAAAGCCACAAAGAATGGAAATCGAATGTTTACGGACAGTGCAAATCGTGGATCGACAGTGGTTTGCAGCCACGTGCCGTAACCCGCGATCTCGAATGGGGCGTGCCAGTTCCGGTTGACGGCGCCGACGGCAAAGTGCTCTACGTTTGGTTCGACGCACCAATCGGTTACATTTCGGCTACCAAAGAATGGACTCCTGACTGGGAAAAGTGGTGGAAAGACCCGGAAACCAAAATGGTGCATTTCATCGGCAAAGACAACATCGTGTTTCACTGTATTATTTTCCCGGCAATGCTGAAGGCTGAAGGAACCTACATTTTGCCCGACAATGTCCCGGCCAATGAGTTCCTGAACCTCGAAGGCGACAAAATTTCGACTTCGCGCAACTGGGCTGTTTGGCTTCACGAATACCT
This sequence comes from Bacteroidota bacterium, assembly GCA_021849365.1. Classification (GTDB taxonomy): domain Bacteria; phylum Bacteroidota; class Bacteroidia; order Bacteroidales; family Prolixibacteraceae; genus Aquipluma. Next base: position 6,915 of record JAJZSZ010000061.1, on the reverse strand, counting down.
GGATGAATTCCCCGGAAAAGAAGATGTGCTGAAATACGTGCTCACTGCCAATGCTCCGGAAACCAAAGACAACGACTTTACCTGGAAAGACTTCCAGACCCGCAACAACAGCGAGCTGGTGGCCATTTTGGGCAATTTCGTGAACCGCGCACTGGTGCTCACCCAAAAATATTACGAAGGAAAAGTTCCGGCTGCCGGCGAACTGACCGAAAACGATAAAATGACTCTAGCTGAAATGTCGGCGATTAAAGCTGAAGTTGAAAAGAGCATTTCGCAATACCGTTTCCGCGAAGCTTTAAAATTCGCGATGGATTTTGCTCGTTTAGGTAACAAATACCTGGCCGATGCCGAGCCCTGGAAAGTGGTTAAAACCGATCCGGAGCGCGTGAAAACTATCATGAATGTGTGTTTGCAGATTACCGCCAACCTCACCATCATTTTCGCACCGTTCCTGCCTTTCAGCATGGATAAACTCCGTGGCTGGCTCAACATGGACGAACTAAAATGGAGCGAACTGGGCCGTACCGATTTGCTGGCTGTTGGTCACCAAACCAATACGCCGGAATTGCTGTTTGAGAAGATCGAAGACGATGTGATCGAGCGCCAGGTGAACAAGCTGCTGGCTACCAAGAAAGCGAACGAAGCTGCCAATGCAACGGCCGCTCCGGCCAAAGAGAACTGCACTTACGACGATTTCCAGAAAATGGACATCCGTACCGGAACCATCATCGAAGCCGAGAAAGTGGCCAAAACCAAGAAGTTGCTGAAGCTGACCATCGATACCGGCATCGACAAACGCACCGTTGTTTCGGGTATCGCCGAATATTACAATCCGGAAGAAATTATTGGCCAGCAGGTGAGCATTTTGGTGAACCTTGAGCCACGCGAACTGAAAGGCATTCTATCGCAGGGAATGATCCTGATGGCGCAGGACGCCGATGGCTCGTTGAAATTTGTGACCCCAACCACACCGGTTAAAAACGGATCGGAGATTAAATAATTCGACAGATATGTTGTGGAGACGCCATGCATGGCGTCTCTACATTTATAAAATATAATTGCGCCAACTACTGTTGGTGCGATTTTCGTAAGCCTCAGTGCCGCTTCTGGCGGATCGGTTGCTTACTTTATTATATCGGGACCGCCCTTGTACGCAAGGGCGGTCCTTCATTTTAGCTCAATTTTTGATGTCGTAAACCATCAGCGCTTCGTTGTGGCGAATGTATAATTTGCCGTCGGCAATTACCGGATGCGCCCAATGCTGGGCCGTTCCAAGCGGAACCTTAAACTTGCTGATGACTGTGAATTGCTCCTGATTTGCACTTACTAAGGCCATTTCTCCATCCTTTTCAGCATAGCAGTAGAACAGGCCATCGGCGTAAATAACCGGGCCACCACCCAGCTCTTTGGCAATGTATTTGGTTTGTCCGGTTTTTGTATCGATACAGAACCATTTGGGCTGTAAATAGGCTCCTCCATAAACCAATCCATCTTTCAGGATAAAACCACCCATAAGATTGATAAACTCCTTGTTGCGCCAGGCAATTTCGGCTTTTTTCCCATTCGGAGAAAGTTGCAGCATAACCAGTCCTGAACTGTCTTTCCGCGATGCACTGGAAACAAGCAGTTTCCCATCGAAATATACGGGTGTATTGGCATGTATTTTATTGTCCTGAAACTGATGAATCCGCCAGTACATTTCACCTGTGTTGGCATTCAGTCCAATGATTGAGCTTGAAGTCAGGTTAACCAGCAATGGAGTCCCGTTGTGGTTGATCAGGATAGGAGAGGAGTAAGTTGCTTTTTCTTTATAGCCCGGGCTTGCCCATATCTTCTTGCCGGTAAAGCGATTCAGGGCGACTACATTGTTTGTTTTTCCACCTGGGGTGCAATACAATTTATCTCCGTCAACCAATAAAGATTCGGAGAAGCCAAACTGAACCGAATCGGCCTCGAAATACTTGAAAAAATCGGCACTCCAAACCTGTTCGCCATCTTTTGTTTTCAGGCAATGAACTGATCCGTTGCCACTTTCAATATAAATCAGATCGTCCACTACCGTTGGGGTAGAGCGGGCTCCGGGAAAAATTCCTGTCCAGTCTTTTCCGTAATTCTTTTTCCAGAGCAGTTTCCCTTCAGCATCGAAAGCAAACAGAAATCCCTGCGAATTAAGTGTGTCGGGGATTCCGGTAACAAATACCTTTCCGTCGGATACCGCCACACTTCCCTGACCGGTTCCAAGACCTTCGTATGACCAAAGCATTTTAGGACCTTCTGCCGGCCATGTTTTTAACAGTTTCGTTTCGGGGTATATTCCGTCGCGGTTAGGGCCGCGCCATTGCGATTGATGCGTTATTCCGGTAAATGCGGCAAGCAGGAGCAAAGCTCCAACACAATAAATCAGTTTCTTCACGGGTTGTTCCTCCTGAATAATTAGTTTTATGCTATGCGTAACAACAAGGGTGGATTCATTACGGAAAAGCAACCAATAACCGTAAAAATAGGATAAACAGCACATAACTTCCTGTTTTTGTCAAAAAGCAATTTATATGGCAGCGCTCGACGATTATTACTTGAAATTTCCTGAACCTTATCAGGGGTGCTTACTTTCGCTGAAACACATTATTCTTGATGTGGATGAGCAGATTACACATGAGCGAAAGTATCAGATTCCCTTCTTTCTCTACAAAAGCAGGAAGCTGGCTTTTCTGTGGGTGACTCGAAAGAAACTCATGCTGGGATTTGTTACCGACAAAAGCATTTTAGCTTCGCCGGATGGTACGAAAAAGAAAGATCAGCTTGAAATGATTCAGGTTGATCCGAATGCCGATATCCCAAAAGAAATGATTATTGCCCGGCTAAAGGAGCAAATACAGAGATACAACAGAATTTCCGGCGGAAAATAATTGCTTTACTTCAGACAAGGAACCATTCTCAGCCGTTCAGCAGCTTTTTCGAGGGTTTCGTTGTTTTTAGCGAAGCAAATCCGGAGCATTTTCTGTTTGTTTTTTTCGTGCAAAAAGGCAGAAACCGGAATTACACCAACTCCATATTCTGTGGCCAGACGATAAGTAAAATCAACGTCCGATTCGTCAGAAATAGCCGAATAATCCAGTATCTCGAAATAACTTCCCTGCGATGGAACTATCTTGAACAGACTGTCGCCAATCAAACGGTTGAAGTAATTGCGTTTCCCCTGGTACATTTCCGAAATGTCTTTCTTCGAATCTTCAGTTCGTAAATACTCCGAAAGGGCATACTGTAGCGGTGTATTTACATTGTAAATCTGGAACTGCTGTATTCTTCTGAATTCATTCATCAGCTTTTCAGGAGCCAGAATGTAGGCCAATCCCCATCCGTTGATGTTGAAAACCGGTCCGAATGATGAAACGACAAAACTACGGTCGGCGAGTTTCGGGAATTTCGAAATACTCTGATGGGTATTGTTGTCAAAAACAATGGTTTCAAAAACCTCGTCGCTCAAAATAACGATGTTCGTTCCGTTTGTGAGGTGCTGCAACTGAACCAGATCCGATTCGGTCAGCACAGCTCCTGTCGGATTGTGAGGCGAGTTGATGATGATCATCCGGGTTTTTGAAGTAATCATTTTGCGAACCTCTTCCCAGTCGATATGGAAATTGGGTTGTTTCAGCGATACGTAAACCGGGCGGCCACCATTGATAGAAATGGCTGGTGCGTACGATTCGTATGCCGGTTCAAAAAGAATTACCTCATCATCTTCCCTGATGGTGGTGCTTATGGCTGTCATAATCGCCTGAATCGGACCTGCAGTGATGGTAATTTCAGTTTCAGGATTGTACGTGTGTTTGTACATTTCCTGAACACGGGTTGAGATCACTTCGCGCAGTTCGATAATACCTTCGTGTGGTGCAAAATTGTTGTAGCCTGAACGAATGTAAGTTGCAGCCATGTCGGCCAACTTTTCAGGGCAAGGAAAGTCGGTCTTTCCAAGAGACAAGTCGATAGCGCCGGTTTCAGTAACCAGCTTGTTGACTGTGGCGAAAATACTTCCCTTTATATTAATCGATTTTGATAGAGCCATCTTATACCTAATTGGGGTACAAATTTAAGAAAATATGCTATTCACTTCTAATCGCGGGTCAAGGTATTCAAATAATTTTACGATTCATTCATTTTAATACCTCTTTTAAAACAACCAACGACTTAAACTCACCGATATTGCCAAAATGTATATGATAAAATTCCAGAAGTTTTTCAAGTACCAGACGCCGTTCCTGATGAGTGTAATTCATGCTTTCGATTGAAGCCGGGTCAACATCAAAAAGCCGGGCAAACAGCGGGGTGAGGTGCTTGTCGGCAAACTGGTGGTGTGCTGGCTCGTGACTTACAAAGCGGGCACTCTGAAGGTCGAAAAAGTTGCTGATTTCAGCATTCTCGCGGTTGGGAGTTATCCCTAAAAATCGGGTGAGGTTAAAAAGGAACCAGATGTGAAAGTTGCTGATTCCAGATTCACTCAGATCAAGTAGAGTTAATGAGTGAAATATGAAATCGAAAAGTTCGGCGTTAGGCTCCTCTTCCTTGAGGCATTTATACAACACTTCAGCCAGAAAAAGAACCTGCGTGCTTTTCCGGATGTCGAACGGAATACTTGAATAGGGAAAGGCAATCCGGGCATTCTTTATGCGGTGAATTTCCCGGTCGGCTTTGTAATAAACCTCCAGATCGAGCAAGTAAAGCGGTTGAAAAATATTCGTTTTTACAGATGAGGTTTTGCTTCGTGCTCCGCTGATGATAAACGATTTCCGACCAAAATTTTCAGTATAAATCGTGGCAATCAGGCTGGTTTCCGAATACTTGACAGCGTGCAGAAAAACTCCCCGGGTTTTTTCAATCACAATGTTTTGTGTTTAGTGAATAAACATGAGTTTGGTGACCTTCGTTTTCTCGCCAAAAGCATCCGATAAGAAAACCAGGTAAACTCCCGTTTTGCAGCGGTTACCATTCAGGTTTTTACCATCCCAAATGGCCTGTCCGCCCAATGATGTTGTTTTGTACACCAGGTTCCCGCTGATGTCGGTAATTTTTACGTCGGTGTCGTCAACCAGCCCTTTCACAACAATCGGCCCTTCGTAAGTCTCGCGCACCGGATTGGGATACACATACACATCGCTGAATTCGTCGTTGGCTTCAGTGGCTTCGCCCATGTACGAAATGAGCCCCGAAATGGTACCTATAAAAACTTCACCGGATTTCTGGTTAACAGCTATGTCGGTAATTTCGTTATTGAGCAACGGACTATTTTCGGTTGTAAAATGTTTCAATTCGGTTTCACCATCGGCCGAAGTCAAATATACTCCCGATGATTTGGTTCCAAACCATTTACGATTGGCGCCATCAACAGCAATTGCAGTAATTATTTCTTTTTGAAGCAACGGATGAAAAAGTGTGTCATTCAGGTTTAGTGCGGGACGCGTGGCGTACATTGTGGCATCTTTCCAGATTTTTTCGGGGTTTGTAAAAACGGCAACTCCGCCCGAAGTGCCTACCCAAAGTTCGCCATTCAGGTCTTCAACCATCGAATGTACTTCATTCATGTCAGTTAAAAATTCTCCATCGTCGTTCTTAAACCGGGCAACTACTTTTTGCGTTTCCCCAACATTATTGGTGCTGTTAAACGCATATAACCCGTATCCGCGGGGAACCAGAATCCATTTGTCATCGTTTTTGGTGACAATAACTTTCCCGATAATTTTGTTGGCAATGGCGCCTAAGTCGTATGATTTCCAGTTTCCGTCGGTCTGGTAAACCGAAAGCACATTGGCGACGCCTGAGTTGGTTATCCAAAGGTTGCCTTTCGAATCGAAATCCATTCCCCCGATGCGCACATAAGGCTCGTTTGGGCTGTTAGGCAGCTGGGTTTGCAGCGAGCTGTTAAGGTTGTCGAACCTCTTGACAAACTTGCTATTATTGAATTCGAGAACGCCTCCACCCCACGATCCGGCAAAGGCATGATCGGGATTTTTCGGATCGGCTGCAACACAAACAATGTCTCGGAAATCATTGGGGTTTGGAAAGGAATTTTTATCGAAAACCGTCCAGTTTCCTTCCCGTTCCAACTGGAATTTGGGGCTTGTCCAGATGTTGTTCCACGATTCGCTTCGTCCGCCTGAGGTGATCCAAAGGTCCTGTCCGTTCATGGTTAGTGAGAATATCTGGTTGTCAACAGGTCCCTGGGGAACGATACGTTCGTATTGGGTTCCGGCTTTAATCAGCCCGAAAGTTTTGTCGGCAATCCAAAGGATATTCTGGGCATCGAGCGTGGCGCTAACCGGGTTAATGCTGGTTTCTTCCACTCCGGATAATACATATTTTTCAATTTTCCGTAGCTGCTCGTTTTTTTCGTTGAAAACCAATACCATGCTACGGCTCGAAATAACGATGTTGTTGCCGGTGGCAGATATTTCGGCCACATACCGAACTTCAGGTAAATAAGGAGTCCAGCTGGTACCATTTAGCTGGTACATTTCGTCATTCCACCATTCGCCTGATGCGTAATTGGCAACAATGTGCCCGTTGAAAAACTCGATGGCATTGAATTTCTTGTCGGCATGCGGAATGCTGGTTTGTCTTACCCAGTTGTTATAATTCTGCAGGTTTGGTTCAGAGGCGCTGGCTTTATAAATACCGTCGATGGTTGCGGCATACAAAAAAGTTCCGTCTGAAGCTATGTCGAGCACATTGAGATAATCGCCCTCGTTACCAATAAAGTAAGTGTCCTTAATTTCTTTCTTTTCTGTGTTAATAACCACGATGCCAAATCCGCAGGCCAGGTAAGCCAGTTTTCCTGAAAACATGATGTTGTTAATCGTCTTGTCGGCCGGAATTTGTTTTCGTTTCACATCCGAAATGTTGAAAATGGTATTTCCGATCGGA
>JAJZSZ010000060.1 GCA_021849365.1 Bacteroidota bacterium | reverse complement strand
AACCATACTTGGTATTTATTCGCACATGATCAACTCACCAATGTACCTTCCAAACTATGCATTCGGGCACCTGATCCACTTCCAGCTTGAAGAGCATTTTAAAACACATGAATTTGCACCTGAGGTACTCCGGATTTTCGCTCTTGGACAACTTACACCAAACGAATGGATGAAACAAGCAGTTGGAACTCCACTCTCGAATGAAGCCATTTTAAAAGCCACGGAAGTGGCCGTTGAAAAGTTAAAATAAACAAAGCTAATTGCTTCAAAAAAGAGTCGGTTACCTTACGTTGGTATCCGACTCTTTTTTTTGAGAGTTAGCTATAGAAAAAAATTCAGAACGTGAATATCCCAGATTATCTGGAGGCTTGCGCTAACCCTTTTGATGCATAAAACGACCTTGAATTAAAGAGGAAAACAGTTAAGAAAAATCAGAAAAAAAAATACTTGATTCTCTTTCTTGACTTATTACCGATAACATTCATTCGACCAAAGCAAAAAGGTTTAGTTGAAAAACCGTTACACGAAAAGTAATAGGGAAATTCCTATTAAGGAACGAATTAACCACTTATAATAAGTCATTAATTAAAGGAAATTCGAAAGCAAGGATAATACCAAATCAATTTATTTGTTCTGCGTTTCTCCGTTAATGAGAGATTAAAATGACAAGTAAAAAAAGAGAGCCGGTCAATTGACCGGCTCTCTGAATATCTAAAAATATGCTAGATCAACACATTTTATTACTGCAACTGGAAGTTAATTGGCACAGTGTAAGAAACACGTACAGGTGCTCCCCTCTGTTTACCAGGTTTCCATTTTGGAAGAGTAGATACTACACGTAAAGCTTCAGCATCGAGTGATGGGTCAACACCACGGGCGATTTTAGCATTCGATACAGAACCGTCTTTATTAACAACGAAGTTAACGTAAACTTTTCCCTGAATACCGTTTTCCTGAGCAATTACCGGGTATTTTACTGCTTGAGCAAGATAGGTGCGTAATGCTACAACACCACCTGGGAATTCAGGCATCTCTTCTACCACTACGAATACTTCTTCTTCTTTCTGTTCAGGTTCAACTTCCTCCTGTTTCTGTTCTACAACTTCAACAGCTTCTTTGTTTACAGTTGTTTCAACCTGTTCGTCAGAAATCATCAGCTGAGATTGCTCTTCAACTTTGATAGTATCAACAACCACTGGAGCCACATACTTCACAACAGTTTGTTGTTCTGCTGGTGGTGGTGGTGGTGGTGGTGGTGGTGGCGGAGCTGCTTCGTTCTGAATATCATTCGCCATTTCAGCAATTACCTCTTTAGCATCGCGTTGCTTGTGACTAGCATTACGACTTGCATTGATGTAAGGAATAATTACAGCTAAACCTAGAGCTATACACCCAATGAGGGTAGAAATAATAACAACACGGTTATACTTTTTCCGTAATTGATACGCTCCATATTCCTTATTCCTATTTTCGAAGACTAAGTCATCGAAAGTTGGTATGAATTGTTTATTTTGTACCATACGTATCGTTTGTTATTTCTGAGCTACAGGCGCAGAGGGTTTATTCTTAAGTGCTGTGTCAAGCATACCTTGCTCGATATAGTTGATATCAACGATAATATAACGGGCAATACCCACAATCGACATTTCATCAATAATATCAACAAAGTTTTTATACCTTGCTTTATTGGCAAACTTGATCAGAACGATAGGACCAGTATCATCGTCTTTCTTAAGTTGTTTAATTACATTATTCAGTGAGTCCTGTTTAATGTTCAACTTTCCAGAGATAACATCAGCTCTAAGGGCTTCAATTTTCTTTAACAAAGCACGGTTACGGTCAACCAATACTTCACGAATACCTTTGTCGCTGAAATCAGTTTCCTGAAGTGGTACGTTTGGATCTGGTTTTCCAGGATACCAGAAAACGCGATTATCCGGACCAACAACGATGTTCATAGTACGGCTGTCAGCAATTTTAGGCGGATCAACTTTTTCGTCTTTCTTGATTTTTTCAGGGAGAACGATATCCATAACCTTTGGTTTGCTAAAAGCAGTAGTAAGCATGAAGAACGTTAACAGAAGACACATAAGGTCAACCATCGGCGTCATATCCATATGGGGATTACCCTTCTTCGGGCGTTTCTTCCCACCTTTACCTTTTTCTTCTTGAATTATTTCTGCCATAGTACTACTTTTTTTCGTCGGTTACTTCAACCTTAACCGCTTCAAGGTTGGTGATCAGACTGAACTTATTCACGTTATAATCCTGAAGAATATCAAGAACCTTCTTAACTAAAGGATATTCAACATCTGAATCCCCTTTAATAAGTGCCTGAACAGCCGGATTAACCTGACGTGTGTAAAGTACCCAATAACCCAACTGGTTGTCAATTGAATCATGAGGAACACCTTTTTCAAATCTTTCTCTTTCCTTAGCATCTTGCGCTGCAAGATATTTCTTCATATCGTTGATGTTAACACCGAATGAAGAACCAGATTTTTCAAACTTACGCAATTCCTGAGGAGTAAACTGGATGTTATACCTTTTACCCATTTCTTCAAGAATCTTCGGTTTGAAGTGTAATATCGTATCCTTACCATTGTCTATATTGAAAAACACCCTGTTGTCTTTTGCCAACACCAATGTCATGATGTTTGCATCAGGCTGAGGTTTTTCAGATACAGAGAACGGCGTATCAACTGGTGCCGGTTCCTGTGGCCTAAAGGTTGTTGTCAACATGAAGAATGTCAACAGCAACGAGAAAAGGTCCACCATAGGCGTCATGTCGATACGTGGCGATTTATGTGGCATTTTAATCTTTGGCATGTGATAAATTTAAGTTTTTAAGAACCCAAAAATTAAATCCAAATTACTTAACTGAAGCGGCGAATGTCTGAGTAAGGCTGAATCCTGCCTCATCAATTCTGAATGTATAACCGTCAATTTTAGATGAGAAATAGTTAAAGAATACGATAGCTAATGTTGAACCTGTGATACCAAAAGCTGTATTGATCAAAGCTTCAGAGATACCGGTTGACAATGCAAGAGCATCAGGAGCACCTGCCTGAGCAAGAGCAGCGAATGCACGGATCATACCAAGTACTGTTCCGATAAGACCGATCAACACTGAGATAGAAGCTAAAGTTGAAAGGATAACCATGTTTTTAGACAACATAGGTAATTCCAATGCAGAAGCTTCTTCCAAAGCTTGTTTCATTGAAGTGATTTTTTGATCTCTTTCCAAAGAAGCATCTTTCTGAAGATCTCTGTAACGAAGCAAACCTGCTTTAGTTACGTTAGCCAAAGAACCTTTCTGAACATCGCAAGCAACGATAGCTTCTTCAATTTTATCTTTAGCAGTCAATTCCTGAATTTTAGCAACAAAAGCTTCCAAGCTAGCTTTACCTTTTACTTTTCTCAATGTGATACCTCTTTCCAAAACGAAGATTACCAACACAAGGATACAAGTCATCAATACAGGTACAATTGGTCCCCCTTTGTACAACATACCCATGTAGTTACCTGGTAGTGGGTGACCTTTTGGGTTACCGCCTTCGAAGTTTACTGGATCGCCCATAAATTGCGAATACAAAATATAAGCAATAACGAAAGCAACTAAAATTGCACCTGTGGCAAATACTTGCTCAAACACACTTTTAAATGATTTAGAATTTTTACTCATTTTTAATAGTTTTTGTGGTTAAATAATTTTTGTTGAATCTCTATATTAATTTGTTGATTCCAATATTGATTTACTTGCTGAGTGTTACATTATACACCCGGCTCTTTGTTACAGGAATTTCTTTGGTACTATATCCTTTGGCACTAATTACAAGAGTTGTCGATGCTTCTGGCATAGTAAACTTATATTCACCTTTTCCGTTAGTCCACATTTCAGCAGCAGTATCCTTTACACGAACTGATGCTCCAGCGATTGGATTACCAGCACTGTCTTTAATTACACCTGAAATTTCGTTCGGGTTAGCTTTTGGTTTAGCACTGGTTTGCAGAGCCTGAATATACTGAAGATTTGATTTAGCTGAAGCATTATTTGCATCAAGAGCTAAAATTTTGTTGTTTGCTTCAACTGCATTGGCGTAGTTACCAACAGAAATATACATGGTGCTCAATGAGTTTAACGCTTTAATCTGGAAATCTTTATTATCAGGAGCAAGGTTCAGCATACGGTTATAGTAAGCTTTTGCCAAATCGTTTTTATCAGCCTGAAGTGCATTATAACCCAGGAAGCGAAGTGCATCGAAGATTTCGTTTGCATATTTTACCGAGTCAGTAGCAGCTTTTCCAATCAAGGCAACGAATCTGTCTTTAGCAAGACCAAGTTTTGAATCAGGATCTTTGGCAGCAGCGTTATTGGCAGCCCAACTGTATGCTGTAATGCTGTTTGGGTATTTGGCGATCATCTGATCGAAAAGAGTTTCAGCTTTATCGTAGTTTTTACCTTGATAATATGCTCTACCAATTTTCAGAAGGTTGTCTTCGCTGTCCTTTCCTTTGGCAATTAAACGAGACCAGGTATCAGCAGCTTCAGTATAAAATTTATAAGCATTTTGCATGTTTGCTTTTTCCTGGATCAGGTTAGCATCTTCGTCAGCAAAAGTGATTGCTTTTTCGTAAGCATCAAATCCCTTTACAATTTCTTTAGCTTGTGCATCAACTGCAGCCTGCAATTCAGCAACTTTAGCTGTTAATGGTTCTTCGCTTACTCTTTCTTTTTCCTTTGGTCCTTTCAATGCTTCATTTTTCTCTTTTAACTTAGTTAATTCAGCATTGGCTTTTTCTAATTCAGCTAAAGCTTTAGGATAGTTCTGGTTTTTCTTCAGGATAATACGAGCCAGATAGATATAGTCTTTTTTCAAAATACGGTCAGCTGGTAATTTCTCGAATAATTCATTCATGAATTTCAATGCATTGGCGTATTCACCTTGTTCGTATGACGAATAACCAGCAACACGGTTCAAGTATGTTCTTGACTGATCAACTGCGAAAATGTCCTCTACGTTTTTGATTACATCAGCATAGTTTTTCGAATAGAACAAAGCATTCACATAACGAATCTTGGCAGGAATGTTCTGGTTGGTCAGTTGAAGGTAAGTTTCGAAGTATTTTTTCGAATCGGCGAAACGTCCGGCCAATGAATAAAGCTGACCTAATTCGCGATAACCCGGAGCATAGTTTTTATCCAAAGCGATAGCCTGTTCGTAGTAAGGAATAGCAGCCATCAGGTTACGGCCTTTATAATAAATATAACCAATCTTCATGTTGGCAATTGGCGATTTCAAATCCTGATCCTGTGCATAGCCATAATTTCTAATTGCCTTCGAACCATCGTTCACCAGCAAATAAATATCACCTGCAATAATATAAATAGTACTGTTTTTTGGATCAATAGTGATAGCCTCACGAACCAAAGGTAAAGCAGCAGTAGTATCAACCTTATCGAAAACAATGTACGATTCGGCTAACTTGGCCAATGTGAAAGCGTATTCCTGTGGGTTCGGGATTTTAGTTACTTTCTTATATGGTAACAGGAAACTTTTTGCTTTCTGTCTCATATCTGCAGCAGTCTGATTGTCGCCAAGGTAAGCGGCAACTCTGGCCAAACCAACATAGTTGAGTGGATCACTGGCATTAATGGCAATACCTTTATCAAATTGTTGTTTAGCTTCAGCAGCTACAACTTTCAATGAGTTAGAGATTGTATCTGCAAAATAATTTAACAACGCGCTTTCTCCAAGTTTGAAATAAATTTTACTACTTGGCGATTTTTTCTCCAAAATCTGAAGAATGGAGTCTGCCCTATCGTATCTTTCATTATTCATCGCACGAACAGCATCATCCAGAGTTTGAGCCTTTAACCCAAATACACCGCAGGCAAAGAGCAGTACAAGGATTAAAGAAATCTTCTTATAAAAACAATTGATCATATTGGTAATATTAAAAGTTATTTTTTGAATTGAATTAATCGTATAGGCATTGTTGCAGGCACCAGTCCCGATTTCAGGACAATCCGTTGCCCCTGTTCAGCAGCAAACCATGAAACAAATCCTGAAGCTAGGCCTCGGTAAGTTTCTCTGGAGACTAAATTAATCGTTCTGGTAAATGGATAACTTTTATCATAGATTGAGCCCTGATCTGGCATCGAATAAACACCCGGATTCAGGTATTGATGCGATACAGCAACAGTTTTAATTTTATTCGAAAAAGCACGGCTTGTTGAATCGCGGTGGTCGCAAATCCAGTTTACACTTACCAATCCAAGTGCACCTTTGTTTTGACTCACATAATCAACAACCTCGGCATTGTTTTTTACTGAATAGAAATTCGAAGGAAGTTGATCGCCAAGTTTAAACAACTCTTTGAAATACCTAATATTAGCCGACTTATCATTATCAAAAACAGTAACAATTTTGCCAAGTTTCGACCCGGAATTAATGTCTTTCCAATCGGTTATCTTTCCGGCAAACAGATCGTTTACATTTTGAAAGGTCAAAAGTGAATCTTTGTTTTCTTTATTAATAACCAATGCAATAGCATCGTAAGCAACTGCAGTAGTGCGAACAACAATCTGAGTATCAAACAACAATTTCTTTTGTTCTTCGGTTGGCTCCCAGGCCGATACAACCAATTTCACCGAATCTTTCAAAAAAGCCGAGATCAAATCGGTTTCAGGAACAAAAGTAGGAGTGATTTTTGCGTATTTGTATAAACTTGTAAATGTTGCGATTTCGGCATTCACAATTGGCTTAAATGATTCGTCGGCCATGATGCTGATGCTACCGCGTGTTGGCGTTTCATCAATCACCTTTCCGCTGTTCGTGCATCGAATGGCAATCGCCGCTACAATCGACAGGCAACCGATTGCAATGAGGATTGACTTCGTAGTCTTGTATGTTCCTGACTTTTTCATTTATACACTAAACAAGGGTTCAAAAATCCGTTGCAATAATAATAAATCAAATCCGTTATAGGGCAAAAAAAAACAACATTCTTAATATTTTTTTTTTTTGAAACTCTTTGATTTTTGAATTAAAACTATACGTTTCGCTTCCAAAAATTAAAGTTGAGTTCAAAAAAAATTAACATTTGATAAAAGTTTTTGGGCTTTTGTTAATTTTTTAACAACAATTATACCATATCGCTCTTTTCAAATGAGGTTTTTCAACACCCACAACGTAAATCACTTATATACTGCAAATTATAATATAAATTCAATTTTCACTGCGTCGCTTATACACATTAAAATTTTAGGGAACAACCAACAACTAAGCTCATGCCCCAAATGTTGGTCATATGTCTGATTGAAATTTACAATCTGTTCCCGGAGTTTTAGAACGTCGACGACTTGTTTTTAAATACCGTAATTACTGATCAATTTTTTCGGCGTATTAAAAGTCTCTTTTAGTCTTTGTCGAAAAAATTCTCTTTAATCTTTTGGTACGAACTTACAGCCCTGTAAACACCATATATGAAAAGCGGTAATGCAAACATTGCTCTTAAGGCAACATCAACATAGCTGAATAGCGTTGTAAAAAGTAGGATATAACCCAACCCAAGGTAAAAAAAGACCATCACCGTTCCGAAGATTGTCATTACCTGGTCGTAGAGTCGTCTGCTGTTCATCGTTGGTATCTTTTTTTTAATTTTTTGCAAATATATACACAATTGAAATAAAAGAACTGTAATAAAATCATAAATATGAATACGCGGGTTATGCTGTAAAACTTCGTTTTTGTTACCGGTCATGATGTTTAAATACTATTACAACCGACAATAAAACAAGGCTTTACCGTCTGAAGACAAATACCAAACCTCCAGATTCGCCTGAGTTATCCGTAAAAAAGTGCCCCTACCCGACCCCGTTCGTTCGATTGAACCGATTACCTTTACAAGCATGGCCGATGTTCACGATAAAGCAACCCGCAGCTACAATAAATATCCCTTAATCAAAGTTTTCATATATTTGTTTGTAACATAAAAACCAACTAATGAACCGCGCCTATTACTCCAATACAATTGCCAACTTTCAAAACCAATCTCACAACGAAATTTTAGGAATATTGTCTGCAAACAATGGATTCTCTTTGGGACAAACTCAACGAGACGCTTGGATATACCAGATCAATCTATTGCAAAATACACTTAATGGATATTCGGGTGCTATTTACTTTGAGTTCTCCATTCCTCGAATGGGAAAAAGGATTGACGTTTTGTTGATCATCAAATCAATCATTTTTATTTTAGAATTTAAAGTTGGAGAAAAAGAGTATCATGGCCATGCTATTGATCAGGTAATGGATTATGCGCTAGATATGAAAAACTTTCATGAAACCAGCCACGACAAACTGATTGCTCCCATTTTAATAGCTACACATGCAAAGTGCTCTGATCATTTTTCCACGGTATTTGCTCACAACGACAAAATTCTGAATCCAATTCGATGCAATAAAACTGATCTTTCAAACAGCATAAAATCGATAGTAGAATTCTGGCACGAAGGGGATACTATAAGTGTTTCTGATTGGCAAAAAGGTCGTTATCATCCAACTCCAACAATTATCGAAGCTGCAATGGCTTTATATAATAACCATTCGGTTGCAGACATCTCACGAAGTGATGCGAGCGCAATAAATCTTAGTAAAACCTCAGATGTGGTTTCAGAGATTATTCGTCAGTCGAAAGAAAAATCAGAAAAGGCAATTTGCTTTGTGACTGGTGTCCCAGGTGCTGGAAAAACCTTAGTTGGATTGAATATTGCGACTACCCATATCAATAAAGAAGATGAGCTGTATAGTGTTTTTCTTTCCGGGAATGGGCCACTTGTTTCAATTCTACAAGAAGCGTTAGCCCGCGATAGAGTAAAAAGAGCCGCAACACAAGGTAAGAAGTTAAAAAAAGGAGAAGCCAGAAGTGAGGTAAAAGCTTTTATCCAAATTGTTCATCATTTCCGAGACGATAGTTTGAAAGATGAAAAACCGCCAATCGAACATGTTGCAATCTTCGATGAAGCCCAGCGTGCATGGACATTGGAGCAAACCGCAAAGTTTATGCGTGAGAAAAAAGGAAGGCCAAATTTCGAAATGTCAGAGCCGGAATTCCTTATTTCATGTTTAAATCGCCATCCAGATTGGGCTGTAGTGATTTGTTTGGTTGGTGGTGGACAAGAAATCAACACAGGTGAAGCAGGTATTAGCGAGTGGATTGAAGCACTCGAACGGTCTTTCCCTGAGTGGAAAATTTATATCTCGAATCGGCTAACTGATAGTGAGTACAACGCAAATACGATTCTTAAAAAGATAGCACACAGGCCAAATGTGGACTATTCAGAATCTTTGCATTTAGCAGTTTCGATGCGTTCTTTTAGAGCCGAAAATGTTTCGCTACTCGTTAAGCAGATACTCGATATTGATCAGCTAAGTGCTAGCAAAACACTCTCTGAATTAAAAAACAATTATCCCATCATAATCACTCGTGACTTAGCGAAAGCAAAAAAATGGCTCAGAGAAAAAGCTCGTGGAAGTGAGCGGTATGGAATTGTAGTTTCGTCACAAGCACAACGATTAAAACCTTATGCAATTGATGTAAAATCACCAATTGACCCGATTAACTGGTTTTTAAGTGATAAAGATGATGTTCGATCCTCGTATTATCTTGAAGATGTCGCTACCGAATTCCATGTGCAAGGATTAGAACTTGATTGGGCCTGTGTTGCATGGGATGGGGATTTTAGATTCGACAAGGATGGTTGGCAATATAAATCGTTCAGAGGAAATAAGTGGCAGAACATCAATAGCACTGAACGCCAACTTTATTTAAAAAATGCCTATAGAGTTTTACTTACCCGAGCTCGCCAAGGAATGGTAATTGTAGTTCCTTCTGGAGATTTTGAAGATCCAACAAGAAATCCAGAGTTTTACGATTCAACATTTGAATATCTTAAGAATATTGGCGTAACTGTCTTAGAATAAATAAAACTCACTTCCCTATTATTGTCAATAAAAAAAGGACTCCGCCCTTAACTGCGGAATCCTTTAACCCTATTCTATTCAACTTGTTTGTGGTATCAGAGGTACTTCTTAATCACGCCCGAAAGATCGGCGTACGAAATGATTCCGTTGTAAGTCCACACTTTTTTGCCGTCTTTAAACAGTACAAATCCGGGAATCGACTGTATTTGCAGTGAATTGAAAATCGTTTTATTGGCTTCAACATCTACCATTGCCACATGCGCCTTTCCTTTAAAATCGTTCGAAATCTTTTCAACAACCGGCATCATCGCCTTACAAGGAGCACACCAGGTTGCATTAAAATCAACCAGCACTAGTTTATTGTTCTTCAGCAACTGGGTAAACGCCTGGTCAGTATATGTTGCAGCAGAACTGGCTACCGCACGTCCGCTGGTTTCGAGCGGCAGACCTGCGCGGTTCCAGGTAATAACGCCCCGTTGCAAATTATACACCGGTTTATACCCAAGTTTA
This sequence comes from Bacteroidota bacterium, assembly GCA_021849365.1. Classification (GTDB taxonomy): domain Bacteria; phylum Bacteroidota; class Bacteroidia; order Bacteroidales; family Prolixibacteraceae; genus Aquipluma. The sequence goes on along the minus strand of JAJZSZ010000060.1, from coordinate 6,913 downwards.
CTCATATACATGGCAGCCACCTCGCTCCGGCTACCCGACAGACAATAAATCAGTATGGTTTTCGACTTGTCGAGCAGTTTAATTCGTGACTCAAACGCCGGATCTGCAATATTAATGTTGGTTGATCCTGCAATGTGCCCCGAAGCATATTCGCCCGGTGTGCGCACATCGAGCAGCAAACAATTGCCCTTATCAACCAGCTCCTTGAATTTCAGGGCATCCACATCCTGAACATTCTGGGCTTTGGCGCCGGAAAAAACCAAAAATATCAAAGCAAAAACCAAAAGGAAATTTTTCATATCTACTTTTCTAAATAACTGCATATATAAAGCGCGAAAGTAAAAAAAGTTCGGAACAATAAGCACAAAACAGATTTTTTTATGGGTAACCCGAGATACGCATAAGGTTTACTTGATTTCAATATAATCCATTCGAAATAACATTCTGACGTTGAAGAGATAATTAGAATGTCACAGCAAAGTGAGTTCTTTTCCGGAAGAGGTATGATTCATTTGTATCGGGAGACAAAACAAAACACCTGTTTCTCCGTTAGTAAAAATAGCCGACTCGAAAAACAATGTATTCTCCATCCGAAAAGTGAAACACTAAAAAATGAAAACTATGAAACGAATTAGTGCTGTAATGTTATTGTTTTTAGGGGTCCTACTGTTCTCCTGTGAAAAGAACACGACCGATTCATCGTCGGCTTTGCAGGTAAAAATGCAAGCCACCAACAAGAGCTCTGCTGTGCTTAAATCGGCAACTCTTGTAACCCCGTTATTCGCCTGGAATGTTTGCACCATGAATGTTTCGCACATTGAGTTTAAGGCTGAAGGAAAAGAGACTGAAAATGCTCAGAATTCCTACAAAGTCAGTTATGAATGGAGAGGATCGAAAGTGGTCGATCTTTTCGATGCGAATTCTGTGGTTGGAGATATTGCTCTTGATCCGGGAGTTTACGACGAAATTAAACTGGAAATTGAGGCAGCCAAATCTCAAAACTCAACGGTTCCTGTTTTTTATTTAGCCGGTTCCTTCACCAATGCTCTGGGAACTGTAATTCCAATCGAAATCACGATGAACGAAAATTTCAAATTTGAGGTTGAAAAAGAAGGAACAACGCTTGACGGTACCAACGACTATTCGGCCCTGGTAAACCTGAACCTGGCCCAACTGATGAGCGGCGTTTCCATATCGGACCTTGACGCTGCAGCCTTAACCGATGGCAAGATCATTGTTAACGCGACCTCAAATCCTAATCTTTACCTGAAAATAAAGGGTAAGATTTCGTCGTGTGAAGATGTGGAATACGATCATCACGGAGATCATAACATGGATCATAACGATGATTAACCGGCATTTTAAGACCGCATAAGACCAAAGGGTTATCTGCAGATTGCGGATAACCCTTTTCTTTACTTTTCATTTTCTGCTATCTTTCCGCTTTCAAAAAAAACTCATTCTATGCTTTGGGAAAAACGCTGGTTTCAGTTGAGTATCTTGTTGGTACTGGCCTTTATCTGGGGCAGTTCGTTCATTCTGATGAAAATCGGCCTGAAAAGTTTCAGCGCCGAACAGGCCGGAGCGCTGCGCATCGTGCTGGCTTCGCTGGTACTGCTACCCCTTTCAATCAGGCAACTCCGGAACCTGAAACGTAAAGATTTAGCCAGTTTACTTGTTGCAGGTTTTATCGGTAGCTTTTTCCCGGCCTTTCTGTTTATGATTGCCGAAACACGTATCAACAGTTCGCTGGCCGGAATGCTGAATTCGCTCACTCCGGTGTTCACATTGATTGTAGGACTGATTTTTCATAAAACCCTGTTTCGTCCGATGCAGGGCGCAGGGCTACTGCTCGGATTGGCGGGTGCTACCGGGCTAATCCTGGCTGGCGAAGGTTTCCGGTTGGGAACCGTAAACAGTTATGCGTTTTACATTGTGCTCGCTACCTGTTTTTACGCCATCAGCATTAACCAGATTAAATCGAAATTATCGCATCTTACGGGCATTCAGGTTACCTCACTGTCGTTTTTGTTTATTGGACCGGTAGCATTGGGGTATTTACTCACAACCGATCTGGCTGCGGCAACTTCCAATCCAGGATGGCCGATACACCTGTTGGCGCTTGCAGCTCTGGGTATTGTGGGCACTGCTTTTGCACAAATGCTGATGAACAGCCTGATCAGGCACTCGTCGGCCGTAGCGGCGTCATCGGTTACTTACATCATTCCCATATTTGCCATCATGTGGGGCATATTCGACGGCGAGAAAGTGACCATACTTCACCTGTTTTGTATGGCGCTGATTCTTTCGGGCGTTTACCTGATCAGTAAAAAAGCTGCCAGCAAGACGGTTAAAAGACCGGAATAATTAGAAGATAAATTTTTCAGGAAGAAATTACAGCCTTACCGGTTTCAAACGTGAGCGCTTGCGGTAAACATCGGCATACTTCAGGTTTTTGAATTTCTTTTTGCCACCAGTTGTTTCGAAAACACTAACCCGGGCAATGTAGAAATTGCGCTTCCCGTTGTAAATGGTAATGGGATGATCGACATCGCCCAATTCAAGTTCGGAATGAAAGAATTTATTGAAAATTGTATTGGCAGAATCTTTCGATTCGACAATGAATTTATGATAGGTGCGGTCGGTGAAGTCTTCGACGAAGATGTAGAACCCGGGGCGGGTACTGGCGCCGTCTTTTTCGGCCGACGGTTTAAACGACATTAACAACATGGCAAACAACAAACCCGACAATATTCTCATATCGCAATAATTAATATTTTTCTCACCTCACATTTATTCCGGCAAAGAAGGATTCCCTTTTTCACATCAAAGCCGAAACAGACCATTTGTCGATGTCAGTAACAGAAAACTTTTAACGGAAAGACTTGCATTGGGGAGAGGAAACGGGCAAACTTCACAACAGGCAGCAGATCATACGAAACCATTAACCCAAGCCTGTTTTTAATGAAAATTTAACAGTTCAAAACTAGTAATTTCATTTCATTAAAAAGAGGCCTAAGAGCAACGTTATCAACAAAACACCGTTAGTTATTAACATTCTCGAACAAATTCAAGTGATATTCTTTACCTTATGAAGGACGTTAAATTATATCCGTTTTAATCCGATGCCTAACGCAGAAAAGTTCTGATTATTCACCCACTTGTTTTTCGTTTTGCTGAAGCGCTATTGTTTTTTATTTTAAAATAGCCTATGACCAACCCTGAAAGGAGAATTTTTTATTCAGCCCGGGCCGTATATCAGCTATACTCATAAAAAAATCCATTTCTGATCAGAAATGGATTTTAGCACATATGAATTTATTTTCCGGAGATCAATATTCAATGTCATACAAGCCTTCGGCGTCAGCTTCAAACTGTTTCACGCTAATGTCGGTCATAGGGTGTTTGATGAGCTGATGCAGCAATTCAGGACTAATGGTCGCAGAATGTGCTCCGGCCATGCTGGTGCGGTAAATCTGGTCAACGGTTTTAAAACTGGCCGCCAAAACTTTCCCATTCAGGCCGTAAAGTGCAATATTTTCCACAATATCGCCAACCACTTCAATCCCGTGCGACGAAATGTTATCCAGACGACTAACGTACGGAGCCACAAAATCGGCACCTGCTTTCATGGCTACCAAGGCCTGCTGCTGGGTAAAAATAGCCGTTGCAGTAACATTTATACCAGCATCTTTTAAAATGCGCATAGCTTTATAGCCATTGGGAGTAACCGGAATCTTGGCATAGAAATTATCACCAAAATCGAAATAGGTACGGTATTTTTTTGCTTCGCGAACCATATCGTCGGTTTCCGAAGAAATCATCTGAACGTGCACCATTCCGGAGCCTACCAATTCCTGAATACCTTCGACAGCAACAGATAGTTTGTAACCTGCATTTTTCAGAATAGTTGGATTTGTTGTTACCCCTTCGAGCGGGAAAAATGTGTACAGCTTCCGGAGCTCTTCCAGATCGGCTGTGTCGGCCATGTAAATCATCTTCTATTATCTAATGTTTAATGCTGCAAAGATACGACACCTGAACTCAGCTGCGGGGAAAGGGTCTCTATAATTTGAAGTTTCAACAAAAGACTTAAGATATGACCTGAATAAACAGAAAGAGGCTGGCTCCCAAATGATTTATCGGAGAACCAGCCTCTTTCCGGCAAAGAATAACAGGAGCCTTATTCAGCCCAGGCTTTGGATGTTGATGATCCGTGGCAAGAATTACATGCTCCACTTGTAATTGCAGAGTTCATGTATTTCACCGTTCCCGAAGTTCCTTCAACGCTGACATATACCCCACTACCGAAACTGATGGAACTGCTGGTATGGAAATTCCCTGTATTGTCAGAAGTAAGTGTTAGCAATACGGTTCCGGCACCGTTAGCCTGTGAGGTAACTTTGATTTTTGCCCCCGCATAAGCCGAAGTCAGCGCCTGATTATAGACCGAGCCGGCCAGTTTAAAGCTGGAGTGGCAGCTCAGGCAATTCTTGCCGGTATTGTGACTACTTTCATAGCTCACTCCTTCGTCCTCACTATCGGAATCCTCTTCGCACGAAACAATCATCACCGTCATCAGGATAAAAGCCAAAGCAAACAATCTTTTTTTCATGTGCTTATTTTTTTGTTTTTTAATTGTCACATGGAATTCATTCCATGGATTTCACTTCGTTCAATTCGCATGATTGGAAAATATTCATTTAAATTGGTGTTTTCAGAAATCATGCTCACTTCATCGATTTGTGTTTTGAGTTGATTAGTTTAAAACGAGCACTTTGGAAATAAAGTACCCGATTGAGTTTTTATAACAAATCCGAAAATACAAACCACTACCCTACCTGAAATTGCTGAAAATCAGAGAAGGCACAATTCAGAAAGATTTCGCCTTCCTCATTGTGCCTTTCAGTATAATTTAGAATTCTCTTATGCCTGAAAAAGACCAAGCAAATATTCCTCGGCCTCCACCGACCACAATCCTTGGTGGCGGTCGCAGATTTCGGCCAGCTTCGCAAATTTGGCATCGGTTTTACCCAGTTCGGCAAAATCGGCAATGGCAGTCAGCGGCATTTCGAGGTGTGTATAAATCAGTTTCTTTCCGCCCGGAATGTGCGGTAAATCGAGGGTAGTTTCGGCCACGGCATTCAAGCCTCCAATGTGGGTTACCAATCCGGCAGGGTCAAGTCCGGCAGTCATTACCTGCAAGGCTTCTTTCATGTCGTCGGTGTTTCCTCCGGATGTTCCCACGATATGGGTGTAGGCGTAATGCACGTTGTAGAAATTCATTTTAGCCTGAAGGTTTTGATCCGAGGGACCGGCGAAGAAATTCAAACAACCGTCAAACGCCAGAATGGCGTCGCCCTGCTCAATGACCGGAGCAACCGGAGCAAATACAAACACATCGTCGTAACCTGTTCCGCCTGAAAGTTCTTTCAGTTTAGCTACCGGATCTTCAATTTTGGTATTCAGGTAAACCAGTTCGATGCCGCGTTTGGCAGCTTCCTCAACCGGATAAATGGTAGCCGCACGATCCAAACGAGCCTGATCGATGTCGGTAACCACACACAAGCTTGGTTTGCAGTCGGCACGGTGAATGACGTAATTGATGGCAGCCAGTCCCATCGGGCCAACTCCGGCCAGAATCGCCATTTTACCATTCTCCACAATTTCCATTTTGTGCACGTACGAACCCGGCGTGGTGTGGTAATTGGCATGCATGGCACCAATCACGCACGACAACGGCTCGGCCAGCGAAGCCGGATAAAAGCCAGGACCATCGTATGCCAGCAGACAATCCTGCACAAGCACATCTTTTGGGATGATCACGTATGTCGCGTCACCGCCGATGTATTGATACGAATAGCCGGGAGCGCTCAACACCCCTACCGGACCTTCTTCGTAATAAATGGCTGGCTGAATGGAGAACTTTTGTCCGGCTTTGAATTTGTGTTTCCAGTTGTCGCCAATTTCCACCAACTCGCCACTGAACTCGTGACCAATGATGATTGGATTTTCGGCAATATCCTGCGGGATACGTTTGTGGTCAGTGGCCTGTTTGGCTGCTTTATAGGATGACATGCAAATGCTATCGGACACTACTTTGGCCAGAATTTCGTCGGCCGTGATGGCTGGAAGTTCAAACTCTTCCAATCTCAAATCTTCTTTTCCGTATAAACGAACTGCTTTGGTTTTCATATTCTCTCTTTGAATAACGTTATCTCTTTTATTAACAGCAACTGGCAATTAGCTTCTGGCAGCTGGCTACTGGCGGCTGGCTACTGGCTTCTTGCAAGTTGCTAGCTGCTAGTAGCCAGAAGCTTTCATTTCCTTTCAAAATGCTTCAGGAAATTATTCAGCTTTTTGCCAAGTAATTCACATTTAGAATGAATGGAATCAAACTTTTCTTTATTCTTTAGTGAACCTGTGTCCCATAAACTCTCCAGATGATCAATTGTCTCGTCGTTTGAAGCAATGGCATAAGTCAGAAACTTGAAGTATTCGGCCTGATATGTTCGTCTTCCATATCCTTCAACGATTGTTGACCGGGTACTTTTGGATGATCGTCTGATTTGTGATCCCGTTTCGTACATTTCAAACGAAGGCAGATCCTTCAATGTCATTTCGTGTATATCAATCGCGACTTCACGAGCTAATTGCCATATTTCAAGATTCTTGTAGGACATAGGCTTTTAGTTTTGCTACTAACAATTGGCAGCTAGTTTCTGGCTTTTTGCCAGTTGCAAGCTGCTAGTCGCCAGAAGCTAGTTCAACATATTTTGTCCACCGGTGACGGGTACAGCCTGGCCGGTTTCGTATTCCTGTTCGATGATGTAATACACGGCGCGCATTACGTCGAGTGGTGTACAGCCGCGACCTGCCGGAACCTGTGCTTCATAGAAACGTTTAGATCGGA